>JAUVGW010000069.1 GCA_030593565.1 Phycisphaerae bacterium | reverse complement strand
ACCTTGGGCTTTGTCGGCGATTTCGGCTTGCTTGGCGCGCTGGGTGCTCGCACCTTCTTGCCTGCAGTGAGTTGGCCGACGCGGAAGTCATCGATGTGCGCCGCCTCGTGCGCCGCCGACCAGACGCCCGCGAGCATCGCGCCGGCTTCGAGAAGGCGGTCTTCGATGAACTGTCGGCCTTTGTCTTTGCGGAGGTCGCCGGATTTTTCCAGCTTGTACAGCGGTTCGACAAGCTGGTAGCTCTCGTACAGGTACGCACAGATATCCGGCCAGTACGTCGTCGTCGAAATCGGTCGGGCCGGTCGCGCGCGACCGATCAGAGACTCGGGCGTGAGCGCGAAATGTTGGATCACGCCGTCGTCGATGAAACGGTGGAATGTCTTGCCGGTGGTGTAGCCGTTCGGATTGGGGCCGGTCCAGCCGTTGTAGTGTTTGGTCGCGTGCAGGGGTTGTGCGCCATCGGCGATGTAGTGGCTGACAATGCCCATGTGATAGACGATGTTCGCGCGTTCATTTCGGATCATGTCGTCGGTGACGTAGTCACGGTGTTCCTCGTAGGTTTTTAGCGTGGTCCAGCCGCCGGCGATCTTCCATTGCAGTTCGGCGATGCGATACGGCAGGAGGCCGGGGGTCAGCCGCGTGTAGGATGCGTCGTCCTCGCGTCGGTAAGGCTCGAACTTGTCGGGGTGCAAAGCCCGCTGCGTCGCGAGAAGATCGGTGTATTCGCGTCGTAGCGGGGGCAGCGTCTTGATCCCGAGGCCGTAGGGATGCAGCAGCTCCTCATCGATGTAATGCTCGGCGTTGTTGGCGTGGTCGAGGTGGACGTTGTGCTGTCCCCGCCAGCGATCGGGCGTTGATGAAAGGTAGATAAGCCGAGACCGGACGGCGGGAGCCAGGAGCCATTTGGGCATGGACTGCGGCATCTGCTCGATCGCCAGGCGTGTCACGATGATGTGCCCCGGCTCGTCCCACGCCTGGAGCGACGCGGGGGCGAGGAGGCATAGGACCGCAGCCGGGAGGCCGATGGAGGCGAACCGGTGTGGACGGGACAGCTTGGCTTGGGCTTTCATTTCAGACCTCCGTTGATGTGTGAAGCCCGTGGGCTGCGATTCTCGGACCTCCACGAGCCGTCTATCATACCCGAATCGGCCGCTACACGAGCGCGCAAACCGCTGCAAAGACCACCGCCCGGCCATTCTTGCGATTGCCCTGGGGAACGCGTGGAGGGCGCGCTCCCCTGCGGGTCGTGGCTAAACGACGGAATCGGTTGATTCCAGCCCCCTCGGAACAAGAGCCCCCGGCAGGAAGACCGGATCGAGACGAGCCGGCTCGCTGGGCCGGGGGCTCGTGTGATTTCCCACTGCGATGAAGTAGGCGCAGGTTGAGTTTTTCGGGTCAGACTGCGATAATAGGTATATGTGGAGGAAACCGGGGGCGACACGATGCCGCACACCTCCTCGGCACCGGGCGGGGTGGGGATCGCCGACCGTCGGGGGGGGGCGATGGGGGTCGCGTTGACATGATCGAGGATACTGGTAAACTATGTGGTTCGGCTGCTTTCGGTGCGGACTTGGCCATTGGCTTCTCGGAGAGGCGCGTGGCGGGTTCGGTCCGGAGATCGCCGATCCAAAGTGGGGTCGAAGTGATGACTCGAATTGCCGTTTGTGTGGCATTGCTTTGTGTGTTGTCGATGGCCGCGGTGGTCGCGTTGGCGGAGCCGGAGCCCAGCCCGGTCCGTGTGTCGTGGGAATTGACGTTCGAGCCGACGCCGCCGCTTCGGATACAGGTCGGCTCACAAACGTATTGGTACATGTTGTACACGGTGACGAACGAGACGGGGGAGGACATCGCCTTTCACCCGGAGATCACGCGTGTCAACGAGATCGAGACGGAACTGACGGCCGAGCAGGCGAAAGCGCAACCGAAGCTGGCGCCGCGGCTCACGGTCGATCCGGCCATCGTCGGCCTTCAGTCGAGCGTGTTCAAGGCGATCAAGGACCGACACGCCAAGACGCATCCGTTCCTGGTGACGCCGGTGCGAGCCATCGGCAAGCTGCTGCAAGGCAAGGACAACGCACGGACGAGCGTGATGGTCTTCCGTGATCTGGATCCTCGGGTAAGCAAGTTCACCGTTTACGTCGCGGGCCTGTCGGGCGAGCGGATCACGAAACCGAACCCGAAGTATGACCCGCGCCGCAAGGCCGGCGAAGATAACGAGGAGTTTTTCGTATTGCGAAAGACGCTGGCGATGCCCTACACGCTGGCGGGAGATGTCAAAACACGGGCTGCGGCGAATCCAAAGCTGGGAAAGATGACTTGGATCATGCGGTAGATGTGGCCCAAGACGATTCGAGCCGCGTGCGACAGCAAATTAGGCAGGCGGCAATACCAAGGTAGAATACGCAACGGTGCGATACAACGGTTGAGGAAGCAGGGTTATGGCGCATAAGAAGGGACAAGGCTCCACGCGAAACGGCCGAGACAGTAATCCGCAGTTTCGCGGTGTGAAGCGGTATGACGGTCAGGTGGTCACGACGGGCACGATTCTCGTGCGGCAATGCGGCACGCCGTTTCTGCCGGGCATGTACGTCGGCCGCGGCAGGGACGACACGCTGTTCGCCTTGAAGGACGGCAAGGTGGTCTTCAGAGGCCGCAAGATATCGATCGCGCCCGCTGCTGCCGAAACAAACTGACAACGAGGCGCGGAGGCGGCTCGTTCGGCCGATCAATGCGCGGGCGGACTCCGCTGAATCGATGAATTTCGCAAGGCCGGCCGTGGTTTCCGCGGCCGGCCGTTGTGTTTGGCTGGGACCAGTAAGGAACGGTGGATTCGCGGAATTCCGGGGAATATCGAAGCCCCATGAGGGGCGGTAGGACATAGCCCACGGCGCGAGCCGTGGGGTCGGAGCGCCTGTGGGTCAGTGAGCCCCGGAGGGGCGCTAGAGCAGACCAGGCCACATCTTCCGCCCCGCTGGGGCTAAGCAGCATGTGTGCCGATGCGATCCCACGGCTAACGCCGTGGGCTATCTGCTTACGCCACTCCGTGGCTAACTTGCTCGATCACGGAGCCCCAACCCCTTCCTGAAAATGATCGAAGAAAACCGCCATGTTGTTCCTTGACCAAGCTGAAATCTGCGTGCGAAGCGGTCGCGGCGGCGACGGCTGCGTTAGCTTCCGCCGGGAGAAGTACATCCCCAAGGGGGGACCCAACGGAGGCGACGGAGGCGACGGCGGGACTGTCTACCTGGAGGCTGATCCACAACTTTCGACGCTGGCGGATTTCAGCGGGCATCGGCATTGGACGGCCAAGCCGGGGCAGCCTGGCATGGGCCGCGACTGTACAGGCAAGCGAGGCAAAGACGAGATCGTCCCGGTACCGGCGGGCACGCTCGTGTACGACCGTGACACAGGCGTGCTGCTGAAAGACATGGTGGACCCTTACGAGCGGCTGTGCGTGGCACGGGGCGGTAAGGGCGGCCGAGGAAACGCCCGATTCGCGACGCCCACGCATCAAACGCCGCGCGAGTTCGAGGAGGGGGGAGATGGAGAAGAGCGCTGGCTGCGCATCGAGTTGAAGCTGATTGCGGACGTGGGGGTCATCGGCCTGCCGAACGCCGGTAAAAGCACGTTGTTGTCGCGCGTATCGCGCGCACGGCCGAAGATTGCGGACTATCCGTTCACCACACTCGTGCCCAATCTGGGCATCGTCGATCTGTCGGGCTATCGACGATTCGTCATGGCCGACGTGCCGGGGCTGATCGAAGGGGCCCATGAAGGCGTGGGGCTCGGGGATACCTTCCTGCGGCACATCGAGCGAACACGGGTGGTGCTGCACGTTGTCGATCTATACCCGCCGCAGGGCCAGCCGACCCCGACGGAGGCTTATCGGGCGATCCGGCGAGAACTGGAGAAATACAGCCCTGCATTGGCCAACAAACCGGAACTGGTGGTCGCCAACAAGCTCGATCTGGCAGGCCGGGCGGACCCACCGGAGTTGGCGGAATTCACCCGGGAATTGGACATGGAGGTCCAGGGTATTTCCGCGGTCAGCGGGCTGGGGCTCGAACACGTTATGAACCATCTTTGGATGATGCTCCAGGAAGAAGCCGCGAGGGAACCGGCCGGCCGCGAGGGCGCGGAGCCGGCGGTCTGAATCGCCGATGTGGCACAGCGCGGCCGTAGGCCGCATAGAACGTCCACGGACAAGCTCCAATTCCCGGTTCGCCGGATGGGTGCTTGGATTGAACAGCGCCGTCCGAATCAACGTCGTCCCGCCCCGCGCGCTTGTCAGTGCCGCCCGCCCCAGAGCATTTCACTTAATGGTGTAGCGTTCGACCCCCGTGTCGGACGTTGAATACCAACGGTTTTCGACGGCCGACAGGGGCGTCGGCCGCTACAGACAAACGTGAAATGCTATAGACCGCTGTCCATAGCGGTTTCGCCCACCTCTCCAAAACGGAATGGGATGCGGGCCAACTCGGACCACGGGTTCCGCTGGGCTCCACCCGTGGCTACTCGCCTCGGCCCCTCCGGGGCCAAGATGTTGACAGCGCATTGCCCCCCCGGGGGGCAAAATGTTTGCAGTCCATTGCCCCCCCCCGGCGATGAGGGTGACACCGCTGGTTACTTCCACCCAACCTTGATGGTGCGTTTCCTGGCGTATTTCTTCCCGTTGTCGAACGCGATGTTCACGGTCACTTCGTATGTACCCGGCTTGTCGAACGTATGTTCCGGAGAAGCCTCGTACGACTCCGTGCCGTCGCCGAAGAACCATTTCTGTCTGGCCACGCGTGGAACGGCATCCAGGTGAAAACGCACATTCCGCGGTTCGTCAGAATCGGCGGCCGCGGCTCGAATGCGAAGCCATGGCATGGTCTTGGCGATCTTCTGAAAGTATCGCCACGGCAGTTCGGGGTCGATTCGCCGGTGGCTTCCGGCGATTTCCCGCTCGTCCACAGTGTAGCCGCCGTCGCGTAGCCATTTCATCATGTCCTTGGACTGGCTGCGTAGGAAGTCCGCCATGCCGTAGATGACCAGCATTCGCTGCCACGGGTCGCGCCGGCCCGCCGGAATATCCATGAACTGCTCGTCGAACGTGCCTTGTCGGATTGCAAGTGCCCGGAAGATATCCGGATGTCGCAGGCCCGTGTGGAGAATCGCGTAGGCGCCGGCCGACCAGCCGGTCATGAAGACCTGCTCCTCCGCGATGTTGTATTTTCGCTTTGTGGCTGAGACGATCGCGAGGATGGCCTGTTCGTCCTGCTGCTGAAGGGCGATTTGCTTCTGTGGCGGAGGTGGAAAGTCGCCCCGGACACCGCGCAGGCACGGCGTAATGATAATGATGCCGTGGGCCTCGGCAAACCTGGCCCATTCTCGCATTTGAGGGGCAGGCGTGTCCCACGGCCACGTTCCATGACACGCGACGACGAGCGGCCAGGAGACAGCATCCGAGTATGTGCTGGGAACATACAGCAAGTAGGGGCGGTCGGTCCGTTCGTCGGTCAGCTCCGTCACCGGTGCTTGATTGGGCAGCGTGCCCATCGCGGGGCATCCACAGCACCACAGCGGCACGGCCAATACGGCGACGAAGGGCAGTATCCGTGATCGACGGAGTAAAGGCGGTGAGAACAACTGGCAATATCGCAAGGCCGGGCTCCTCATGTTGCGGGGGTTGGGTCGCGCGGTCGCAGTATATCGTTCCCGACGGTGGCGGGCGCGGGTGCGCCACTTGCTCGGTCGGGGACGGGGCCATATACTTCCTTGTCGGCCCTCGGGCAGCGCATCTGCCGGGACGATGGGGGAGACACTGGAAAAGACGGAGGAGCGCGCATGCCGGCAAAGCTGGAAGGCAAATCGATACTCGTCGTTGACGACGATCCCGATATCCTGGCGATAGTGAGGATCGCGTTTGAGACCTCGGGGGCCAAGGTGACCACCGGGCGAGACGGGAATCAGGCGGTGGATCTGGCAAGGAAACTCGATCCCGACCTGGTCGTTCTGGACATGATGATGCCCAGGCGTAGCGGATTCCTCGTTCTCGAATCGCTCAAGGCCAAGGCGGAACCCGGCGATCGGCCCCACGTCATCATGATCACCGCGAACGAAGGCAAGCGCCACGAGGCCTACGCCAGGCACCTGGGCGTGGCGGATTATCTCACAAAGCCGTTCAGCATCGATCGATTGCTGGAAAGGGCGTGTGAGTTGCTGGGCGGTGAATACACCGAGCCGGAAACGCTGTAGCCCGCCGAAAGCCGAGAAACGGCTACGAATAGATTATCGAGCCTTAATGTCCCTGAGCCTATGCAATAACCCTGTCAATCCACCGTCCGCTCCGCGGACTGGAACACCAGCCCGCTACATTCCAAGGTCGCCTTAACTGTCACGGCCACCCCATATCCGAGTCTTGGTACTGGTAGCGTTTGGGGAGCATCGGCGTCCCGCCGGCACGAAATCCTCGTTTTCGACCTACGTACCGGCCAGAGGCCGATGCTCCCCAATTCAAACTGTACCAGTACCGAGTCTTGCGGCGGGCTTGCAACGTCCGGCGAACGACGATATGCTAGTCTGATTCGATTGGTGGCAGCGGTCGCTCACGTGCCCGCGAGGCGGAAAACACCAAGGAGCGTGACCAGCACCGGGAGCATAAACGGATCATGGCGTTGACGGTAGAAGCCAAAACGAGTGTTGTTTCGACGCATCGTCGTCACGAGAAGGACACGGGTTCGCCCGAGATTCAGGTGGCCTTGCTGACGAACAGAATCAAACAACTGACCGATCATCTGAAGCAGCACAAACGCGATCATTCGTCGCGACGGGGCTTGTTGAAGATGGTCGGCGCAAGGTCCAGTCTGTTGAAATACCTGAACAGAACCGACCGACAGAAATATCAGAAGATCATTGAAAGCTTGGGCTTGCGAAAGTAATGGGCAACCAGAGCCCGATCCCTCCATTCTGGTTTTCGTTTCCGTTCATCGGGAGAAGTGCGTGTTGTTCGACGCCGGGGTTTTCCTGGCGGTGGATTCGTGCGCGCCTTTCTCCGGCGATGACGGGTAAGGCGGCGCCGATTTGATCGGCACCGGTTCGTGAGCGTTGATGCGTTGGGTTTGTGAAGACGGATGTGTTGTTGAAGGTTTGGCGGATAGAGAGAGAAAAGAAAGATGATGAAGACGCATAGTGTTGAGGTAGAAGTCGGTAGCCGGAAGATGAAGTTTGAAACCGGCAAGTTGGCGAAGCAGGCGGCGGGGGCTGTTCTTGTCACCTATGGCGAGACCATGGTCTTGTGCACGGTGGTGACGGCCAAGCCGCGGGAGGGCATCGATTTCTTCCCGTTGACGGTGGACTATCGAGAAAAAATGTACGCCGCCGGAAAATTCCCGGGCGGCTTTTTCAAGCGCGAGGCCAGGCCCACGAACAAGGAAATCCTGACCATGCGCTTGACCGACCGACCGATTCGGCCGCTGTTTCCGGATGGGTTTCGCAACGAAGTGCAAATCCAATGCATGGTGTTGTCATCCGATCAGGAAAACGACGCGGATGTCCTCGCGATGTGCGGCGCCTCGGCGGCGCTGGCGGTCAGCCCGATTCCGTTCGAGGGGCCGACGGCCGCGGTCCGTGTCTCACGCTCAAACGGCGAGTTCATCGTCAATCCCACGATAGAGCAGCGAGCCACGAACGACTTCGAGGCGGTGATTTCGTCACACGCCGAAGCCGTGAATATGATCGAAGCTGCCGCGATGGAGATTCCTGAGGCTGCGGCCGCCGATGCCATCGCCCTGGGCTTTGACAGTTGCAAGAAGATCGTCGGGGCCATCAAGGAACTCGCCGAGATGGTCAATATCGAGAAGTCCTGGACACCGCCGGAGAAGGACGAGTCACTCCCCGGCAAGGTCCAGGGTTTGTGCGAGAAGTACGACCTCAAAGGCGCCAAGCGAAAGCCGATGAAGCTCGAGCGGTATAACGCCGTCAAGGAAATCTGTGACAAGATCATCGAGGAACTGTTGCCCGAGGGGGCGGAGGACCTCAAGTATACTCGGCGCGATGTCGTCGATGCGATCGACAAGGTCGAGGAGACCCTGTATCACCAGGCCGTTCTCGATGACGGTTTCCGGCCGGACGGGCGCGGGCTGGACGATGTCCGCAAGATTACCTGCGAAGTCGGTATGCTGCCGAGGACGCACGGATCCTCCCTGTTCACACGCGGGGAAACGCAGGCCCTCGTCGTCGTCACACTGGGCACGGCTCGCGACGAGCAACGCGTGGACGACCTGATCGAGGAATACAACAAGAAGTTCATGCTTCATTACAACTTCCCGCCGTTCTGCGTAGGTGAGGCGCGGCGCATCGGGGCCGTCAGCCGCCGCGAGATTGGGCACGGGAACTTGGCCGAGCGGTCGCTTCAAGCGGTGTTGCCCTCCCCGGACGATTTCGCATACACAATCAGGCTCGTGAGCGATATCCTCGAATCGAACGGCTCCAGTTCGATGGCCTCGGTCTGCGGCGGGACGCTCGCCCTGATGGACGCCGGCGTGCCCATCAAGCACCCGGTCGCAGGCATCAGCATCGGCATGGTGCACAACGACAACGGCTACAAGCTCGTTACCGACATCCTTGGCGAAGAAGATCACTTCGGCGACATGGACTTCAAGGTGGCCGGCACCCAGGTCGGCATCACCTCCATCCAATTGGACCTCAAGGTCCACAGCGTCACGCAGGAGCAGATCACCGGCGCGCTGGACAAAGCAAAGGATGCCCGCCTCTCAATCCTGAAAGACATGTTGGCGTGCCTGGCCCAGCCGCGAGCCGACATCAGCCAGTATGCCCCGAGGCTGCTGACGTTGAAGGTCGACCCCGAGAAGATCGGCAAGATCATCGGTCCCGGCGGCAAGGGCATCAAAGGCCTCGAAGCCCGCACGGGCGCGACGATCAACATCGAGGACGACGGCACGGTGCAGGTCTCGTGCGTCGATGCCGCCGGCGCTCAGGCCGCGTACGACGCCATCGAGCAGATCTCCGAAGGCGTCAAGCTCGGCAGGATCTACAAGGGCCGCGTAACGTCCGTCAAGGACTTCGGCGCGTTCATCGAGGTCACGCCCGGCTTGGATGGGCTGTGCCACATCAGCGAGCTGTCGGACGGCTATGTCCAGAAGGTCGCGGACGTGTGCAAGATCGGCGATGTCATGGATGTCAAGGTCATCCTGATCGACGACACCGGCCGCATCAAGCTGTCCCGAAAGGCAGTCTTGATGGAAGAGCGCGCGGGCGAAAAAAGTGAGCAGACATCCGAATCGTAGGTCGCTCCCCCGAGGGCGGAGGTGTGGCACGGACAAGCGGGTGAGTCGAGACGACATCGATTCGGAAAACGGCGTTCACTAGAAGCACCCGTCCGGCGAACTAGGAAACGGAGCTTGTCCGTGAACGCTCCAGGTAGCCAATAGTGACGGAACACGGACAAGGATCGCCCTTGACGCCTGTTCGGTCAAATTGCAGCGTCCTCACGGGCGATCCTTGTCCGTGCCACACCTGCGATTGAGATTCGAACGGCAAATGAAAGCATCGGAAGCCCACGGATCGCTATCCGTGGGTTTCTCCTTACCGTTGCGTGCTACTTTGCTCACTCAAACGTCAACAGGAGACCGTTGACCGCTACCGGCTGTTATCCATGACCGATTCGCGCCGACCCGAACCGCCGAAGCTGCCCGACTCCGCGGCCGAGCCTGTCCCCGCGCTCGCGGAGCAGATCGTCGAGCTTTCCGCGTTGACGGGCGGGCTCGCCCACGAGATTCGCAACCCGCTCTCCACCTTGAAAATGAACCTCCAGTTGCTCGACGAGGACTGGCGCCAGGTTGAATCTCCGGATGCCGACCGCCCCTGTGACCCGCGGGAGGTCGCCCGTCGGGGGCGCCGCCGCATTGCCACGCTCATTGACGAGGCGGACCACTTGGAGCGAATCCTCCAGGATTTCCTGCGATACGTCGGCAAACGTGAACTCCAGCGGGTTCCGTGCGACTTGAACGAACTCGTGGACAACCTCGTCGATTTCTATCGACCGCAGGCGGCGGCCAACCATATCGACTTGCGTTTCAAACCGGCCGCCCGGCCGCTCGTCTGCGATATCGACGCCGGCGCCATGAAGCTGGCCATACTCAACCTGCTGATCAATGCCCAGCAAGCGATGCCCGACGGCGGCGAGGTGTACATCCAACTCGACGCCCACAGTAGCACGGTGGCGAGAATCGACGTCATCGACACCGGACCAGGCGTCGCCGAGGAAGATCGCGATCGAATCTTCCAGGCGTACTTCTCCACCAAAAGGGGCGGGACGGGCCTGGGGCTGGCCAACACCCGGCGGATGATCCGGGAACACGGCGGCCGCATTCATCTATACACAGAACCACCGCACGGCTCCTGCTTCACCGTCTTGTTGCCTCTGGCGGGAGAAAAAAGGGGAAAAAGGGGTCAGGCTACTTTATCTCAGTCACCCCCTCGAATGGAGCGATGACTCTGACGATAAAGTAGCCTGACCCCTTTTTTCTCCGACCATAGGATCTGTATAGAGGCAACACGGATGGCCAAGAAGACCGCACGCAAGAAAACCACGAAGGCAGGGACGACTTCCAAGACAACGGCCGCCACGCGGAAAACACCCCGTCGATCGACCCGCAAGAAACAACCGGCCAACGAGAAGATCGTGGCCCTGGTCGACTCGGTCGTCGCGGACGCGGCGAAGAAGCGGGACCCGTCCATCGTGATTCCGATGCGGACCCTGTCCAACGCCCACTACAACAAGGCCCGGCGCATCATCGAGATGGGCGACCGCACCGCCACGCGAAACTTCTTCGATCTGAACAAGGCCAAGACCTTCATGCAGACCGTGCTGATCGCCGGCGGCTGCAAGAAGCTGATCGAGGAGGGCAAGACCGTCAGCATTCGTGGGCTCTATTACCTGTCCAAGCACACGATCCCCGGCACCAATGAAAAAACCTTCAACGACCAGAACGAGAGCGATCCCGTCATCGAGGATTTGGAAGTCGCGCTGGACGCCCTGCGTGAGGAGCTGCACGTCTTCGCCGACAGCCGCGGCAGCATTGCGGGCAATCTCACCGTCACCAGCCGGGGCGACGAGATCGACCTGCGCCGCATGGGCGCCGGCGGGATGGGCATCCCGAGCATCGTCGAGCCCGACGTCTTCACGTTCAAGAAGTGCAACGCCAAATTCGTCCTGCACGTCGAAAAAGGCACGGTCTGGGCGCGGTTCAACGAGGACAAGTTCTGGCAGAAGCACAACTGCATCCTGACCCACGGCAGCGGCCAGCCCCCGCGCGGCGTCCGCCGCCTGCTCCACCGCATGCACGACGAACTCGGCCTGCCGATCTACTGCCTGCTGGATAACGACCCGTGGGGGTACTACATCTACAGCGTCATCAAGCAAGGCTCGATCAACCTGGCCTTCGAGTCGAAGCGCATGGCCGTCCCCGACGCCCGCTTCATCGGCGTCCGCAGCAAGGACTACGAGGAGTACGGCCTGAGCGACGACGTGAAGATCGCCATCGACGACAAAGACATCAAACGCGCGAAACAAATCCTGAACTACCCCTGGTTCAAGGGCAAGAAAGACTGGGAAAAGGAAATCGCCGCGATGCTCAAGCATGGGTTCAAGATGGAAGTCGAATCGCTGCTCACCAAGAGCATCAGCTTCGTGACGGAGACGTACGTGCCGCAGCGGCTGCGGCACCGGGGGAAGTGGTTGGACTAATGACGTTGCGGCGGGCGCACCACGGAGGCGCCTCCGCGACGCCAAAGCCCAGGGCAGGCTTGCCCTGGGCTTTTGTGACAACAGCGCCACACTTTGGCGCAACATCAGGCGTTTTGGCGCGACGAGGATTCCCCATGCCGCTGGAGAAGCCCTGGAACGACTGGTATCACTGCAACGGCAACACATACGGTACGTGGCTCCCCGGTGATCCCCGCGGCTTCCGCGAGCGACGTCATCGGCGGCATGTCAACGGCGACTACAAGAATCCGCCCCCGCCGGGGGCACACGCCGATCGCCTGGACCGCTCCCGCCGATTGATGCGGAAGCAGGCCGTTTACCTGAACTCCGGTCAGCGCCAAGTCGCGGCTCAAGCGTTTGTCGAGAAACTCCAAGCCGACAAAGTCGAGGTGATCGCGCTCGCCATCGACGATCATCACTTTCATCTACTGGCTCGGTTCCGCGACCATCGCTCCAAGCACTGGATCGGCCGGGCCAAGATGCATGCGTCGATGCTTTTGCGAGACGCGGGCTTGCCGGGCAAGGTTTGGGCCGCCGGTTGCCGCACGCTGCCCATCCGCGACCGGCCTCACCAAGTGAACGCATTCGACTACATCATCAAGCATCGCCAACAGAACGCCGTTGTCTGGTCATTCCGGGATGCCGCGCCGGAATCGCAGAAGCCTGTTTCGTCGCGAAAACTCACTACGAACACGATGCCCGCAGAGCCCACAAAAGCCCGTGGCAAGCCTGCCACGGGCACCAACACCAATGGAATGGACTCGTCATCGTAACGCCGCCCAGCGTGCCGACCGAAGCATCGGACAAAGCGGGTTGGATCAGAGGCGAGGAGCACGATAGAATGTCGGGCAGAAGCACCCAGCAGAATCGCACACGGTCATGTGAGCGATTCGCGATACACCTGGGAGTGTCAACATGAGCACAGGTCTTGGTAACAAACTTGTGGGGCAGATCGGGGAGTTCCTTGTGTGTGCCGAACTTGGCCGCCGAGGACTTGTCGCGACTCCGTTTTCCGGAAACGTGCCGCTGTACGATGTGGTCGCAACAAACGATCAAGCCGTATCCGTACCGATTCAGGTCAAGACGAACAACGGCGGCGATTGGCAGTTCAACGCAGGTCGCTACCTCGAAATCGACTTCGATCCCGACTCAGGTGTGCAAACTGTGAAGGGTCATACCCAATTGCCGTTGCCGCGGCTGATTCACGTATTCGTATGGCTCGGCCACAGCAAGGAAAAGGCCGACCGGTTCTTCGTGTTTACCGCTACGGACCTTCAGCGATGTATCGAGCGCGGGCACACGAACTTCTTGCGGAAGCACGACGGCCGGAGACCCAGAAAGCCGGAATCGTTTCACACGGCTGTCAGAACGCAGGACTTGGAGGAATACGAAGGGAATTGGGCCGTGGTGCACAAGCAACTCCGGAGGCAGGGTAGTTAGGCTCCGCCGTGCGGCCCATTTCGCCAAGAACACCTTGTCCCGCGTCCGCCCCACGGCCGATCGTGCACAATATAGGCAGGTGCCCGATGACGCATGCACATGACTGGTTCCGGCTCGACCGCTCCGCCGCCGGGCTTGTCCCTAACCGACCATTCGGACCACAGTGGTTGGCCCACGTTTCTCTGCACCCACAGGCCGCAACGCCGCGATCGCGAAAAAACCGTGTTCACCTCGAATCGAAGGAATCTCCTCTCCAATCCTCTCACCGTTCTCCGCGTCTCTGCGTGAGGTCCTTCCCGATCAATCCAGGATGATCCGGCGCCAGCCGCGTCGCTCTGAACATAGCATTCCGCTCATCGCGTTCCCCCGGACCACCCCGCGGCGGCGGCGGGCGATCTCGCGAGTGCCCCCGCGCGCCGGGTGGTGGACCGCGCGGCGGGCCTCGCCGCGGCGGCCGAAATCCGCCTCGACCGCCCCCGGGAGGTCCGGGTTCGGGTACATCGCCCCCGAACGGACTAACGTATTCCCAAACGACGCCCCCCTCACGGTTCACTTCGACCAGTCTCCCCCGTTCGCCGGCACAAATCAGCGTGTTCCCGTTGGCGAGACGCTGAGCGCCCGAGATATGCCCGGAGAAGAAACGGGCCGGGTCCGGATCCACATGATCCCACGCGGGCTTGGCGGGACCGAATGCAGCGCCGCTTTCACGTGTATAGCGTCCCCGCGCATCGACGGGCGGCGTGATCTCGACGACCGAGGAATAATCACCCCCCGGCCGCCCACGCCCGTTGTTGAACACCAGAATGTGACCGGCCCCGGGGAATCCGCCGGTGATCCATTGCGCATCGTGCTGCGCGAAAAGCTGCTGTGCCTCCGCGCTGCCCATGCCATACGCCTGTGGATTGCCCCAACGGTATAGAAGATCACCACCGCGTCCGCTCCGCCCTCCGGTGTGCCCCGCGGCCTCCTCGGTCGTAGTGCTGTGGTCGATCACCCAGATTTCATTGAAGTGCAGCACGCTCAGCATGATCTGGTCGAACTTGGCGTGATACGCGATCGAATTCGAGTGATTCCAGTCGGCCTTGCCTTCGCGCGGCCCCGGTCGCCGCGATCCCCCAAGATAGCCAATCGCCCGAAGATGTTGCAGCTCTCCCGGCCCCGACGGCCTCGAATGCCCGTCGAAGTTTATGTCAACGAGTTCCGGGTGCTCCTCGACCCGACCGTAGTTGTCCGCCCCGTCGTCGACATCCTGGATCAGGTGATCCCAGACGTGCCACTCCCAGACGATCGCTCCACCGCCCGCGCCTTCCGGCCGAACCTCCACAATGTGGTCGGGCCACAGTTCGTCCTGCCCGAGCGATTCGGTATCGCGACCGGCATCGAACACCTGGTCCTCGTCTTTCCTCTCCCACGCCAGCACAAGGATATTCCCGTTGGGCATCGGCTCGATGTCATGATGTTGACAATGGTCCTCATCCGAGTATTCAAACTCCCAGACAAGATTGCCATCCCAGTCGAACTCCTGAATGCGCCCGCCGAGCCCACCACCGTGGAATGTTGGATTCTCCGGTTCGCGAGCGCAACGCAGGAGATAACCATTATTCAGCAGATAGACGGCGTGACCGGGTGGAGAATCACTCTCCCACGATTGAACCACCTTGCCCTGCATATTGATCAAGTACGTTGTCGTTGAACGAAGTGGTGCAAACAGCGTGCAGCCCTCGAACGCCCCGTCGTGGCTCTGCACGACGCCCGTCACCACACGCTCCGCATGCTCGTCAGGTCGGCCGAACTCACGCGTCTTCCGCCTCGCCTCGGCCGCCAGGTCGTCCTCATCCAACCGCTCCAGAACCTCCGTCAGATGCCGGTAGTGGATGCCAAGCATCTGACGCACATGGGGAAGCCTCGCGTCGCTTTCCGACACCTCGACCAACATCGAGATCGACGACTCCAGAAGCGATCGGGCCTCGTCCAACTCGTCGGGCGCTTTCAAATCGCGGGCCAGCGACTCCTGGATGATCGCCAGCCAGATCTTGTACGGTCCCACACCGGGATGCGGCTATTCCAGCGAGCCGGCCCGTCCTCGGCCCGGTCCCCCGGGACCTTCCGGGCGAATGGCCCTTCCTACTGCCAAGCACCCGACCCAAGACCAAAGCCCACGCGGCAGCCGCGGGTCCCCACTGGCAAGCGCGCAGCCCAGACCCACTCGGACAACAGGAACGAGGCGCGGCGGCGGGCGGGAACGCGAAAACAGGCTCCGAATCTCCTTGACACCCGCCCTTCGGCGCGGCGATAATGCGCGGAGGCTAACGAGCAAGGAGCGAGCCAATGGATCGGGAGATCGTCGTCAAGCTACGTTCCAGCTTTGAGGCGATGGTCCGAAAGCATGTCGAGACCGGAACCGAGTTCTGGTGTGCCCGCGACCTGCAGACACTATTGGGTTACGCTCGTTGGGAGAACTTCGCAAAGGTCATTGAGAAGGCCGCAACCTCATGCAAAAACGCGGGGTACGAGCCGCAAGACCATTTTCTTGAGGTCACGAAAAAGGTCGACTTGGGTTCCGGCGCCCAGCGCGAGATCGACGACATCGCGCTCACACGCTACGCCTGCTACTTGATCGCCCAGAACGGCGACCCGTCGAAGGACCCCATCGCGTTCGCGCAGAGCTACTTCGCAGTCCAGACTCGCAAACAGGAGATCATCGAACGACGGCTTGCGGAGGCCGAGCGTGTCAGTGCACGCAAGAAGCTCATTCGCTCGGAGAAAGAGCTTTCCGGAATCATCTTCGATCGGCTTCGGGAGAACGAGAGTTTCGCCCACATCCGGAGCAAGGGCGACACCGCGCTTTTCGGCGGGCGGACAACGCGTGACATGAAGAACCGACTCGGCGTGCCGAAGGCCCGCCCGCTCGCCGACTTCCTGCCCACTATCACTATCAAGGCCAAGGACTTCGCCAACGAGATTACGAACTTCAACATCAAGGAACATGACTTTCGCACCGAGCCCGGAATTACCGGTGAGCACGTCAAGAACAATCAGGAGGTTCGCAAGCTTCTTGTAGATCGTGGAATCGTTCCCGAAAACCTTCCTGCCGCTGAGGACGTCAAGAAGGTCGAGCGGCGCTTGGCATCCGAACAGAAGAAACTCCCCAAACAGGTCGATCGACTCGAAGATGATGGCCAACCCGAATCAGAGTGAGGACGAAAGCCACATCGAACCCGGGTAAACTTGCCCGTGGAGCGAGGCGGGCGGATGGACGATTGCCGGCGCAGGACAAAGGAATCGTCGCCCAAGTATGAAGACCTGGGCCTCGCGACTACACGATGAGGGCTTGGCGGTCAAAGCCCGCCAGGCGTCGGGCAGAGCCCGACCTACGTGTGCGACCTACCCGACTCACGGTACCATCGAGGAAGCACAGAACCGTTCACCGTTCTGCGAAACTATCGTGACCTTAAGGAAAAACTCATTGCCACACCCCCACATTAGAATCACCGCGTCACCGCCGCTGCCCAAGAAAATCACCCGAGCCGCCAGAATACAAGAACGCATCCGAGAAAGTCAAGATTGCAGGGTTGCAAGATCACACGAGTCAGGTAAAACCAAAAGTCGCGGAATCGTTTGAACGCCTGAGACGCGAAACAACGAAAGAAGGCTCACCATGTGGAATCTCCTAGCACAAGCCCCCACGACGCAACAAGCAATCGATGCAGCGACACAAGCAGCCAACGCAGCGCAACAAGCCGTCGATGCCCTGAAAGAGGTGAATGCCTGGTACGATTCTTCCTTGACCCGCCTCCTTGTGGTGATGGGAGCCGTGCTGACAGTAGGCTTCTTCGTCGTCGGCGTGATTGTCCCGTACCACGTCAATCGACTGCAGAGCCGCTCATTCGAGGCAACGGAAAAGCAGTACGAAGGAGCTCTCGACGAAGCGGAAAAGCGACACGACAAAACTCTCCAAGAAGCGCTGACGAAAGCAGAATCAAGATTCAATGCCGACCTAACAGAATTCCGCGACCAGCTCAAAGAAGAAGCGGAGGGCCTCAAGCAAGAAATGGAAGAAGTGGCGAGACAGAAAGCTGTAGAGGTGGAATCGACTGCACTAACAGGCATCGTGGTCGCGACCTCAGTCGACACCATGCCTCCAAGCCAGTACCTGATCCTGTGTGCTAAGGCTGCCTTTGCCTCGGCAAAGGCCGGGATTGATTACAATCTCCGACACAGCTTGGAGCGTGCAATTCACGCTTCCAAGCTAGTGCAGAAGCGGCCAACAATACCCGATTCGATAATTCAACGTGAAAGTGTCCGCAAGACGATGCATAACTTAGTGACTATCCTCACAAAAGAGGGACAACTGGATCAGTACCGCGATGAGATAGACTTCTTGCTCGATGTCACCAAAGCCAACGAGAACACCGATAGTCCCGACGACGCCTCCTAGCCAGCCCCAAGCCCCACGAATCACCAGAATCCCTAGAATTCTGAAAAACGGGGAATTGGTAGAAACAGATATTCGATGACGCCTTTTTGGCGGCACGTAGGTCGGGCTCTGCCCGACGCATGGCGGGCTCATCGTGGGGTCAATCCGGCAATGTCACGGGCGCTCCCATGGGCCGGGTGGACCCTGCTTGCGTGGCCGTGAAGCACGTGAGGCAAACCACGGCCAAGCTGTTGCTTGACGGTGCCGCCCATCAGCCGTGTAAGGTGCGTCTTGGCGCTCCCATCCCATTTTGGTCCTCTGAACCCCAATCCCCTGGTCCCTTGCTCCCTCGATCCCTCCTCGGCCAACAGCTTTCCCGCGGAACAATGATCAATACTACTTGATGAGAACCGAACCAGGGCCGACCGCCGCCTTGCCTTCAACGCGGCCAAAAGTTTGCGGCAGTTTGCGGCGGTTTGCAGATTTTTGCTGCAAACGGAGGGGTGTCCAGCGTCATCGTCAAACCCAATGGCAGCGCCGTGAAATCTTTCTCAAATAATTTTGCCCGAGGCCGCACGGGGGGCGTCTGGGGCGCGGCCTACCGCTCTTCGTCCGCCCCAGTCGGAGCGGCGGCGAGGTAGTGTCAAGTCCTGTGTAAATTGCCGAGGGTCATCCTTCACGATTCTCATGCGGCGTTGCTCTTGGTTTTTGCTTTTGGCTTCGGCAGC
>JAUVGW010000243.1 GCA_030593565.1 Phycisphaerae bacterium | reverse complement strand
TTGCTTCGCAAAGGATGGGGCACACACCAGATTCAAGAAAACTGTAGCGTCCGACCTCCGTGTCGGACGTTGAAGACCAATGGTTTTTGACGGCCGACAGGGGCGTCGGCCGCTACGAAAACAGGCAAATCGCTATAGCTTCGTCACCATCGGCACCGGGCATGACGATGTGATACGACTCCGTCAGGAAATCTATGGGGCGAGTTCTTCCGGCGCTTTCCAGCGCACGAACCTACCGTTTTGAATGGTCTTCGCCATCACCGGCTTCGTGGCGTCCCCGTTCTCGTCGAGCGTCGTCAAGCCGGAGACGCCCGGATAATCTTTGACTTGGGTCAGATGTGCCGCGACCTCCTGCGGGTCAGAGCCGACCGCCTCGATGGACCGGGCCAGGATGTGCAGGGCGTCATACGCGTGAGCGGCAACAACGTCGGGCTCACGGCCGACCTTCGCCCTGAAGGCGCGCACAAACCTCCTCACCTCCCGCGAATCATCGCCGGGATCGAAGACCGGTACGAAGTAGATGAGTCCCTCCGCGTCCTCACCGGCGATCTCGAGGAGCTCCGTCGCCTCGATGCCCTCCTGGCCGAAGAACTGAGTCCGCAAACCGCCTTCGCGCGCCTGCTTCAGGAAGTGCCCCATCTCATTGTAGTAGCCGAACAGCCAGATGCCGTCGGCGGGATTGTCGAGAAATCGCTTGACCTGCGTTCGAAAATCAGTCGCCGCTGGCTTGTAGGCCTCTGCAATCACCACTTTGCCTCCCAGTCCTTCATAGGCCTCCTGGAAGAGGGCCGACACGTCGACGCCGTATTCGGTGTTGGAGTACAACAGCGAAACCGAATTCTTCTTGAACCGATGGATGGTCTGGTCGGCGAAGATTCGAGCCTGGTCACGGTCTGACGGCCAATTCCGGAAGAACAAGGGCGTATCCTCCGACAGGCTCGGCGTCGAGGTCGAGGAGGAGAACATGAGGACGCCGGCCCGCTCGGCGATGGGGTACATGGCTTCCGAGCAACTGCTGGTAAAGCCGCCGATGACGAACCGTGCACCGGCCTCAGTGATGAGCTTCTGCAGCGCCGACACTGCTCTGGATGACTTGGCCTGATCGTCCTCAGTAACAAGGTGGATCCGCAGGGATCCGTGTTGGGTAATCTCCTCCGCGGCGACCTGAAGCGCTGTGAAAACGCTTTGGCCATACTCGGCGTTGCTGCCCGTGAGCGGCAACACCGCGCCAATGGTGACCTCCACAGCGTTCTTCCGTGCATGACCGGCAGGTTCGGCCTCGGCTGGACGACTTTGCGTCGGCTCCTCACGCTTGGCTTGGCTTGCTTCCGCCTCCCGCGCCTCGGGCGGTTTCTGTGTCTGTTCATGTTCGCAGGAGATACAAGTCGCGATGGCGAGAGCACAGCTCCCAATCCAGACGAGCATCCGTTGTTTCTGGGTCATGCTATATCCTCCGTGTTGTGTGAAGGGCGTCCACAAGCCATCGAGCAAGCTCCATCATACTGACGATATCGACACAGCGATCCGGCCATGGCTCGGTGATCCCGACTCGCGGCGCAAACCCGTGTATGCGGCTGTGGCAGAATCCGCTACGGGCGCGTGCGCTGCGGACGTGGTGGTTACAGGGTGATTACCTTGTCGGCGGCTCGCATGGCGGCGAGAATGTCATCCATGTTGCTGGGGTGTTCGACGATCGTGTCCGTCAGGCCGAGGTGATTCAGACATGTTCCACAAGCGAGGATATCCACGCCGTTCTCCTGGAGCGATGTCAGTTCCGGTGCGACGAACGAATCCTTGGTGACGAGCTTGACCCCTTCATTGTAGGCGACGATTGCTTCGAGGTCGGTGAACGAGGGCAGCTTCTTCAGGCAGGTTGCGAGGATCTTCCGCCCCAATTCCTCGTCGCTGTTGCCCATTTGAGCTTTGTTTATGACAATGACTGTGGCCATGTGACCTCCCGTGGTGGCGTTGGCGTGCCTCCCGCGTTGCGACGGGGACCCTCACACGACGTCGCGGGACAACGGCCGGATCATACCCGGTCGGAGCCCGGTCGGACAAGGCCGGACGGCTTGCGGAAGGCGTTTATATGGAAGTCCGTCGAATCGTGGTATGATAGGGGGGGAGAAAAATCCGCGTGCTCGCCTGTCGCCCGGTGGGGAGTCCGTCGGGGCTGATTTGCAGGTCCGCGCGGTTGACCAGATAACTCGGACAAGGGGTATCCCGGCGTGTCTGACACCACTACAGAAGTTGACGCCTCCCATGGTGCTTTCGCGGCGCCTGGTTTTTCCATGACCGGTTGCGATCCGAGCGGTCGCTGCGCTGGCGGTCAAGGGAGAATTTCGTTGACGTGTGCGGTTCGTTACGGCTGCTTGGGCTATGTCGGAGAATTCAAATACGGCAAGGGCTCGCTGAAGCGGTGCGGTGTGAAGGCCGTCATTCAGACGAACCGCGGCATCGAGATCGGTGAGGTCATCAGCCTGACGTGCACGGGCTGTGAGGCATCCATTGATCGCCAGCAGATGGTGGACTATGCCAAGCGAAGCGGGGCGGAAGCGTTTCAACTCAGAGCCGGTTGTCTTTTGCGTGAGGCCAGTCCGCAGGATCTTCAGGAGGAGGCGAAGATCAACGCGGGTACCGCGAAGAAACTGGATCGGGCACGAGAACTGGCTGCTGACCGGAAACTACCCATGAAATTCATCGCCTGCGAACATGTGTTCGGCGGCGAGCGGATTATTTTCCATTTCATGTCTGAGAGCCGGATTGATTTCAGGGATCTGGTGCGTGATCTCGCCCACGAGTATCTCACTCGCATTGAGATGCACCAGGTGGGCTCACGCGACGAGGCCCGGTTGGTAGCGGATTATGAGATTTGCGGGCGCGAGTGTTGCTGCAGGAACTTCCTGAAGAAACTTCGTCCGGTGACGATGCGGATGGCAAAGCTCCAGAAGGCGACGTTGGACCCGTCAAAGGTGTCGGGTCGTTGCGGCCGGCTTCGGTGCTGTCTAAGGTACGAGCATGAGGGCTACGAGGAACTGAACAAGAAGCTTCCGAGGGTTGGAAGTCGTGTCCGCACGGAGCGTGGGATCGGTACGGTGAAGGATCGCCACATCTTGACGCAGCTTCTTACTATTGTGTACGATGATGGCAACATCGCCGAGGAGGCGAGTGCCGAGGACATCCTCGAGAAAGGCTTGCCGAAGAGGCCGCCGGCGCCCCCGCCCGGAACGGAGTCGCCTCGGGGCGCGACGCGTCCATCGCGGAGGGAGCGACCTCGCCGCGAGAAGGTGACGGAGACGGCATCGACGGGTGGGAAGCAGGATGCGAAGGATGAAGCCGACGGCCGACCGCAGTCTGATGGGCGCCGACGTCGCGGCAAGCGGCGCCGGCCGTCCCAAAAGCGCTCCGGCGTCGACGCCGCCGCACCTGTGGATGCCCAAGAAGCGCCGAGCGTTTCACGGGAAGACGGGCCGGTTGACGAAGCCGCCGGCACGGGGCCACCGGCGGGGGTTGCCGGCGCGGGGCCTCCTGCGACAGGCGATCAACCGTCGGAGTCGCCTTCCGCGACCAATCGAAAACGGCGTGGGCGGCGAGGCCGTCGCCGGAAGCGTCGGAGCGATGTCACCGGGGATTCGTCCGGGCAAGGCGCGTCGGGCGGGGCCAGCAACGATGATTCGTCCCGAGGGATTCGGGATTGAGCCGGGATGACGAGGGATCGGGTGGTTCGACAGGCGGCGAGGGTCAACATACGGGTCTCGCCCGATGGGAGATGGGTCTGGCATGTCGCCGGAAGCGGACAAGCAAAAGACCGTCGAGCAGGTAGTCAGGGAACTCGGTCACTACTCCCTGGACGCGTTCGAGTTCCTGCACAGTGGTCTGGACTACACGGTGCGCGAGATGCACGGTCCGCCACCGAGCGGAACGGATAAGCTTCTGGAGTGGCTCCATTCGTACGGCGTGGATGCGGTCGTGGCCGATCTGCGGCGTCTGATCGAGCAGGGCGACATCCCGCAGCCTATTGTGGATGTGATTCGTAGTCTCGGCGGTCTCGATGCCACCGCCAAGAGCTTGAACAGGCACGTCAGCGGGGAGGATCTCTGTTGGGGTTTGCGTGACTTGGCCGAGAAGCAGTGGGGTCTGATGGCGTCGACGGTGCTGCGGCGTTGGGGTATTCGATGCACGAAGGACTTCGGACGCATGATCTTCGCGCTTGTGGAGAACGGGCTGCTGCAGAAACAACCTGATGACCACGTCGACGACTTCGATGATGTGTATGATTTCGAGCAAGTGTTCGAGGGATCCTACGAGATCAGCCTGTCAAAGTCCCCGAATGGGGGGCATCAACCGGAGTAAGTTCATGGCGGGTCCAAAACAGAATCCCATAGAAAATGATTGGGAGAAGGAGTATGCCCCGTGTGTGACGCGAAGGCGGCTCGTGTTCGGCCTGGTGGTTTTCAGTTTATGGCTCGCATTCTTGGCGGTGTTCGCCGCGACGCGATGGTTGGGTTCGCTCCAGTAGCGGTCATTTGTTGATCGTCGATAGTTGTGGGCTGCTCGCGGGCCGGGATCGACTACCGTCAAGTCGGCCGACGAGCATCATATCAGCAAACATTTCACGCCTTATGGTGTTGTCAATGCCCGTATTGCAGAAACCCGATCCGGCGATCCTGGATGCCAATATCGAGGCGCTGGCCGGGTTTTGCCGGGGCAGCGTGGACGTCTTGCGGTCGGCCGGTGGTCCCGATTCCGTGGCGTTTACCGCAGGTCGTGACGGCACACCGACATATGTCTGGACGGACGGGGGGGGGCGAACTCGCTGGCTCGGTCGGACGTCGATGCCGAGTGTCAGTTCCACCGAATTGGTGGATGCCTTCCAGCCGGGGTCGCACAACGTCTTGTTCGACGGGTTTGGACAAGGCGCCGAGGTCGAGTTGCTGCTGGGACGATTGGCGCCGCACCAAGCCGTGATGACCGTGGACCGCGATGCATGGGCCGTGGCGCTGAGTTTGGGGCTTTACGATTTTTCGGAGGACCTGCGGCGGGGTCGGCTGTTGGTCTTCGTCGGGGCTGATGCCTGGACGTTGTTCCACGATTTTCTGATTGAGCATGACGGCTTTCTGACGCCGGAGCGGGTGCTGTCTTGGCCGTGGTTTGACGCCGAGTCGATCGCGAGCGTGTCTGATCGGGTGGCGGCGATCGGCGCGGATGTGGCGACGCGGCGCGCGGCCAGGCACGCCGAACGCCGAGCCGCGAGATCAGCGTTGCAGGAATGCCGGCCGGTTGATGAACCTGTGATCGCGGTTTTGTCGAACGTGGCGGAGGCACGGACGCTCGAACTAGGGCGCCACGTCTTGGCGGGTGCCGAAGTGCTCGGCTGGCGGCATCGAGGGTTTATGCTCGACAGTCCGACCATGGTGCATCCGTATGCAGTTGAGGCGGCCATGCACGAGGTCTCGCCAACGCTCAACGTGTTGGTCGACACACCGGCTGACGGGATGCAATATGAACTGCCGGCCGCGGCATCATTGGTCGTGCGGTCCGATTCGCAGCCGTTGACCGACGACTGGTTGAAACGGCTGTCGTCCGGGGATCGCCTTGCCGTGCCCACGGCACGACAGACGGCGCAGGCTGTCGAGTTTGGGCTTGATCCGGCACGCGTGGTGACGTTGCCGGCGGCGGCGGCGGTCGGCTTGCGTCGATCGGGTGGCGGCGGTGGTGGTCGCGTGGTGGTGGCCGCGGCCGGGGCGGATGTGTCGGCGAAGGCGGTGGGACTGCACCTTGGGTCGCACAAGCACATGTGGGAAACTGCGACGGGCATCGTCGAAAGCCGTTGCGATGCCTATGTGGACGACGACGCGGAGGGGATCTTGGCGGAGGCCTTGAGGCGGCTTCGCGTCAAAATGGACAGCGCCGAGGTTCGGGAGGGACTTGTCGCGCGAATCCGTCAGGTTCTCGGGTTGGTGTTGGTGCGTCGTGCATATTGTCTGGCCCTCGTCGAGGCCGGGGTTAAATTCGATCTGTACGGGGGCTGGGATCACGATGACGTGCTGCGGTCGTATGACCGTGGGGGCTGGCCGGGGCCGTTGGAAATTGGCGACGTGCTGGCGGACGGGGGTATGGTCGTGTCGATCGAGCCATCGGGGCATATTCACCAGGCGTTGCTGGACGGCGTTGCGGCCGGCTTGGCGGGTATGGTTCGCCGTCATGCGTTGGATGATACGCCGGACGGTCTCGGCGCGGTGCTGAACCCGGGCGAGCATGTATGGCGGTTTGACACGCGGGCGTCGCTGGTGGAATTGGTGCGGCGATATCAGGCGGGGCCGGAGGGGTTTCGCCAGCGCGCGGCGGCGGCAGCCGAGCATGTGAACGCCGAACATACGTGGGCTTCGAGGGTCGAGGCGATGGTGCGGGCGTGTCGGCTGGTATAGGGCAAGGAGTCGCACAGGAATAACGTAAACGGTTGATCCGCCAAACGGCAAGCCGTCAGGCCAGCCAAGCGGCGCAATCGGTCATGTTATTCCTGTGCTATGCCTATGCACGATGGGGGGCGGGCGACGGGGTAATCCGCCGTGTTTTCTTATGAATCTCGCGAGGCTCGTGAAGTGTCGCCACCCGGACTTGCTGAGGGGATTTCGGCTGAGGCGGCGATGGGCGTGGGTGCATTCGATGTGCGGGCAGTACATGACGGCGCGTCCGTGCTGCCACATCCGGTAGCACAGGTCGACGTCCTCGAAGTACATGAAAAATCGTTCGTCGAAGATGCCGTCGGCGTTGCCGTCGGCGTTGCCGTCGGTGCGTCGGAGAAACATCGCGGCGCCGAGTCCCCAGTCGACCGGTGACGGCGTGGTTCGATCAATATCGAGACACAAGTAGCGTCTGAAGAAGGCGGGTTGGCGCTTCAGCATTCGGAGCGGGGAGCGGGCGTGCAAGATGGCGGGCCAGGTGTAGAACGTCCGGACGGAATGTTGGATGTCGCCGGTGGGGTAGCGAAGTAGCGGCAACGCAATGCCGACATCGGGATTTGCGTCGAGGTATGCCGCCGCCGCATCGAGTGTGCCGTCGCCGACGCGAAGGTCGGGGTTCGCGATCATGATGATGTCGCCCGCAGATCGGCGGAAAGCCAGATTCACACCGGCGGCGTATCCGCGATTTTGTGATTCGATGATCGTGACGGGGAGGACGGGATCGTTCGGGAGGCGGACGGGTTCCTCGGGCGAGTTGTTGGTGACGATCAACTCGACGGGCTGTTGTACCGGATGCGCGCGGACCGACTCGACCAACAGCATGACATCGTCTGCTGAGTGATAGTTCACGGTGAGGACGCTGATCATGCCGACGCTCCTTCGTCGCGTCCGTTACTACCCCGCCGTTGCTTGCGGGCGGTGTGCCGTGAGCTGACGTGCAAGTCCCACCAATCACGGACGAGTCGCGATTCGATGTTCGCATCGGTGGCGCGAGTGATCTTCGCAACGGTCTGGCGCTTGTGGCGGATGTGGGTGACGTGCCGGAGCACGGCCCATTTTCCTGCGAGATAGGGCAGGAGGCATCCCTGTCGCAGCTTGTTGACGCTTTGCGCTGCGAGAAAGGCGAGGTGGGCGTGGAAGTATCGGCGTCTCAGTCGTGCGGGCATGTTGGCCCACCAGACGATTTCCGCGTTGCGAGCGGAGTTGAAGTGATATCGCCAACCTCGGGGATCATAGGACGAACTGAGGTGATGGTAGCAGACGGACCGGCGCGCGAAGACGCAACGATAGCCCGTCCAGGCGAGCCGAAATCCGAGATCGACGTCCTCGTAATAGCTTTCCAGGCGTTCGTCCAGCCAGCCGACCGCGGCGAGGGCTTCTCGACGATAGAAGGCCGACGCGCCGCAGGGCGAGAAGGCCATGTCGTCAAGTCCGGCCGCGGTGTCTCGCGGGCGGAGATGATTCCGCTTGACGGCGCCGCCTGCGACGGAATAGACGTCGCCCGCCGTGTCGATCAGGTGCGGCGAGTCGGCAAGCAGGACGAGCGATGCGACGGCGCCGACATCGGCGTCGTCAAATGGCCGCAGGCCT
>JAUVGW010000070.1 GCA_030593565.1 Phycisphaerae bacterium | reverse complement strand
CGCCCGATTCGCTGATGAACGTGTCTCGCAGTAATTCCACGGCGAGGGGCGCCCTCGCGCCGCCGAGAAATGTTCCACATCCGCCGATGACCGCCCCCCACGCCAGGCCGAAGAACAGGGACTTCGCGTATGCGCTGCGGCCCTTCTCCAGGCCGAGACTGTCGGCGATTTCCAGGACGATGGGGAACATCATCGCAGCAACCGCGTGCTCCGGCATCCACAAGGCCAGAAACGATGCCGAGCACGTCACGCCGGCCACCAGCAGGCCGGGGCGTCCATCAAAGCGCCGCAGCAACACGAGCGTGAGACGCTTCGAGAGGCCGGTGCGGATCATCGCCGCCGCCAGCAGGAAGACGCCGAGGATGAAGAACACGGCGCTGTTGCCAAAGTAGGAAAATGCTTGTTTTGGCGAGACGACACCGAGTAACGGGAGCAAGGCGATTGCGAGCAATCCGGTCGATGCCAGCGGGATCAGATTGGTGAGCCACAAGGCCATGCAAAGCGCGAATACGGCGAGCGCATACTGGGCCGCCCGGGGCGGGATGTAGGACGCGGCGTAGTCCGGATGATCTTGAAGCTGGTGATAGGGCAAACCGCTCGGCGCATGGACGGGAACGACCCAGGTGGGTCCAACGAGCAACGTAATCACGATCACGACCGCTCCCGCGAGGATTGCATGGCGGGCCGTCGGCATACGTGTGGGTTTCCCGGCGCTATCCATCATTGTCTGGGATTGTCGCCGCGTGGCGAGACGGACGCAACAATGGCTTCCGCGACCGCCAAACGGCAAGCCGCGTGGCGAGGTTTCTTACGTAGCGTCGCGCATGGACCGCCCACGGACAAGCTCCGTTTTCCGGTTCGCCGAACGGGTACCTGTATCGAGCACCGTCTTCCGGTACAACGTCACCTCGCCTCACCCGCTTGTCCGTGCAGGGCAATCGCAAGAATGGATCTCGCGCATGAGCTGCGAGTCTGTTGAAAGGGGTTTGACAGGCACGAAACCGATCAGAGCCGCCTTCTGTGAAGGCGGTGCCCTCCAAACGCCACGGCACACCGCATTCACAGAAGGCGGCTCTGATCGCGCTTCTCAAACAGGCTCGTAAACCCAGTGGCATCTGGGCGGGGGGCTTCCGTACAATTCTTGCGATTGCCCTGCTTGTCCGTGCCACCCCCCGTTGGTCTAGCCGAATTTTGGGCTGATGCCGAGGCTCCGCCTGATGAGGGTGAGTTGCCCCGCATGGAGGCCCTCGTGGACGGCGAGGGAGGTCATCAGACCGGCGTGCGTCGGTCCGAAGCGTTTGAGGTCGTCGGGGAGAGGGACCTTGAGCTGAACAACATGGAGAGCCTTGAACCAGACCACGAGTTGTCCGCGACAGGTGATCAGAAAGTCCCTGATCTCGGCATGCGGCGGGTAGTCGAAGACGTCGGGTGTCGGCGTGGATCCCATAAAGAACATGTCCTTCCAGGCCTCGAAACGCTGATCCTCCTGGCCGGCGATCCGACTAAGGAAGAATGCGTCCGTGATGGCGAGGTGCCCCATGATCCAGAGGGCATGATTCGCGTCGGGTGCGGGTTGGTGGGTCAGCTTGTCTTGCGGTATGTCTTCGAGCAACGACGTCAACACGTCACGCGAGAAGGACAAGGCTCCGAGGCCGGTTTCCAAGATGTCGTTCGCCATCGTTTGTCTCCTGCTTGTCGGGAGCACGTCGTGTGCGCGCTGTCGGGTAGGCGGCTGGTTCATTCTTGCGCCGCGGAGTTGACCCCCAATATCGCTATTCGCCATTCGTCAGTTCGATATCCTCGCGAATCTCGGGGGGAACATATCGCTGGTTGATTTCCGGCAGGTGTGCGAGGGCTTCGAGCGTGCGCTCGTAGCGCGTCTCGAGATCCGCCATCGTATCGATGAACAGTATCCGCTCGCCTCGCAACACGCAGAACCCGCCGCCGTCGCCGCCTTGTGGTTCGCGACGGATCGACAAGCCGATCTCCCCGGCGAAGTCAATCAGCGTGTCCATCCTGGACTGTAAATCCATGATCGTCGTCCCCGCGGTGCTCGGCGTCGCGCGGTCATCCCTCGGCGGCCTCGATCAAGTTCGCTCAGGCTTCTGCCGATAACACGGGCGAACGCCATCGCCACACGACGACCGAGCCGGCAACATGCTCCACGAATCCGACAACGATATCAACCTGTCCGCGACAGAAACCGATGTGTTGGCCCAACTGGACGGTCTGGAAGGCCGGCTGCTCCAATTGCAGCACCAGGTCGAACAACTCCAGCGACTGGCGTCGCTGGGCACGATGGCGGCGATGCTGGCGCACGAGTTCAACAATGCGTTGACGCCGATCCTGAGCTATTGCCAATACGCACTTCAACGCGGTGAGCCGGAATTGATGCGGACCGCGGTCGAGAAGTCGTTCAAGAACGCCCGGCGTTTGGGACACCTGTGCGAACGCGTGCTGGGCATGGCAACCGACGACCAGATGGGCCCGACGGACACGTTGATCCTGCCGCTCGTGCGGGATGCGGTGGAATGCCTCGGCCGCGACCTCGAGAAAGACAACATCGTGCTGAGCCTGGATGTTCCGGACGATCTGACGGCCCGCGTGACGGCGGGAAGCCTCCAGCAGGTCTTGTTCAACCTCGTCATCAACGCGCGGCAGGCGATGCTGGACCGGCCGGGCAACCTGCGGATTGCCGCGTGGCGAACGGACGATGGCAAGGTAAGTATCAACATCGCCGACACGGGACAGGGCATCAAACCGGAGCACCTCGATAAAATCTTCGAGCCTTTCTTCACGACGAAGCAGCACGAGAGCCGTGCCGACCGGCAGGGCATCGGCCTGGGACTGCACATCTGCCGGCAACTGATGGAGGAGCAGGGCGGCACGATCGAAGCTGAAAGCAAACCCGGGAAAGGGGCTACTTTCACGTTGACATTGCCCGGCACGGTCTGATCGGCCATTTCTGAATCTCGCTCCCGACGCACGAGAACCTCATAATCCGGTGGCATGGTGATTCTTTCTTGCCGCCCCGGTCCATTATCGATACCATTCCGCCTGTCGGTATTGGCTTGATTCGGCGCTGTTCCAGCCGGCCAGGCATTGCCGCCATATGTGTGAAACTGCAAGTCGACCTTGGAACCGAGAAGGAACCATCTCATGTCAACTGAAAGAACCCTGCGCTGGAGCATCCTGGCGGTCTGTCTCATGGTATTCGTTGTGGCGGGTTCGGACTGCCCGGTCGATATTCCATTCCCCGGGGATGGTGGCGACGGTGGTGATGGCACCGATGGCGGTGACGGCGGAACCGGTCCCACGGTCGTAAACACGGTCTTTGCCAACAACACCGGCGGTGGTACCGGCATCGCGCTGGACGCCGATGGGGATCTCTACATGGTCAATCAGAACGGCCTGTACGGTCCCATTACCGATGGGACGGACGTCTCGACGCTCACTCCGATCGGTGCGACGAACCTGGCTGACGATACGCTTTTTGACATTCCGCAGGATGACTTCGTGCTGGCGATTACGGGCGATGGCGAATTCTGGATCGGCTCGCCCTGTTGCGGGACGTTGGCGGTCGTTCCCGCCGCGGGCGGCGATGCGGCGCCCTTCCTTGGGCTGATCAACAACACGCCGCTCATCCAACCGGAGACCTTTGCGATCGTCCCGGCCGCCTTCGACGGCCCGCAGATGGATCCGGGCAATCTCCTCGTCGGCGCTGATACGACGTTCTCCCGCATCGACGCGGTGGACGTGACCGACGATAGCGACCTCGCCGTCAACAATCCCGATGGCGACACCAACCGCCACGCCCACCACCTGACCTTTGGCCTCGACGGCGTGTTCTACGGCTCGCGCGGGGTGGCGGATCTGCTCAACCTCGGCATCCAGACGATCGCGACCGATGGCACACCGACCGGCCTGGCAGGTACGCTCGGCGTCGCGGCCCACTCGTTCGTCGCGCAGACGGACGGCGATCTCGTGATCCGCGGTACGTATTCCGAAACCGCCAGCCAGACGACGACGGGCATGTTGCTGTACGACGCCACGGCGCAGACGGTGAGCGTCGGCCTCGACATGGCCACGAGCGACATCACCGAAAGTGACGAGATGATCATCGCCGCCGACGGCACGATCTACATGTCGCTGTCGGAGCGCAACGAGATCGTGGTTGTGACCGTCACCGACGGATAGCGGGGAAGCTACCAGCGGTCAGCTCACAACGGTGGGCAGTCTGCCCCCTGCGGCGAGCCCTCGGTGAATGGGCTTCTCAGGCCGGTGCGCTCATTCCCCCAGGCCTTGCGCGCGGCGGGCTTCGTAGATTTCGAGGCGGCGGTGAAGATCATCGATGTACTTCTGATCCCCCACCTCGATGGCTTGTGGCATGAGCTTGTGGATGGTCTGAATCGCTTCGTCAAAGCGCCCTGCTTCGGCGTAGGCACCGGCCAGGGTGCGCAGAAAGGCCGGCTCCGTATCGTTGGTTCCGCGGCAGGCTTCTTCGGCCAGGCGGACCGCCTCCGTCGGGTCGCGCAGGCGCGGGTCCCGGGTGGTCATGAGTAGCGTCGCCAAGTTGTTGACCAGGCCCCACTTTTCCGGCGCTACCCTTAAGGCCGCGCGGTAGTGAACGACGGCGTCCTCGTTCTTGCCCTGCCGCTGCAGGAGATCGGCCAGACGACCGTGCGTGTCGGCGGAATCAGGTCTGATGCGCACCGCCACCTGGTAGTTCGCGACCGCCCATTCGATCTGGCCCTGCATCGCCAGCGCCCCGGCCAGGCACGACCGCGCATCGAAGTTGTTGGGCGCCAGCCGCACACACTCCGTGAAGTGTTTCGTCGCTTGATCGAGCCGGCCGAGCTTGGCCAGCGCGAGTCCGAGGTTGTATCTGACGGTCGCGTTGTTCGGATCGGCTTCGACCGCCTTGGCGAGGTGGGGGAGGGCCGCGTCAATCCTCCCCTGCTGGACCAGCATGATCCCCAGATCGCTGCTCGCCTCGACAGATTCCGGTTCCAGTCGAATCGCCTCGCTGAAGTGTCGGGCGGCCTCATCGGTATTGCCGATCTCCTGGAGCGCGGAACCCAGCCAACGGTGCACTCTCGACATGTCGTCTTTGAGTCTCAGCGCCTCCATGTACTTCGGGATGGCTTGCTCGGTCTCACCCTGTAGATGCCACGCTCTTCCCAGGCTGGCGAGGGCTCCACTATGGTGAGGATCGAGGCGCAGGGTCTCGTTGAAACGCTCAATTGCCCGGTCATACTCCTGACGATTCGCGAGGTCCACGCCGAGGTTGTATCGGGCATCGCGGCTGTCCGGGCAGATGGTCAGACAGTGTTCCCACAAGGTCTGAGACGTTCGCCACACCCTCGCCTGCCGCCACGTCAGCACGGTCATCATGCCGACCACGACGACCGCCACCCCGGCCGTCAATCCGACCGCACCTCGGAGCGACCACCGCCCGGACAGCCACCTGACGAGCCACAGGCACGCCGCCCCCACCAGCACCGCCAACGTCAAGCACGACACATACGAGTAGCGGTCGGCCACCAGTTGCGGCCCGCTCTGGGCAAGGCCAAGTACCGGAGCCAGGGTGATGACATAAATGGCCAGCAATGCCGGCCCGGCGCGCCACCGACGCCGATACAGCAGGATCGCGGCAATGCCCGCAATGACGACGACACCGGCCGCGATGAAACGCGGTTCGAGTGGATTCATTTCGATGGGGATTTCATAGAGCGGCGCCAGGCCGACGGGGCACACCGTCTTCCAGACGTAGAAAGCCAGTCCGTAGGCCGCCTGGGCGGCGCGTTGTGCGAGGCCGTGCTCATCGAGCGTCTTCATCGTATAGACGGCGGTGGCTTGTGCACTGGCCGCCTTGAAAGCAATCGAGGCGGCCAGTACGACAAATGGCAGCTTGTCGATCAAGACGCGGCGCACCTGGGACGACAGCGGCTCCTTTCTCGCGGCACCGACGCGGCGTAGCGGATATATATCCAACACGAGCAGTACGACGGGAAGCGTGATGCCCCAGGCCTTGGATAACAGCGAGAACAACAGCAATACAACGGAGGCTGTGTACCAGAACCGCCGTCCGGCCCCGCCGGCGACGTAGCGGAGATAACAGAGCACACACGGCAGCAGAAAACTGAGAGATAATACGTCGCGGCGCTCGGTTACCCATGCTACTGATTCGACTCGGAGCGGGTGTATGCCAAAGACCAAAGCCGCAAGGGCCGCGCTCGCGAGGAGTGCCGTGTCCTTTCGCCCGTGAGGATCGCCCATGGCCAAGGCCAGCAACCGGGCCACCAGAAAGTAGAAGAACGCCGTATTGAGCGTGTGAAGCAGAACATTTGTCAGGTGGAAACCGTACGCGTCGTCGATGCCCCAGGTCAGGTAGTCTACGGCAAAACTCATCCAGGTCAGCGGGTGATAGTGGCCCATCCAATAGGCAGTGAACATCCACTCGAGCTGCTCATCTCCCAGCCCGCGGAAATGGTTGTTTTGCAGAAGGACCTTGTCGTCGTCCCAATTGACGAAGCCGTTATCGAGTGCGGGCAGAAAGGCGGCGAACGTGATGGCGGCGACGACCAGCGGTAGAATCCACCGAATCCAAGCCGGGATCGAGGACGCCGCGTCGGCCGGGCCGATCATGGCTGCCGGCGGCGGGGGATGTCCCGTCTGTTGCCGGCTCGCCAAGCGTTTGCGAGCTCTCGCGCGGCTCATAGCCGGTGGGCCTTTCGAATGACACAGGAACAGTCAGCCACATGCAAACACTGACGTAGCAGATAGCGGGGCTGCCAGGAAAGTACCACCGGCGATTGTCCTGTTTGGGAAAGGCTCCGTCAAGAAGACAGGGGTAGGTTCGAACGACGTGGGTGCGTGGCAGCTTCGGCGGCTCGCGAATCTGCGAAGCGGCGCGTGCCGGCGCTGGCAGCAAGCTACCAGTGGCACCCACTGCGCCGGTTAGAGAATTCGCACAGGAATGGCGTAGACGGTTGATCCGCCAAACGGCAAGCCAATAGACAGGCCAATTCACCGGGTTCACAGAACCCGGCTCCGAGGGCGGCACAATCGGTCATCTTATTCGTGCGCGATGCCTCACCAATTCGCTGATTGCTGACCGCTACGCGACGCGCACGACGACGAGGGTCATGTCGTCCGACTGTGGGGCCAGCCCGACGAATCGGCGGACGTCCCACAGGATTTGTTTGGCGATCAGGTCCACGGGCATGTCCGGGGCCATGGAGCCGTGCAGCCTGATCGAGGTGTGCAGGCGATCGCGTCCGTAGGCCTGGTCATCGTAATTGAGCGATTCAGTGAGGCCATCGGTGATCAGCACGAGCAGATCGCCCGGCTGCAAGGCCGTTTCGGCTGTTTCGTATTTCGCATTGGGATCGATCCCGAAGACCAAGCCGCCAACGTCGAGGGTGTGCAGCGTCCCGCCGCGGAGCAGCAACAACGGCTCGTGTCCCGCGTTGCAGTACTCCACGCGCCGGCCGTCGGCGCTCAGTTCCATATAGAAGCCGGTCGCGAACTCGCCCGGCAGCGTGTCGTGGTTGAGCCGCAGGTTGACACCGCGCATCAATTCACCGATGTCGGGCACCCGCCGCGCGTGCGACCGAAACGCCGAACGCACGCTCGCCATCATCAACGCCGCCGGCATTCCCGAGCCAACGACATCCACGATCACGACGCCGAGGTCGCCGTTCGGCATCGAAATGAAATCGTAAAAATCGCCCGCCAATTGAGAGCACGGCTCGTACACGCAGCCGAGCTGATAGTGCGCGCAGTCCGGCGGGCGAGCCGGGATCATCCGACGCTGCACGTCTCGCGCGCGGCGGACCTGCCGGTCCAGTTGCCGTGCTTCCTCGGCATCCGTGCGTAGGCGGGCATTGACGATCGCCGCCGCCACCTGCGACGCCACCCCCTCCAACAGCGACACCTCGAACGGGGTGAACCGGTGCCTTCGCCCCATATATGCACGCAGCACACCCATGCGGCGACCGCCGGATACCAATGCCGTCACGAGCGCGCTGCCCAATCCTTCTCGCCGCGCCCGGTCGCGGTGATAGGTTCGCGGATCGGTCTGCACGTCCTCGACGTAGACGGTGCGGCCCGTCTCCAACGCCTCCCGATCGATCGGGCTTTGTGAAACGAGAAACGGGGCTGTATCGTAGTAACCTGACGTCATCCGCGCGACCGAGGCGATCCGCAGCTCCCCGGTGTCCTCGTTCAACAGGCGCAGCCCCGCCGCGTTCAGGCCCATGGCCTCGGCAAGCGCCCACGTCGCGGTGTCGAGGATGTCTTGCAGGTCCAAGCCGCCCGCAAGCGTGGACGCCACCCTGTGCAACACGGCGAACCCGTCACGCAGGAACCGCACGCTTCCCCCGTCGAGCGAGTTCGTCGGCCCCGGGTTTTTTGCATTCGGCGAGTCCATCTCACGTACCATCCCGAGAAACTAAAGCCAAGATGCGGCTGATCGGATACAGACCGCTCCCAATCAACCCCAATCGTCAATCGTTGATCGTCGCGCTCGTTCGGACTCCCTCCTCGGTCGTCCTCACGGGGTTGCGGCTAGACGTTGTGGAGTGGCAGCTTTTCGATTTTTGACTTTCGACTTTCGTCTTTCGATGCGTACTATAGTCCCCATGTCCCTCGTCCGCTACGCGAAGCACGCTGCTGGTGGGCATCCTCGCGAGGTGGTCCTGCTCAAGGGCCTGCCGTGCGTCTGGAGTCGATGCGCGTTTTGCGATTACATCGACGACAACACGACGGACGAGGCGTGGATTCAACGCGTCGCCGACGAGACGCTCGCCCAGGTCACGGGCGAATTCGGCCGGCTGCAAGTCGTCAACAGCGGCTCGATCCAGGAACTTCCGCCCGGCGTGCAGGCCGGGATTCGCGACCTCTTGAAGACCAAGCACATCACCGAGTTTTGGACCGAGTCCTACTGGGCCTACCGCAAACGGTTCGACGCGACCCGTGCGTTTTTCGGGGTGGACACCCACCTTTTCCTCGGCGTCGAGACTTTTGATGACGATCTCCGAAACGGCGTGCTCAACAAGTCGATGCACTGGACCGGCCCCGACGAAGTCGCTGCCGCCACCGACGCGATCTGCCTGATGGTAGGTTTCAAAGGCCAGACGCGCGACATGATCCGCCGCGACATCGACCTGCTGCTGACGAAGTTCAGGTACGGCATCGTGAACTTGTTTACCGAAAATCGCCTCAGCCATGGCCTGATGGATGACGAGATCAAGGCGTGGTTCTGCGAGGAATACGCCGGGCTGGCGGACGAGCCGAACGTCGATGTGCTGTGGACGAATACGGATTTGGGGGTGGGTTGAACGACTGGGGACGTAGCGTCCGTGACAGATTCGGCGGCTAGCGTAGTGATTCACGCAGATTGCATCTCATAAAAACCAAAGCCAGCCGTTGGTTTTGAAGGGCCGCCAAACGGCAAGCCATGTTGTGGCGTCTACATCAATCGCTACATTTCTGAGACACTACAGCTTGGCCACCGCCGCTACGGCAGCTTGTGGAAGAACCGGTTCCACCTCGGCAGGTAGTAGTCGTCGTAGTCTAGCGAGATGACCACGCGGCTTACGCGGCCGATCAGGTTGGCGCGCGGGACGAAACCGACGACGCGGGAATCTCGGCTTCGGTCGCGGTTGTCGCCCATGACGAGGTAGTGCCCCTGCGGCACGTGCAGCGGGCCGAACGACCGCGGGGCCGGGACGTCTGGCGCGATCATGATCGCGTGTGCCCGACCGTCGAGGGTTTCGATCGCGAAGCGATGCTGCCGGCGATTGGCCGCGTCCAGCCCGGCGGCGGTGTCGGCGTTTGCCGAGGCGTAGGCTGCCGGTTGGCCGTTGATCAGGATGCGGTTGTCGCGCATTTCGATGACGTCGCCCGGCAGACCGATAACGCGCTTCACGAGCCGGGTGCCGCCGTCGGGCGACTTCATGATCGCGATCTCGCCGTGTCCGGGCCCTCCCCATTGCGCGATCCAGGCGTCCGTGAAGGGCAGACGGAGGCCGTAGGCTAGCTTGTTGACCGAGATGCGGTCGCCGATCAGGATCGTCGGCTGCATCGAGCCGGTCGGGACATCGTTCCAATCCGCCACAGAAGATCGTAGCGTCGCGAGCACGATCACGACCGGCAGGATCGGCCGAATCCACCCTCGCCATAGCTCTACCAGGCACGCCTGCCTGCGATGCTTTCCCTTCTTCGTAATATTCACCATCTGCCTGGCCTCCACGGGCAATTGCATCTGTTGGGAGTCGCGTGGGAATGACGTGAACGGTTGATCCGCCAAACGGCAAGCCAGCAGGCCAGCCAATTCACCGGGTTCACAGAACCCAGCTCCGAGGGCGGCACAATCGGTCATGTTGTTCCTGGCGACGCCTTTGTTCATACTAACGAACGCGGACTGCCCCTGGTTCTCCAAAACAGGTTGAGCTTTGGGCCTCAGCGTCTGCCCTCGGGTTGATGACAGTCTCAGCGGGTCTTTTGTCGAGCCTCAAGGCGTCGGCGCGGGGCCGTCACGCTTGGATTGTTGATCTTCGGACCGGTTGACCGGCGGGACGCCGATGCTCCCCATCGCTCGGGGCTCGGATGGAATGGCGAGACCGGCGACATCACGCTCCGCCTTGGTGAATCGCAAGCGACCGAATTCGACCGGCGACGCCCAGGGCAATCGCAAGAATGGCCGGGCGGTGGTCTTTGCAGCGGTTTGCGCGCTCGGTAGCGGCCGACCCCCGTGTCGGCCGTCGGAAACCGTTGGTGTTCTACGGCCGACACGGGGGTCGGCCGCTACATCCGCCATTCTTGCGATTGCCCTGCGGCGACGCCCGAGAAAACGATCTGATGGTTGGAAGATCGCCCGAGTTTGTGTACCCTGAATGCTGCGCGACTCGCGACTTTGGCGGCGTGCTCGTCAGATACCCGACAGGAGGATGATTATGAGCGGCGACGAGGTCCACATCACACCCGGGATGCAACGCTACATCGACAAGAACAACGCCTACCTCGCGAAGCGGGACAAGTACATCCGCGAGGTCGTGAAGCAATGGAAGTTCGACACGATCGCCGTGCACGGGCTGTACAACGTCGAGGACGCGATTGAAGACTATCAGGGCGCTATCATCGAGCCGATCTTCATGAGTTCGTCACAGGCCTATCGCGACTCGGACGAGATGGCGGCCGCCTTGGCGTATTTGATCCCGACATGGTGCTATTCGCGCATCGCCAACCCGTCGACGTACTACTATGAATGGACGCTCGCCCTGCTCGAAGGCTACGGCTTCGACGGCGAGACCGGCTGCTGTTCGACCTCGTCGGGCATGGCGGCCATCATGACGTCCGTTCAGCCGTTTCTGATTCACCGGTCGCACAACAAACATGAACCGCGGAACTTTCTGGCCACGGCGCAGTGCTACGGCGGGACGTTCCAGCAGTTCAGCATTCGCCTGATGGAAGAGCGCGACATCGAGTGCCGCTGGATCCAGGATCCGACGAACATTGACGAGTGGGCATCGAAGATCGACAAGAACACACGGTTCCTCTATGGCGAGCTGCCTTCCAACCCGGCGCAGGGCTTCTTCGACATCAAGGCCGTCGCCGACCTGGCGCACAGTCACAACCTCCCGTTGATCTGCGATTCGACGGTGGCCTCGCCGGCATTGCTTCGCCCGGTCTGCCACGGGGCGGACATCGTGGTGCAATCCGCCACAAAGAGCCTGACCACCAGCGGATTCGGCGTGGCCGGGGCGCTGATCGCCCGCAAGAACCTGGTGACCAGCATCGAGAACAACCACCTGAAGGCGGACTTTGCCGCATACGTGAAGTACTTGCCAAACCGTGACACGGGCCCGAACCTGCATCCGATGCAGGCCATCATGACGCTCAACGACATGCGGACGCTCCGATCTAAGATGGATCTGATGAGCCGCAACACAATGAAGGTCGCCGAGTGGATGCAAACGCACCCGGCAGTCGAAAGCGTCCAGTACCTCGGCCTGCCGGATCACCCGTTGCACGAACTTGCCAGCAAGTACATGTGGCTGGTCGATGCCGAGCACGACGAGCTGTACGGCAAGCCCGTCAACCGTTATGGGCACCTGATGTCGTTCTGCGTCAAGGGCGGCGCCGAGAGCGCGCGGAAGTTCTTCGACGGCTTGCAGCGCATCTGGCGTGCGACGGACCTCGGCCGCATCAAGAGCGTCGCCACGATCCCGGCAATCTCCACCCACCAACAACAGGGCGAAGCAGGCCGCGAACTCGCCGGCATCCCGCCGAATATGGTCCGCCTGTGCGTCGGCGCCGAACATGCGGACGACGTCATCGGCGACCTGGACCAGGCGTTGAACAAGGTGAGCTCGAAGATCGCAGCCCCCGCAACGACCGCTTCGTGAACGGCGGAAGGCAAAGGCCCACGCACACGGCAACTCGGCCGCGACCCATAAGGGAGCGCGTCCGCATGCCCCGCACGTTATAGCAGTTCACTGTGACCAAACGCGGGTGTCAACCTGACGCTGATATGGCGCGGGCTGTTACTTTCGCTTGCGATCCGTTGGGGTTTTCTCCGCCCGCTGGCGTTGCGCCATGGTCGGCAGCGCCTCCAACCGCTGCTTGAGTTCGTCAAACAGGGCGTCGAGCGGGCGATTCAACTCATCCACGCGGGTCCTGCGGGCCTTCTTGCCCTCAAGGAGTTCCGCGTTCGCGAAATCGACGGATCGCGTCATTTGATACTGATACGCCCGGCGACGGAGGTCCCGAAGGATCGACTGGGCTTTGGTCACCTGTCCCTGGTCGAATCCGTATTTCTCGGCAACCTTCGCCACATGCTTGTCCCACTCGTCCAGCGGCGGAGCCTTGGCAAAGGGGGCATCAGGCGAAGTAGGCTCGCGCGAGGCTTTCCCTCGTCGCCTAGCATCAGATCGTCTCCGAGCCGGTGGCGTTTTGGACACTCCCTCAGACACCCCGTTTTCAGTGGTGCCCCTAGTTTTCGTCACTTGGCTCCGATGGCGTTTCGCTGTGGCCATCCTCTTCGAAGCGGTCGCCGTCCGTCCGGACGAAGCTTCGCCAGGATGAACGAACCGCTCGGCAGATGCAGCCTTATTCCGTCTGTTGACTGGATCAGCCTTGGGGCCATGCGGCATTGGCTTGCCGCCAGATGTCCTTCTCGCTCCACGCGCTTGTCTCGCCAGCATCCGCTTTCGCTTCGCCCCGCCCAGCCGATTGAGATCCGCATCCTCAGCTTCCTGCTGCTTGATCTTGCGCCGGCGAATCTCTCCAAGACGTTGGCGACCTTTGGCCGCAACCTCCGGTGAAACCTGACCGTCCAACCAGGCTGCGGTCGTGTCCGGATTCAAAGGCATGTGTTCATGGATAGCGTTCAGCCGCTCCAATAGAAAGTCCTCGCTCACTCCTTCACCGACGGATTTTTCGAGGTCCTTCCACTCCTGTTCAGTCGTTTGATCGTACTCGTATTGCTCCAGGAGCCTCCGCTTGAGTTCTTGCTTCAGTTCGGCCTTCGTCGCTTCGTCGAGATCGTACGCCGCCGCAAGAAACCGCATCTGCTCATCGACTTCGCCATCAAATGCGGCGAGCCAAGCGGGATCGGCGTCCCGCAGAACATCATTCACCTGCCCGGGCACCAGGAACGCGGCAAATACGCATATCGCAGTAATACATGTACTCATTTACAGAATCCCTCGCATCTTCGCCTGCGCGACCAGCCGCGGGCGAATTTCAGTACGACGCGGTACAGATGGCCCCTCTCATCCTACGCTCGCCGTGTTTGAGATGCAACCGCCCTTGCCATACTATCTCTACGGGAGTAACGACGCAGGGCCAAGTGGGCAAACCGCCGAAGGCCCCCCTCTTCCCCTTTATCATCTAAAGGCAAACGCGACTGACCACCGTATGAGGCGGCCAGCCGCGTTCACTCACTTCTCACGGACTTGCCCTACGGACTGCCCCCCCTTCTTCTAGGAAGACGCATCCTCTCTCGAACAAGTCTTGCTCTGCCTTCTTAGCGTCGGCGGATCAGGCCGATGAGGCCGAAGCCGAGCAGCGCGATCGTCGCGGGCTCAGGAACGCACTCAATAATGATCACCGGGTTTGCTGCCTGTGTACCAGGAGCCCCACTGACCGCGTCGTTCGCGCCGAACGCGATGTCCCAATCGCCAAAGCCCCAGCTGCCACCGACGCCAGCATGGAAGTAGTTGAAGTCCTCGAGACCAAACTTGGTGACCTCGAAGGTACCAACGACGTAGTCCACGCCGGGAAGCATCTGGTTCGCATATGTGGTGTCAGACGCGGCGAACTCAAGGGGGAGGCCAGTAAGGTCAGGGGTCCAATTGCCGGGGCTCGCGCCTGCGACAAAGTAGTCCGGCACGATGGCGCCGACTTCGCCGGGGCAGGGGCCCGACTCTACCAAAGATACGCCGTAGGTATACTGCGTATAGTCGAAGTCGTTACTCATGTGGACCTCGATCACGAACGTAGTCGGGCCGCTGCCGTTGTCAGCCGTAAGCTCGAGCGTCGTTCCAGGACCACCTGCGCCGCCAGATTCAAACCACACCTGGGTTCCCGCGTTGGCGGTACCCACCAAGGCCAAGACGGCCAACAATGCTACACAAACTCTCATGGTTCATTTCTCCTTCCGGATTGTTAAACTTTCCCACTGTTTACGGAACTAAACTAACTCCACAAAAACCATCTATTCGACACACAAGCCCAACAGCGTATTGTGAGCCGCTTTCGGACAATGTGTTCTCTTACGGACAAACCGCCGAGCCGTTCTTAGCAAAGACGAAACCGCCAATGTCATTACCCAAAATCTTCCTGTCACCGGTGTTGTCGTAGATCGCCGGCATGACACACGTCTGCGTGTCGGTCAACGTCGCATTCTTGGCTTGGACGAACGGGCCAATGTCGTTACCCAAGACACGGCCGTCGCCACTGCCATCACCTATCATCTGAACGACGATGATCGCGTCGGGCTCGGTCGAGGTCGCGAATTCCAAGCTGCCGTTCACCGCAGTCTCGGGAGCGCCAGCGTTGTAGCCAAAGCTGACCCACTCGGCACCGGGAACGTCGCCGCCGGTCTCAAAGGTGCGGGTGATCAGCAGCCCGTCCACGCTAATGTGAACGTTGAACGTCGAATCGTTCCTATGCGTAGGAACAAACACGCATTCCCGCAGGCCACCTGTGGCGGAGAGCGTACCAACCTTGTATGTGTTGGTAGGAACCATCCCGGCACCAACGGCGTACAGCGGGGTCGCATCAACCGGAACCTTCACCATCTTGGCATCGTTCCATGACGGAGGATCGCCGCCGTCGTTCGCGCCGGCAGCGGTCTGGGCGTTGCCGCCATTATCAAGGAAAGCCTCCCAGGCAAAGCCGAGGTCGGCGAGCCTATTGTGGCCACCCAAACCGTCATCCGTCAGCCCGAAGTCCAGGCCAAGCGACGAAATCACGTCGTTGGTGCCCGGAATGGTATCCGTATCCTCGTTGACCGTCATGTACAAGTACAGGTCGCCAGTACTTGTGTTCTGGTCGCCGTCGTTGTTCGATGGCCAGGAGTTCATCACCTGGGGGGCTGTCTCGAAGCCGTCCGCGTGCGTCGGGGTGATCCAGAGCATCTGGCCGTCACCTTCCATTCCAAGGTTGTCCGGGCCACCGTAGTTGAAGCCAGCTCCAGATCCGTAGCCGTTCGTATGGGGGTATGTCGGCGCGGTGATCTCAGCGTGAGTTCCTCGAATGTCGAAGAAGAGGGTGGATTCCTGGGCCATAGCCGTTGATCCGAGGATCATGCCGACGACCGCCGCCATCAAAAGTGCTTTTTTCATTTTTCTCTAGCTCCTTCCTCCACGATAGGTGGAAGAGTCCCAAACTTTCCGAAGCTGCCACCATGACTGCTTCGGTCGGAGCCCTAAGCCTACCGGGGCGTCGGGGCACCCATCCAGTGGTTTTTTTACTTCGCCCGCCGAGGCCGTCCCGGCGTCCGAAGTCGGCATCCGCGACATATGTCGCAAGCCTGCCGAAAGGAAGGCAGATCATACAGGCCGCTGTAGTTAAACCGGAAACTACGCCGACTTGAATCCTCGCCCTCCGCTATCCCATGCTCCAATGATCCTACCGGCAACCGCGTCCCAAGTCAAACCCTGCACTCGCCGCGAGCCGGCCCCTCTTGCAAAGGCCGAAGCACGCCGACGCTGCCGTCCGGAAAGAGCCCTCTTGCAAAAAACTCCCGCCAAAACAGCCGTTCGACTCGGACCACCAATCGCCGCCCAAGGACTACTGGGGCGAATAGACCAATCAGCCCTCGTTATGCGACTGGAACCGGGAAGATGCACACATACAGCACGCGCATCTGCCGGTCCCCCGCTCCTTCGCTCCTTCGCTCCTTTGGCATCTTAACCGATCCGCCACTCGCATTTCAAGAGCTCTGTTCATAAAAGGCCATTCTTTTTTTCTGCCGTAACTATCTGTGTTTACATGGGTTACGGACCCGCCGCCGCTCTGCCCGGCGTGTAGGGGCCGTGTCGCGGCAGCTAGCGTAGTGATTCACGCAAATCGCATCTTATGAAGACCAAAACCGGCCGTTGGTTTGAAGGGCCGCCAAACGGCAAGCCATGTTGTGACGTCTGCATAAAACGCTACATTTCTGTGAAACTACACTCGATTGAACCTTATGTCCTGTATTGTGCGCCGCTGCGGTGCTGCGCAGGGTATTGTCCGGAAAAATCCCTCTCCGCAACATTGGCGCCGCCTACGCGGCGGAGTCATCACGCCCGTTGTCGAATAGGAATCCTATTGTGGACAGGAATTTACGAGCGGCAGGTTGAATCTCGCCAGCGCCGACCTGGTGCGAGGTGAATTCGCGACGCGACGCCGATGCTTTGCGAATCAGATCGAACTCCCGGCTCGCGTCTGCGCCCAATAGGGTCGACCGGAAGGCTGTGTCCGGCGCGAACACGTCGCACGCCTGCTCGATGACTGCCGCCACGTCGCGCCACGCATCGTCAGATTGCGTCCGCCCCGTCGCGTTGCCTGATAGGCCCTCCGTCTCGATCGGTACAAGTGCCAAGGCTGCGTCGCCGTCGATGGAAGGCATGTCCCAGGACCATGGGTGATGAGGGACCGGGTCGGGGACGACCCGGCTCGCTGGGACCGGGCCGGGGACGGCCCGGCTCTCTGGGCGGTGACCGGCGGGACGCCGGTGCCACAGATCGACGTGCTGCTCGAGCGCATCGCGGATCATCAATGGGGCGCGGTGTTTCGCCTCGCGCGTCGAGCCCGCAATGTGCGGTGTTGCGATGTCCGCCCGCAGCGCCAGTTCGGCGCTGATGGTTGGCTCATTCCGCCAGACGTCGAGCACGACGCCGGCCAGTCTGCCCGATTCGATGGCCTCCAGCAGGTGATCCTCGCGCACGACCTCGCCGCGCGATGTGTTGATCAGGATCGCCCCCGGTTTCAGGCTCGAAAGCCACCGGTCGTCGATCATGTCCCAGGTGGCATCCTCGCCCGTACGATTCAGCGGCACGTGCAATGAGACGACATCGCTCCGTGCGAGCAGGTCATGAAGATCGATGAAGGCCGCATCGCCGGTGCGCCGTCGTAGCGGTGGGTCGCACAGCAGGACCTCCATGCCGAGGGCCTGCGCCCAATCCGCCACGACCGACCCGATTCGCCCCACACCTACGACGCCCATGGTCCGCGTCGTCGGATCGAATTGCAGACGTTTCGCCATCACGAGGACGGTCGCCAGGACGTATTCCGCGACGGCGCGGGTGTTGCAGCCCGCCGCTGAGGAGAACGTGATTCCCGCCTGCTTCAGGTAGGCTGTGTCGACATGGTCGATCCCGGAAGTCGCGGTCCCGACGAATCCGATCCGGGATCCGGTCAGGAGTCCGGCGTCCACTCGCGTGACCGATCGGATGATCAGGGCGTCGGCCGAGGCGATGTCGGCTGGGCGGACACACCGCCCGGCGAAGGTCCGCAGGTCCCCCAGGCCTGCGAAGCAGGCCTGGGCCCCGATGATGTCCTGGTCCACGGCGATCAGCATGTCATGGATGATAACCGCACCTGCCTCGTCACGGGTCAACAGATGTGCGCTGGGGACGTGCCAGCTTATTCCCGCTTGAATAGCCCATTGAATAGCCCATTGAATGGCCCGTATCCGCCGGCGGGCCATGGATTGGTATCCGTGGGCTTGGGGCTCGCTTTTATTAGTGAAGTGATTCACGCAGATTGCATCTTTCGAAGACCAAAGCCGGTCGTTGGTTTTGAAGGGCCGCCAAACGGCAAGCCATGTTGTGACGTCTGCCTACATCGCTAC
>JAUVGW010000408.1 GCA_030593565.1 Phycisphaerae bacterium | reverse complement strand
AACAGGGCAATCGCAAGAAGGGCGGATGTAGCGGCCTATCCCCGTGTCGGCCGTAGAACACCAACGGTTTCCGACGGCCGACACGGGGGTCGGCCGCTACACGAGCGCGCAAACTGCTGCAAAGACCACCGGCCGGCCATTCTTGCGATTGCCCTGCCCCCCAGTACGATCCGGAAGCCTGTTTCTTGACGAAACATGCGACGCCCCCTAAAATGAGCTTATGTAAGAGGTTAGCCGTGTTTCCTGCCCGTGATGCTGCCATCCGGCCCGGCGGCGCGGCATCAGGGCGAGATAGGTGGCAGACTTCGTCTCAGGTTACAACATCATTCGCAAGCTGGGAGACGGCGCCAGATCACAGGTGTATCAGGTCGTCGATCCGGTGACGGGGGAGGTGTTCTCGCTGAAACGTGTCGTCCGCGAGAAGCATGAAGACAGTCGGTTTCTCGAGCAGGCCATCGCGGAATACCAAACGTCGATGCGTTTCAGTCACCCCTATCTGCGTAGATCATTCAAGCTCAAGCGAATCAGAAGGCTGCTCAGGCTGAGGGAAGTACAAGTCTTGATGGAATTCGTGGACGGGACGAGCCTGGACAAACGAAGGCCGGAGCGCATCGACGTGTCGGTCGACCTGTTCATAAAGGTGGCCGAAGGCCTTGGGGCGATGCACGAGGCCAATGTCCTGCACACCGATATCAAACCGAGCAACATCCTCCTGGCACTCTCGGGTGATGTGAAGATCATCGACTTCGGGCAAAGCTGCCCTGTCGGCTTTCGCAAGCGGAGGATTCAAGGCACGCCGGACTACATCGCGCCGGAGCAGGTCAAACGGCGGCACCTGGGCAGACAGACAGACGTCTTTAATTTCGGAGCGACGCTGTACTGGGCGCTGACAGGCCAGACGTTCCCCACGATGATCTCCAAGAAGGGCCGGCGTCATGAACCGAAAGCGGTGGCGCGCCGGCAGATTCCGGCGCCGGAGGACTTGAATCCGAAGATTCCGTCGGCGTTGTCGCGATTGGTCATGCAATCGTGCTCGGATGAACCAAGTCGGCGTCCACGCGACATGAAGGAGATCATCAGTCGCCTCGAAACCGTGCGGCAGGTGCTGGCGAAGCGAAAGCTTGCCGGGCACGACATATCCGCAGCCGTGAAGACACCATGTCCTCCGCCCGAAGAGCCGGTGCGGCCAGCGACCGACCCGTTACCGCCCGAATCCAAGGATTCCTACGATTTCTCGGCGTTCACCGGATTCGCGGATGAGGAGGAGGGCGAAAGACCCCACGACACCGAGGAGCCATCGTGAATCCTTCACCCGGGCCACACGACGCCGCCCGTGCGATCGAGGTTTTTTGTCGCGTGGCGCAACTGAATATCGAAGATCCGTTTCGCGAAGGATCGCTGATTCGGCTGCCGGGTTACGGGCAGGCGGTCATGACCGGTGATCTCCACGGTAATCGCAAGAACCTCGAAAAATTGCAGCGCTACGCGATGCTTGATCGCGTCTCGGCTCGCCACGTCTTCTTACACGAGATGGTCCATGCCGAATTGGCATATCCGACGGATGTCGACCGTTCGCACGAGGTGTTACTTCATGCGGCGGAATACAAACTCGCGCACCCCGAACAGGTACACTTTCTCCAATCAAACCACGAACTCGCGCAGTTGACCGGCTATCCCATCGCGAAGAACGGCCGGGCAGTCGTAGAAGCGTTCGATCAGGCGGTCGTGACGGCCTACGGGGAAGCTCGCGGACCGGCGGTCCTCGCCGCGATCGACGAGTTCATCGCGTCGTTCCCGCTGGCGGCCATCACGGCGAACCGTATCTGGATGTCACATTCGCTCCCCGGGATCCACGACATGGAGGAGTTTGACGCCGATGTCTTCAGCCGCCGCCTCTCCATGGAGGAACTGCATCACGACAAGACGGTATTCCACCTGGTATGGGGTCGCCAACACCATCAGCGACACATCGATCGGCTTGGCGACATGTTGGAGGCGGACATTTTCCTCATGGGACACCAGCCACAGGAGACGGGCTTTGATCTGCGATTCGATCGGCTGATCATCCTTGCCAGCGACCACAACCACGGGTCGTTTCTGCCCTTCGACTTGTCCAAGGAACACACAGCGAAAGGCCTACTCCGCAACATCCGCAAGTTCGTAGCCGTCGAGTAAAGGAGAAAAAAGGGGGAAAAGGGGTCAGGCTACTTTATCGTCAGAGTCATCGCTCTATTCGAGGGGTTGGCCAAGATAAAGTAGCCTGACCCCTTTTTTCTCTCCCAACTGCTACTTGCCGCCGCCTCGGACCCGGCTGACCAAGCCCTGCGTCTGCGTGGTGATGCCGCGAAGCTGGCTCGCGAGCGCGTCGGGGTTCGGCGCATACTTCATGGCGGTATCGCGGAAGACAAGTTCATCCTGCACCAGTTTCGCCAATGACGCGGTAAACGAGTGCATGCCTTCCTTGTCACTGGAGGCAATCAGCGCCGGGATGTCCTCGTCCATCTCCTTGCGGATCAACTCGCGGCATGTAGGCGTGTTCAGAAGCACCTCCGTGGCTGCCACACGCGGCTTGTCTTCCTGACAGCCGGGCATCAGCCGTTGGGCGCAAATGGCGCGGAGAGCGTTCGACATTGAGCCACGGATGAACTCGTGCTCACTTCGCGGGAAGAACTCGAGGATTCGGGAGAACGCCTGCATCGCATCCGCCGTGTGCAGACTGCCGAAGACCAGGTGGCCCGTTTCCGCCGCCTGCAATGCGGCCGTCATCGTGAACTTGTCTCGCATCTCGCCGATGAAGATCACATCGGGATCCTGCCGGACAATATATTTCAGCCCGTCTCCATAGGTAGGGATGTCGATGCCGATCTCGCGCTGGGAAACGATCGACTTGTCGGGCCGGAACAGGTATTCGATCGGATCTTCGATCGTCACGATGTTCTCGCGGCGAGATTTGTTGATGTGCTCGATCATCGCGGCGAGCGTCGTGCTCTTTCCCGAACCGGTCACGCCGCAGACGATGATGATGCCCTCCCGGCTTTTCTCAATGAGTTGGCTGTAGATTGGCGGTAGGAGCAGTTCCTCATAGGAGGGAATTTCCGAATTCACACGGCGAATCGCCGCGTTCATCTTCGTGCCGGCACGGAAGATATTGATACGGAAGCGCTCGCCCTCGCCAATCTCGGTCGAGAAGTCGAGGTCGCCGTGCTCGTCATAGAACGCGCGCCGGCCTTCCGGGATGATCGGGGACATGAGTTCGTCAATCTGCTCGCCCGTGACGGCCGGCATATTCGCCGATCTAAGGTGCCCGCCCACGCGATAGTACGGCGATGCTCCGACTTTCAGGTGCAAGTCCGAGGCATCAAGGCCCTTCATGACCCCCAGCAGTTTTAGTATTGAACCTACGCCGGCCATCGGCAACTCCCACATCCATCGAATAACTAACTTAACTAACTTCGTCCAACAGTCCTCCCCATTATAGCAATTGCGCTGCCCGTCGACAATGCGCGGCGCACGATGGAACATCGTGCAGAGCCCGTGGAAAAATCGACAGCCAGCGCCCTGTTTAGCTGCGACCCACAGGGGAGCACGTGGAGGGCGCTCGTTCGGACTTCCTCCTCGGTCGTCCCCACTGGATCGCGGCTATAGCATTTTAAGAAATCCTGTAGCGTCCGACCCCCGTGTCGGACGACGAATACCAGCCACTCTTGACGGCCGACAGGGGCGTCGGCCGCTACACCATTTCTTAAGCTGCTCTAAACGATGAAGTCGGTTGATTTCGGCTGCGGGGACGCGACGCTACATTCGACGTCGCAGCCCGCCGAATCCGCCAAGCCCCATCATGCGCGAGGCGCCACCTCGCCGTGCAACGTGTACGGCGTCGCCCCGGATATTCGGACGTCTGCGAATCGGCCGACCATGTCCGGCGTGCCGTCGAACACGACGATCTGGTCACCCCGCGTACGACCGACCAACTGTATCCCCGGTGCGACGGCATCATGGCTATCCCGGCTCACACCGGTCGGGGCGGAATCCCGTGCGCGCATCGCGCGCTTGCTCGGCCCTTCGACCAGGACCTCGACCGTTTCATCGAGCATATTGCGATGGTTCGCTTGATTGATCTCGCCCTGCACGGCCAGCATCTCGTTGTTCCGGCTCCGCTTGACGTCATCAGGGACATCGTCCGGCAG
>JAUVGW010000083.1 GCA_030593565.1 Phycisphaerae bacterium | reverse complement strand
TTCGACTTTCGACTTTCCTCTCATTCCGCAGCCGCCAACGCCGCGCCGATGGCGCCGACATATTCAGGCTCCTCGGGAACAAAGACTTCCATCTCCAATCCGCGTTTCATGCCTTCGATGAATCCCGGGTTCAACGCCACGCCGCCGATGACCATGACGTCCTTCTCGAATCCCACCTTCCTCACCATGGATATGATCCGGCTGGCAACCGCGTCCAGCACTGCGCGCGCGATGTCTTCTCGCGGCGTCTTGGCATGGATCAACGTCACCACTTCCGACTCCGCAAAGACCGCGCACTGGGCGTTCATCTGCGTCGCCTTCTTGGACTTCAATGACAACGGCCCCAGCTCCTCGAGCGGAACCTGAAGCGCCCGGGCCATGCCTTCCGCAAACGTCCCGGCCCCCGCGGCACACTTCTCGTTGAACGCGAAATCGATCACCTTACCCGCCCCGTTACACCGAATCGTCCGCCCTTCCTCCGCGCCCACGTCGATCACCGTTCGACACGACGGCAACACTTGAACCGCGCCCTTCGCCGCCGCCCCGACCTCGGTGATCTCCCGGTCCGTCAAGGTGCAGTCTTTGCGGCCCGTCCCCGTGGCCACGATACCGCCGACCTTGTCCTTGCTCAGACCGGCATCAGCCAAGGCCTTGTCGAATGCCTGCTCCGTTGCCGCTGTCGTGTCGAGCCCGGCAGGCACCAAGCCCTTGCCCAACACCTTGCCGTCCCCCGCCACCACAACCTTGACGGTCTTCGCTCCGATATCGATTCCAGCCGTTATCATCTCGATCAATCTCCCAAGGCTTTGACCGCCCAATTACGCTGCTTGGCTGCCCTATTGGCTTGCCGTTTGGCGGATCAACCGTTCACGTTACTCTTGCGCGACTCCTATCCGCTGATCGCTGATTCCAACCTCACGCTCTGCCAACCTTCGCCACACCCAATGTCTCCATGAACGCGTCGAACCGCGCCCTCACGCGGGTTTCGTCAAACTCGCGCTCATCACCCATGTTTCCCTCGAACGACATCACCGGATAACCCGCCTCGATCAACCCCAGACGGTTCTCCGCAATACCGATGGATAGACCCTCGCAACCCCGGTTGTAGTGCAGCATGATTCCATCGAGCTTCCACTCCTTGGCAATGCGCGCCATCATCTTGGTCTTGATGTGGGGCGAGTAGAAATGCTGCCACTCAGGCTTGGCCAACGTCCAGTCGGCATACAACTGCAGCGCCTGCTCCCGACTGGTAATCTCGATGCCCTGGTCCATCGGCGTCGTTCGCGGCCCCCACGAACCGTCCGGCTTGTCCTCCCAGATCCCAATCAGGCCGAACGTATACAACGATCCGACGGAAATCGCCCCGAACTCCTCCATGTAACGAAAGATGCTCAGGAATCCCCACGGCGGCTGCGTGTCGGACATCAGGCGGCACTGCTCGTTCGGTATCGCGGCAATACCCTGGTCAACACGCTCCTTGACCTCGTCGCGAAGCTCCTCGAAGAAGTCGGCCGTCGACCGGTCATGCTTGTTCAATGTGCCAAGCACGTATAACGAGTACATCGTCTTTTCCTCGAGCGGCGCCGGCACCTGCTTGTTCATCGCGCAGATTTCCGCCCACAGCGACGTGCTCCGAAACTCGTTCTTCACCGCCTCGATCAGGAGGTCGTCGTTATACCTCCGCCCCGTCACCTTCTCCATCCACTCGATGCCGTCCTGCATCTGTTCCACAATGTAGTCCACCTTGTGTGGCGCCACCTCCTCGTAGGGACCGACGGCAACGTCGACACAGAAATTCGGCAGCCCGCCCTCAAGATCGCTGACAACCTGATACCACTTGGCGTGACTACAACAGATATGGTCTTGCCAGATGAAATCGGGCTTCGGAAACGTCCCACCGAAGGCATACTCGTTAATCAGAATCGAACCCCAGTAGTTACGCATGTATGCGCACAGATCGCGCGCATAGCCCGCCTTCTCGCTCGCCTCCAGACATCGCAACGACATCTGCTTGTCTGCCGCGATGCTCGCCCCGTATGGCTCACTCGTAAGACTGTAGACATCCTCGCCCAGGCCGCTTGGAATCGCGCTGAACGTCCAGGCCCCACCCACCCACCGAAGCCCGCCGCGCTCATGGGCCTTGGCATAATCCTCATAATACTTCAGGCGCAGCTCCTTCACCTTCTTCCAACACTTCAGGGGAGCCGTCTTATACTTCGCTTTGGTTGCCATCGCGATAATATCCTTTCACCGATTCAGTCAAGCCTGTCGGCCGCGTCGCGCCCTGCCGGCACATACAACCCGCCATTCCGGGTTTGCTTCACTGAACTCGCCTTCATCCTCTCTGTGATCTCTGTGTGCTCCGTGGTTAATCCCCGGCACATTCACGATCCTTCAAAACAGATCATCATCCTGCAACATCTCGAGAAACGCCTCGACCCGCACCTTGAATTGCCCGATCGGCACCGTAACATCGAATTCGAGGAACAGCGTCTTGACGCCCGCGTCCTTCAATGCCTTCGTCAATGCCGGATTATCGAGTTCATGCGGATCGCAGAATTTCTGCTGCATCACGATCGCGCCGGCGACGTCATATTCCTTCGCCAACTTGATAACATGCTCGACACGCGTGCGATCAGGCCAGTCCTTCGTCGGACACGGAACCCGTTTGACATACCGGTCCGCGATGCTCGTCAGCCGATCGCCGGCCGACTCGACGTTATTCCAGAAATACCGCGTCCCCGTGCAGTGATCGTCCACCACGAATGTGGCGCCGCACGATTCGACCATATTGATGAACTCGACATCGTCGTCTTCGCTGCCGAGGATCATCAGTCGCGTTCCCGTCGGCCGCGTTGAATCTCGCTTCGACAGTCGCGCGAGCACCTTCTCGAGCGCCGCGTTGTGGTCCTGCTTGTCCACCATCTGTGACGACAGCACCATCTCCATCGCCTCTTCACCCGTCAGTGGTGGCGAGTCGCCCTTTCGCAACTCATACACCTTCCACAATAACTCGCGGTTCCGATTGTGAATCTCGACCGCCTCGTCAATGGCATCGTCCGTGATCTTCTTACCGGTCCACTCCTCGAGCGACGCCTTGAACAACTCGAGTTCCTTCGCCAAAAACGGCGTCGCGCGTGCGCTCTGAACATGATGTGGCATCGGCAGGTAGTAGCTGTAATCGATCGGCACATGCTTCTGCCAACTGGTGAATGCCTGCCGAATATGCAGACATGACTGTGCGATCGTGATCCCGTCGAGATAGTCGAACCGCCCCTTCAGCCCCTGCGCGAGGCAGTCCCGACAGAACGGGCAAAACATCGCGAAGATGTGCGGCTCGGTCACGTCCTGCACCTCGTGACTCCCGAGGATCCGCACCGGCAGAATGCCCGCGGCATAGATCAACTCTTCGGGAGCATACGTGCAGAAATACCCAATGATCTTCCTGCCGGTCCGCTCCTTCCATGCCTTCGCATACTCAGCACGGTTCACGCGCCAATTGCGAAACGTCTCGAATGTCTCCCGGTCAAGCACGGCTTGATTTCCCATCGTGGGGTCTCCCATACGCTTCGAACTATCTGTCGCCTGTGGGCCCTGGCCCACCGTCGACCATTGACTGTCTAATGGGCCACAACCGTGGCCACTACAAGATGAACACGACCCGCCATTCACATCACACTCCCCAAACAAACTCCTACGGGGGGGCAAGCATTTCACAGGAATAACATGACCGATTGTGCCGCTTGGCTGGCCTACTGGCTTGCCGTTTGGCGGATCAACCGTTTACGCTACTCCTTATTCCACCTCACCCGTGTCGGCCGCGCCGTCTCCCTCCGGATAATCCCATCCCGGAAGCTTGATGCCCTTGCACGCATAGTCCATCTTAGGCACCCGCGCGCCGCGATCCAGTAGCGCCAGCAAGCCCGTGCTGATGAACGGATTCTTCTTCGGATTGAATATCTCCCCCGTCTCGCGCGACAGCGCCTCGTCATCAATGCCGCGCGCAAGCTGCAATTTGAACAGCGCCCGCGAGTAGGGCGCATCCTTCGCCATCAGTCGGACGCGTTCATACCCGCGGCGAAGCGCGTCCACTTCCTCGTCAAACACACCGTTGGACAGCGCAACCTGATATGCCCGGTCCGCCGTCATGCCCTCATCAAACATCTCGAAGATGACCGAGTCCCCCATGCCGAGCCGTTTCAGCTCGCCCACGGCACCGAAACCGCCCAGGATGGCATAGTCCAGTTCCGGCTGGTTATACGTGTTTTTCTTCTGCCAGATGGTCTTCCGATCGAGCGTGTCAAACTGGAACCCCTCCACCCGAACGTCATAACGCAGGTCGAGGAAATACGTGAACTCGGCGCCACCGCCCCACTTCTCACCGAACACGCCGACCGTCGCCACGGGACTTTTCTGAATCAACCGAAACAGCCCCATGCCCTTACGCGTAAACGCCGCCGCATCCGCCTCCGCCAACGGCACATATCCCTTCGTACGCTCAAACCAGCCGCGGTTGAACTCGCGGGCATCCGCGCCGAGCATCCGCATCCCGTCACCACCCGCACTGAACAACACGCCTCCGCAGCGACCCTCCCGATGCAACTTCAGCACGCGACCGTACGCATGCGCAAGTTGATCCAGTCCCGCCCTATTCCACACATTCCCGCGCATCGGATTGTTGAACACGATGCTCACGACGCGATCACGCGGGAACGGCTCATAAAACTTGATGTCCGGATAGCAGCCCCGATACGTGCCCGTATCGAAATCGACCTCCGCCACGGGCGTGCCGAAATACTCCCCGTACCCAAGCAGCCGCGTGATGTTTCGCTTCTTCATTTCGTGCAGCAGGCACGGCAGGCCCTTGCGCGGCCCCGTCTCACCTTCCGTGTCGAGCATATCGACGATGTACGGATCGTCAGCATTCTCGGCGCGGGCACGGCGGATCAAGTCCAGAACACCGTCAATCGTCAATCGCGCGATCAGCGCGTCGACCACCTCGACCAAACCGACCTTGTAACGCAAACCCGCCCGCGTCGAGATGTTGATCTGCCCCGGCGTCGCCACACGATCCTGGATCATGTCCAATGCATACAGACAGATCGGCAAGGCATACCTTCGAAACGCTCGCCCGCCGGCGTCATCCGCACACGCAACGTGAAACAGCGAATCCGCGCTCTTGATCTTCCCGTCACGGCTATCACGCGCGGCCGCTTCATGGAACGACCAGAAATCCTTCCGGCAAATCGTCCCAATCGGTACATACTTGCCACTCGCCGGATCAAGCACCTTCTCGGGCCGCGGACGCCCGCCCTCACTCCACTGGTAGAATCCGCGGCGTTTCGGCGAGTTCACGCCGATGTCGCCGTCCTTCTCCAGCTTGCCGATCCAGTCCGGAAAGTACTTGCCGTCGCGCAGATACAGGCCGCGTAGCCGATCCGTCTTCGGCAACGCCTCACCCAGATGTCGCGACGACTCCGTGTACGGCATATGCCCGGTCTGATCCAAGACACTGAACGGATTGGCCGTGAACAGGTCCCACAGTCCGCCGAGCTGAATGATATCGCGGCCGGTCTTGACATCCCACGAAACAATCGCCCCCATGCCCTGGAAGATCGGATCCGTGATGTACCCATGATGATCGACGGGCAGCGCCACGACCGTCTTTTCGAGAATCTGATCGGCAAACACCACGCCGAACGCAAACGTCTCGCTCGACGCATACTTGCCCTTCATCACGTCGATCAGCCGGTTGGCCTCGAACGGGAAGTAGCCGTGAACCGTCAGAAACCGCTCTCGAAACGCTCCCGACTTGAACAACACCGCCAACTCCGCAGTCGTGTGCGATGACGTATTTGAAAAAACCGCGGCGATCCGCTCGGGCTCAACAGTATTCTCAATCGCCTCGAAGATCTTGGCCTTGATCGCGACCTGCTCGGTGGCCACCTCCCAGATGATGTCGGCCTTCTTCAAGTCGCCATACTTCTGCGTATATTTCACGCGGGACGCGAGCGCCTTGGCGTCCTCCTCACGAATCTGCATGCCCTTGACCTGCTGTTTCCACAGCCCGGCCAGCTTCGACTCGGCACGCTTCAACGCCTCGGCCTGCACATCCAGCACGACGACCCGGCAGTCGGTCTTGTTCAGCAGATCGATCACGATGCCCTGCCCCATCGTCCCGGCGCCGATGACCGCCACACACTCGACCCCGTTCACCCGCTGAACGGCTACCTCAATCGACCTGTCGCCAAATGAAAACGCGCGCTTCATATAACCTGATCCTCATCTTCGTCGAACGACGATTCCCTCACGCGAGCCACGGGCCACGGCCCGTGACAAGACGGTGGCACCGGCGTCTCGCCGGTGGTCTTCATGGTCGGGAACGGCGTTCCCGAACCGCTGTCTTGCCTTCTGCCACGGACTGTTGGGCATCGCCAAGAAATAACATGACCGATTGTGCCGTTTGGCTTGCTTGCTGGCTTGCCGTTTGGCGGATCAAACGCTTACATTTTTCTTGCGCAACTCCCAACCCACACGGTGACGCGCCGATATGGAACGCCATCAACTTCATCAATCCACACGGGCTATCGCCCGCGGTTCGCACCGATTCAATCCCGCTCCGTATCGCGAAGAACCACCGCGGCGCCCTGCCCGCCGCCGATGCACGCCGACGCGCAGCCGTACTTCACCCCGCGGCGCTCCATCTCATACATCAAGTCCACCATCAGCCGCGTGCCCGTCGCCGCCAGCGGATGACCGATCGCCACCGCCCCGCCGTTGACATTCACAATCTTGCGGTCCAGCTTCATTTCCTTCTCGACGCCCATATACTGCGCCGCGAACGCCTCATTGATCTCGAACAGTCCGATGTCCTTCTGCTCGAGCCCCGCCTTGGCCAGCGCCAGCCGAATCGCGGGCACCGGCCCCCGACCCATCACGCGGGGATCGACACCTGCCACGCCATAACTCATCATCTCGAATCGCGTCGGCATGCCCTGCGCCTCCGCCGTCGCGCGGTCCGCAACGATCACCGCCCCGGCTCCGTCGCTGATCTCACTGGCATTCCCGGGCGAGACCAATCGGTTCGGCGTGAAGCCCGGCAGCTTTTCGAGCGTCTCTATCGACGTGTTTCGCACGCATTCATCGTGCGCCAGATACACGGGTCGCCCGCCGAGATCCTTCGAATCCACCGCGAACACGCCACGCAGCATGTCGCCACCGTTGAAATGGCTCCCGCGGTACGCCGCCCGCGCACGAGCATGCGATGACTCCGCAAGCTCGTCGCATTCCCGCCGCGTCACGCCCATTTGATGGCCGTATTCATCCGCCGTCAGCATCATCGCCGTCTCGGCCAGATCGTGATTCAGCCCTGCAAGAATCGTGTCCTCGGCCGCGCCGCCCTCCACAAACTCCCAAAACGAAGCCCCCGAATGTCGTGGCGAGCGGTCGATACGCGGCGTGCGCGACATCGTCTCCGCCCCGACGCACAACACGATCTTGGCATCATCGACGGCATCAGGCAGCATGATCTGTTGGAGCGCGCAGATCGCCGTCTGAAAACCACTCCCGCAAATGCGCTGAACCAGCAGGCCGGGCGTCTCGATGTTCAGATGACACCGCAAAGCCACGTTGCGCGGAAAATAGATGTCCTGACAACCGGGTGCCGTGAACTGGTACACATTCGCCCCGATCGACGCGTCGATCTTCTCGCGCGCAACCCCGCTACGGCAAATCGCTTCCTCGGCCGCCAGCACGCCGAGATCCTCGGCCGAAAAACCACTCAATGTGCCGCACTTCACTCCCACCGGTGTCCGTGCCGCACCAGAAATCACTACACTTGTTCGCGACTCACCTTTCACAAGCAACCTTTCTTAGGCATCGCGCAGGAACAACATGACCGATTGTGCCGCTTGGCTGGCCTGTTGGCTTGCCGTTTGGCGGATCTACCATTTACGTTATTCTTGTGCGACTCCTTACTTTCTCGCCGAGTTCTTCCTCCTCAGCGGTCTCTGCAATGCAAACAATCAATGCCGCCCGCAAGCCGCGCGGGTCAACAGTAGTAGCCCTCAATCCCCCGGTCCCCTGATCCCCTGATCCCCTAATCCCTTGGTCCCTTGGTCCCTTGATCCCTCAATCCCTTCGACCGCGCGATGTCCTCACTGAACCTGGATAACATCCGCCGGCGGACGAGCCGCAAACAACACATCGATCCGGTCCTTCGAATTGCCCATCACCGCCTTGCGCATCAGTTTGCCCGACGGCGTCAATTCGCCGTTCTCCAACGTCGGCTCGTGGGTCGCCAGGATCGCCCGACGCGGGCGCTCATACTTGATCTCAACCGAAGATGCGACTCGCGCGAGTTCCTTGCCATACAAGTCGCGCACGACCGGCTCGTCGAGCAAATCCTGCGACGCCACACCGCCCTTGGCGGCCCAATCCTCCAGATTCTTCAGGTCTGGGTAAATCAACGCCCCCACGAAGTTCTGCCCCCCGCCGACTACCACCGCCTGTTTGATGTACGGCGATTCATTGATCAAGGCAGTCTCGACACGTTGCGGGTGCACCTTCTCGCCCGTCGTCAGCTTGAACGTCCCATCCTTGCGGCCGAAGATCCGCAGGCCTTCCTTCGTAAACTCGCCCAGGTCACCGGTATAAAGCCAGCCGTCCTCCGTGATCATGTGCGCCGTTTCCTCCACGGCATCCAGATAACCCTCCATGACGTTCGGCCCCCGGACCATGATCTCCTGCTCGTCGCTGATACGCACCGACACACCCGGCAGGGGAAAACCGACATAGCCGCTTTGCCAACCGGCGTCCTTCGTCGTGGCAGTGACACAGGGCGACGTCTCCGTCAACCCCCACGCTTCCAACATCGGGATGCCTCGCTCGTGATATGCCGCCTCCACGTGGGCCGGCAGCGACGCACCCGCCGTTAGAACGAAACGCAGCCGGCCGCCGAAGATGATCTCCTCGACCTCGGGCCGTTGTTCGCATTCGTTGATCAGCAGTTCGTGAATCCTCGGCACGCTGAAGAACACCGACGGATCGAAGGCCTTCCAGTTTTCGATCATCCTCGCCAGGTCTTTGCCCCGGGAGTCATCAAGACACAGCTCGGCGCCATTGTATAACGTCATGAATCGCTCGAACAGCCCGCCGAAACTGTGGTGCCACGGCAGGTAGTTCATATAGACGTCGTTCTCGTCGATGTCCCACATCAACGACATGGCCTTCTGCTGGGAGATCAAATGTCGATGGCACAATCGAACGCCCTTTGGCGCCCCCGTCGTACCGGATGTGTACATGATGATGCACAGATCGTCCGGCGCAACACCCCGCACGACTTCCTCCAAACGCCGATCCGAAACCCCGCCGTCGGTCGTCAATTCCGCGAATGCGGTCGCACCCCAGCCCCGACAATCCGCGTCGAAGTCCATGCAGTAGTACGTCTTGATCGAGGTGTGTCTGTCTCGCTCGATCTTGTCGAGTTGGTGTTTTCCCGAGACTACTATGGTGCGCGGCCGGGCACGATCCAGCACGTACGCAATCTGGCGCTGTTGAGAACCCGCGAAAACAGGAACCGTCACCGCGCCGATCGACATCACCGCCACCTCGAGTTCGTACATCTCGGCACGGTTCTCCGAGATCACACCCACCCGATCACCGTGACGAATCCCTTGTTCAAGCAGATGGCGCGCGATCTGGGAAACACGCGCGGCAAACTCCGCCCACGTCACGGCCGATTCCCGATCTCCCGTGCACGACCTCAGGTAAACCCGGTCGGCCCACCGACCGGCGCGATCTTCCAGCAACATGCCGAGCGACGGCTCATATTCCCCCAGCGGCAACGGATGCGCATGCGTGTTGCCAAGCTTCCGAATCCCGATCCGCTCGTCGAGACCGTCAGCCGTCGTCTGACAATACGCCAGACACGAATCGCTCAACAATTCCCTCGTCAGCTTGAAGCGCTCTTCCGGCGACTTGGCGCCGTAGTCCGCGTTCATCGGATCGACGCCCAGGCGATGTTGCACCAGGCTCGACGCCGCAAAGTAGACCAGATTCGTCGCAAGCTCTTTCACGTGTGAACATCCGACGTGCCCCCCCAGTCGCCGGGCGGTCTCCTGTATCACTCCACGTTCGATCCGAAGACCCACCAGGCGGTCCGCCACCGACTCCACCTCGCGACAAACCGGAAACGGCACCCGAATCATATCGAGCTTACTGCGCGTGATCTGCTCGTCCGGCAAGTGGACGTTCAGTTCCAGCTTCACCAGGTGTTCCGTGTCGAGCATCGTGCCGATCAGCACCATGTCATCCGGGCCAGCCTCGTAAAGCTCAATGCCGAAATTGCGTTGTGCGGTCAGTCTCATCTTGCTCATCCTCGAATCGCCGCCACCCGCTTGCCGGTCACGATAGCGAATCGCCCTCGCCATCGCCGCCTGCACGTCATGCTTCAGCGAGTTGAACAACACCGCCTCCGTCTTCAGACCGGCATTCGCCGCATAGCGCACCAGCGGCGACAGAATCCAATCCTCGTTCGAGAAAAGCTGCACACTGTTCAGCCCGCTTTCAAGCGCATCACGAAATGTCTTCAGCGAACTCGTCACATGGCCGGCATGCGCAAGGATCGTATCTCGGTGCTTGACCCAGACCGAATCATACCTTGCCCCCACCGGATACGCGCCCGCCGCCTTGCCGACATCAAACACCGCCCGCGTAATCGTGCGGACGAATTCGCCCTTCGACGGATCCTTGCACAGATCGCCCATCCGCAGGTCGATCAACTCGCCATCCGGCTTCACCATGTGGATCAGCCCCCCCACGTTCAGAACGATCGAGATCATCGCCTTGTCGAACTCGACGCGCGTGCCGGGCATGCCGCGGGCATGCGTGAACGAGTAGTCGTGGCTCGTCAGGATCGCTTCGATGCGATCCCGCTCGAACTCCCCGCCCCCTGCGAAGACGAGCGAGCCCTTGCGCTCGAGCACGTAAATCGTGTCCTTCCCACCGCCCCGTCGCCCGCCCGCCTGCAATGAAACGCCCCGGACCACACGGTCCAGCAAGACAGGCAACATCCCCTCGTCAACGCCGGGCAATCGCCCCATCAACAATGACTCGCTCAACGACTCCTCATACACCTGCAGCATCTGTTCGGACAGGATGCCGTTCGGCAGAACCAACAGGATCGGCACTTCCCGCCGGATGTCCTCCGGTGATCCCAGACGACCTCGCTCCGCAAGGTTCTCCAAATAGCGCGTCAACTCCCGCGACCAATCGTCAAGCTGAACAGGGTTACAGCAGACAAACAGCAACTCCGGCACGCACCCCTGGGAGTCGGCTTCCAGCAGGTTCGCGAAGATGCGATCGCGCAACGGAATCGAACGAAGCCTGCCGTGGTCATCCAGATTCAGCGCGCCCGCATCCATCAGCGGCTGCGTAATGCCGTCCCCCGCGCGCCCGATGAAACACTCGGCGCCGGCATGAACGAAAAACGCCACACCCAACGCACCGGGCGGATGAATCCCAAGCTGGCCTTCACACAGCATTGCCCGTCACTCCGTTTTACGTATCTCCTCCAGCACCTTCCGGTTGTCATAAGGCGCTATGAAGCGAGCATAATCTGCCTGTGGAACAGGTGTGCCGGCGCGCTTCGCGATCTTGTCTGCGTCCACAAGTTTCTCAGCCAGTTCGTCGCAGACATACTCATCGCAGTGCGCGCAGTTGGCCAGACCACGCTTCTCGGCACACTGGCGTACCGCGCAGGCTGGGTCAATCCTGCGGGGATCGTCGGCATCCTTCACAATGCACCCGTCACAGTGAATCGAATCTGGTGGGATTCGGAACCCATAGTACCGAAACCATCCATCACTAACCTCCTGCTGATCATCTTTCCCTCGGATGTTGTCCTTGAAGGCTGGACATAGATCACACTGATAGCCGCAACGTGCAATCATCCTTTTGGGCAAGGCACTCTCCTTGGCTCATTCGCCCCCCATCTCTATTTATGTGATCTCCGTGATAAACCACACCGCCGGGCTCTTACGGAACGACGATCGACCGCAAGGACACGCCCTCCTTCATCACCGCAAACGCCTTCGACAGTTCATCAAGACCGAATCGATGCGTCACCATCTTCGCCACATCGACCTTGCCCTGTTCCACCATCCGGATCAGCGGCACATAGTCCACGGGCCGGCATCCCAGCGAGCCGACGATCTCCAGTTCCTTGAACATGATCTTGCCGGCCACGATCGAAATCGCCTCGTGCGTGTACCCCACCACACACAAACGCCCGCCGACGCGAACACACTCGAACGCCTGCTCGATCGTCCGCGGGTTGCCGATGACCTCGATGGCGATGTCCGCGCCGCCACCGGTCAGCTTCTTGATTTCCTTGTCGATGCGATCGACCTGCGACGCGTTGATCGTCTTCGCCGCGCCAAACTCGCTCGCCCACTGTAGCTTGCGGTCGTTGATATCCACCGCGATAACATACGCGCCCACGGCTGCGGCCAGTTGCACCGCATTCACGCCGACGCCGCCGCAACCAAAAACCACCACACGGTCCCCAGGTTGCACCCGTGCACGATTCTTCACCGCGTGGTACGGCGTCGAGAGCGCATCCGCGATAACGCTAGCCTCCTCCAACGGAATCGACTCCGGCAGGTCCAACGCATCCTTCGCCGGTACCGCCATATACTCCGCGTACGCGCCGTCGAGATGATTCCCCAGCATCTTCATGTTGCTACAGATGTTCTCGCGCCCCTCGCGACACGCAGAACACCGGCCGCACGTCAAGACCGCAGGCATTAGCACCCGCTGTCCCTTCTTGACATTCGTCACGTTCGCGCCGGCCTCCTCCACAATCCCCGACGCCTCGTGCCCCAGGATTATCGGCGGCTTCTTGAACGTCGGCACGCCGTGATCGATGTAGTGCAGGTCAGTATGGCAAACCCCACACGCCGCCACCTTCACGAGAATCTCGTCAATCCCAATCGCGGGGACGGGAACATCCTCGAACTTCAACCCAATGTCTTTACCGTGAAATACCACTGCCTTCATGACGGAACCCTCTTTATCACTTTCTCACCACAGATATCGCACCCCCGCCTTCGGTCGCAATCCAAGCGAGCAATCCAAAGCGAGCCGGGCCGTCCTCGGCCCGGTCCGGCGTGAAAACACGCCGGCTCACTGCAACCTATTCTTCGTTCTCTCTCCGTGTTCTCTGCGATCTCCGTGGTTAGCCTACGTATGTTTCCATGCCGGTTTGCGCTTCTCCATAAACGCCGCGATTCCCTCATGCGCATCCGACAACTTCATCAGGTCTTCCAGATACAGCTTCTCGACACGTTCCAGGTGCAACAGAATCTGCTCACGCGCGACCATCACCGTCGCCCGCTTTGCCAATCGAACCACTGGCCGCGACAGCTTGCGAATCTCGCCCAGATACGCGTCAACGGACGACTCGAACTCGTCCGCCGGATAGACCTGATTCACCAAGCCTAGGCGCAATGCTTCGTCCGCCTTGATCGTCGCCCCCAGCGCGTTCAACTCGATTGCCTTCTTGATCCCGACCTGCAACGGAAAGATGCACGCCGCCACCGGCGGAAGAACGCCGACCTGTACCTCCGGCTGACCGAACTTCGACCGATCCGACGCCAGCACGATGTCGCAGAAGCAAGCCAGCTCGCACCCGCCCCCCAATGCCGCCCCCTGCACCGCCGCGATCGTCAAGGCATCCGTCGACGCCAGTTTCCGAAAGATCGCATGGAAGCGGCTGATCATTTCCCCAACCTTCTCCACCGTGTGGTCGGACACATCCACACCCGCGCTGAACGCCTTGCCGTTAGACCGGATCACGACGGCCGCCAAGTCCCCCCCGGAAAGCACCGCCTCCAATACCGCGTTCATCTCGCCCATCATGGGATTGTGCAGAACGTTCAACGGCGGACGATTCAACGTGATCGTCGCGACACCGTCGTCCATGCTCACATCAAGGAACTCGTAATCACTCACATGCCACCGCCTTCATCCTGCCCGCCATCCTCGACCCCACACACACCAAGCCCGGGAACCATCGATCACGGATAACGGATAAGGCATCGCGCAGGAACAATAGGACCAATTGTGTCGTTTGGCTGGCCTACTGGCTTGCCGTTTGGCGGATCAACCGTTCACGTTTTTCTTGCGCGACTCCTAACTGACAACTACTCCCGCTTGATAATCAACGCCATACTCACGCCGCCGCCGCCGCAGATACTCGCAATGCCAAGCTCGCCGCTGGTCCCCTTCAGCGCGTGGTACAGCGTCACGACGATTCGAGCGCCGCTGATTCCCGTAGGGTGCCCCAGCGCGATCGCCCCGCCATGGACATTCACCTTGCTCCGATCCCACTTCAGCACGCGCTCGTTCGCCAGGACCTGCACCGCGAAGGCCTCGTTCACCTCGATCAAGTCCATCTGATCGAGCGACATGCCGGCATTCTTCAGGGCCGCGGGAATCGCAACGCCAGGCCCCTCACCCATCGTCTGCGGCTCCACCGCCACGTTTGAATATGCCACTAGCGAAAACAACGGCTTCGCCCCCAGCGCCTTCGCGTGCTCGCGAGACGTCAACACGAGTGCCGTCGCACCGTCCGACATACCGCACGCATTCGCCGCCGTGACGGTCCCGTCTTTCTTGAATACAGGCCGCAGCTTCGCCAGCTTCTCGATGGACGTGTCCCCGCGAATAGTCTCGTCCTTGTCGAACGTGACGGCCGGCTTCTTGCCCTTCGCCGGTATCTCCACCGGCACGATCTCCTCGTCGAACCACCCACTCGACTGCGCCTTCGCCGCCTTTTGATGACTCTCGACGGCGAACTGATCCTGCTCTTCGCGCGGTATTTTGAATTTGTCCACCAGATTCTCAGCCGTCGCCCCCATCCCGACACCGCACAGCGGATCGATGCTGTCCGCCCACCCGTCCAGCAGCGTCCGGTCCCCCATTTTGAAACCTTCCCATCGGCAATTCTTCAGCAGGTATGGAATGGTGCTCATGCTGTCCATCCCGCCGACCACGACCGTCTTGCTGTCGCCAAGCCGAATCGCCTGCGACGCCAGCGCGATGCACCGCATCCCCGACGGACACGCCATGTTGATCGTCTGAACTGGCACGGTCATCGACACGCCGCCCCTAACCGACGCCGTCCGCGCCGGGTTCGGACCATTCCCCGCCTGACGACAACTCCCATAGATCACGTCGTCGACACCGTCCCCGGCCACGCCCGCGCGCTCCAGCGACGCACGAATCGCAGTCGCGCCAAGGTCGTACGTAGCCACATCCTTGATCGTCCCGCCAAAACGCCCCATTGGCGTCCGCACCGCACTAATCGCCACAATGTCGCTCAGTTCCACGATTCACTCCTCATACCAATCGCCGACAAACCCACATAGTCGCTGGTGCGAGAATCCTTTCTCGCACCCACTTAATCGGGAATCCCTTCCCGCGCCCTCGCAGCAAAGCTATCTCACACCAGCCAGCAACTACTCACTTTCGCTATTCGCAATTCAGATATACTGTCCGCCATCCACCTGAATCACCTGCCCGGTGATATGCCGCGCCGCCTCGCTGCACAAGAACGCAACGACCGTCGCAACCTCCTCCGGCTTGCCCAGTCGGCCCAGCACGATCTCCGCCAGCGCCGCCTCGAGCACCTTCTCCGGGGCGTCCTTCATCATGTCCGTTTCGATCAACCCCGGCGCCACGGCATTGACATTCACGCTCGCCCGGCCAAGCTCGCGCGCGAGTGCTTTCGTCAGACCGATGATCCCCGCCTTCGACGCCGAGTAATTCGTCTGCCCAAACTTGCCGCGCAGGCCGTTGATCGACGTAACATTGATAATCTTGCCCGACTTCTGCTCCCGGAAGATCGGAACCGCCGCATGGATGTAGTTGAAGTAGCCCTTCAGGTTCGTATCGATCACCTGGTCCCACTGCTCCTCCGTCATCTTCCAGCTGACGGCATCGCGGTTGATCCCCGCGTTGTTGACCAGGATGTCCAGCCCGCCGAACTGCTCCGCGACCTTGTCCACCATTTGCTGGGCGTCGTCGAAGCTCGCCACGTCGGCCTTGACCGCCAAACCCTTACGCCCCATCGCCTCGATGTCCGCGACGACCTGCTTCGCCTCGGCATCGTGCCGGCGATAGTTGAGGGCCACATTCGCCCCCTGCCGCCCCAACTCCCGCGCGATCTCCGCGCCGATCCCGAGACTCCCGCCTGTCACAATCGCCTTCATACCTTCAAGTATCATGGTCATGTTCCACCTTTTCAGAGCCGGCTTGTGTCAAGCCGGTGCATCCCGCGACGACCACCGGGCCGACACGGCCCGGCTCGGCCAGACAATGCCTGTGGTACCAACTCATTTCAGCGCTGCGCCGCACTTGCCGCAGAATTCAAAGAACGCCGGAATGCCCTTCGCCTCGCACTTCGGGCACGTCTGGGCATACGGGCCCCACAAAAACTCGCTTGATCCGTTCGGATCCGCCATTCGCTTCCGCATCCCCACGAAATCGACCTTGCGCTTCTCCACGAAGGCCGTCATGCCCTCATGCGGCTCGAGACTCGTGTAGTGCGTCGCCAGCCAATCCCGCGCATGACCCGCCGTGGCGTGCCACGATGCATCCTTCCAGTAGTTCACCTGTGCCTTGGTGTACCGCGTGCACTCGAAGAACTTGTTAACGATCTGGTTGCACACATCCGCCACGACCTCATCCAGTCGCGACAGGTCGATCGAGTAACCGTCCTTGTCCTTGAGCGCCTTCTTGATTTCGTCCGGCGTTGCCCGCGTTTCAAACGGGTCTTCCCACGGGTCCGTGTTCCAATCGGCGAGGAACGTACGACCATTCGTGAATGTCGTACGGAAAGTGCCGTTGGAGTCCTTGACCGTCGGCACCACGATGTTGACCAGCCCCATGGCCAAGGACGTGAAGGACGGATACCGCTGGTTCAGGAACAGAATGCCCCGCGCCGTGCGATCGCCCACGTGGATCGGCAACCATTGTGTTGACCCACCGCACGCCACCGATCCCACGCCCGTCCCCACCTGCGCGATAAACGCGTGCTCGCTCATGACGGCCAGGTCGCAGGCAAGCTGGCTCTCGTTCCCACCGCCGACGGCCATCCCATTGAGCCGAACGATCACGGGCTTGGAACAGTTCGTGATCGACTCGATGTAGTCCTTGAAGCAGCACATGTACTTCCAGTAATCGCGCGGCTTCTGCGTGTACTCCTTCTGGTACTCCTTGACGTCTCCCCCCGTACAGAACGATTTGTGGCCGGTCGACGTAAAGACGACGACCGCCACGTTGTCGTCCCACGAGGCGTCCTGAAAAGCCGCCGCCAACTCCTGAAGCGCCGGCGTGCTGTAGGCGTTGAAGTTGAACGGGCGGTTGATCGTGATCCGGGCG
>JAUVGW010000079.1 GCA_030593565.1 Phycisphaerae bacterium | reverse complement strand
CTTCATGATTCGCCGGGCCTCGGCGGCTGTAAAGAGCTCACAGGCCCGCGTATCGAGAACGATCGCCGTCTCCATCCCACACGTTTCTTCGGCCGCAAGAAACCAGCAGCCGTCGTGCGCCAGCCAGCTCTTCGCATGGATGTTGATGAGCTTGAGGAGTTCCTCGCGTGACAACGTACGCAAATGTTCCATCCCGGGATTCATCGTCTTCAAGGGTCTACTCACTGCGACAATAGGGGCATATCCTGGCCCAATCCATCAACTTACAAACGCCTGCCGCGGTCACGCCGAAGATCAGATAGTCCTTGCCGTGCTTCTGAATTTGATCCCAGATGCCGTCAAACGTGCCGTTGACGAGTGTGGTGCCCGTCACGATGAGGACGCGGGATCGGCGGATCAATTCCTCCGTCTGCGACTTACCGTCCCAGATCGTCACGCCGAACTTGACGGCCCCGACGTTCTTCTGATTCAGATCAGTCATCCGTATATTCTCAGAACCGAACACGCCGACGAGCGACTCAGCAATGGCGGGATTCAATCCGATGAGGCCCACCGTGGTTTTTCCCCACTTTTCATGAACGTGGTCGGCCAGTTCCTTTGCACATTTCTCAGGATCGTCGTCGCGGCAGTGCAGGCTGGCGTCGAGCATCCCGAGCGACCGCAGTGCCGCGTTAAGCACGGCAACGAAGACCGCGCGATTCCGGCTTGACGAGAGCGGCAGCGCCATCACGTCACGTAGCGTACCGCTGAAATCGTGCGGCGCGTCCGTGAAAGCATGGCCCTTGGCGCCATCCACCACCGCCTCGACGAGATGCTCCTTGCCTTCAACGATGGGGTAATCTCGTCGCGACGGGCGCCCGATGGCCTGCTCGGCGGTCAACGCCGACACAGAGACCACCACGTCGGCATCAAGCAGGCCCTGCTCCGCGACGATCTCCGCGAACTTGGCCCTGGCCGCTTCCAGGGCGTGTGTCGCACCTGCCTTGTTCATATCCGAACCCCGCCAAACGACAGAATGAACTTCAGCGAGACATACGCAAACACGGTGCCGAACATCATCTTCAGCCCCGCCGAGGGGAACCGGCGGTTCAAGGTTGCCCCCAGGTACGCCCCCGCGAGTGTCCCGACACAGGCGGGGCCGGCGACGGCCAAATCGACATAGCCCTGAGTATACTTGAACATGGAACTCACCAGGGCATTCGCGGCAAAGCAAGTCAAGGAACAACCGATGGCGGCCTTGATCGGCGCCTTCAAAACCAATGTGAATGCCGGAACCATGATCCCGCCGGTCCCAATCCCGAGCAGGCCCGGCAGCACACCGCCGGCCGTTCCGATGGCAAGCTTGTGCCCAAGCGAACCGCGTACCTGATTCGTGTCAGTCGGCGGGGCCGCGCCACTGCCGCGCAACTCGCAGATCCCCGCGATGATCATGCGAGCCGAGATCAGGGTGAACACGAGGCCGGTTCCGAGATCCAACCATCGGCCGCGCTCGGCCATCCACGGGAAAACAAATGAGAAGATGGTCGTAGCGACCACACCCGCCGCGATCACCGGGAGGACCGACTTCACATTAACGTGCCCGAGCCGGTAATGGCGATAGCTGCCGGACAGCGTCGTGCAGAACACGGCCACAACACAGGTACCCGCGGCGTATGCAGGGGACAGCCCGATACAGAAGCGGAGAAAGGGAATCAGAACGATCCCACCCCCGATGCCGAGCAGCCCGCCGAGTGAGCCGGCGACGAGTCCGATGACAAGCACGCCAAAAAGGTCGGCCATTCCGTCGCACCTGGACTTTCCGCAATGAATGCTGTTTCCGGGAGTAACAACGCATGGCGATCATGTCAAGGTGCGATCACGTGACACATGCCCATAGGGTCCATGACAGTTTAGGCGGCAATACTCCGAAGCGTCCAATGGGTGCCACTGGCGGCTTGTCCGCCAGTGCGTCAACAGATAGCGCCATACACGGACACTGGCAGGCAAGCTGCCAGTGGCACCACGCCGCCGATTGTGTCATGGACACATGCCCATACACTGCCTGATGGCAGCGCGAGGTCTACGCCATTCAGCCGGACATCGCCTGATCCAAATCGGCGATGATGTCGTCAGCGTTTTCAATGCCGACGGACACGCGCACAAGACCGTCGGTGATGTTCGCCCGCTTCCGCGCATCGGGGCCCATGCCGGCGTGCGTCATGCTGGCCGGATGCTGAATGAGCGACTCCACGCCGCCGAGGCTGACCGCCAGCCCGCAAAGCTTGACCGCGTTCATCATCTTCCGGCCGGCCTCCAACCCGGCCTTGAGGCCGAAGCTGATCATCCCGCCCGGACCGCTCATCTGCCTCTGCGCGATCTCGTGCTGGGGGTGGCTTTTCAATCCGGGGAAACGGACCCACTCGACGGCGGGGTGCCGTTCGAGAAACTCAGCCACTTTCATCGCATTCTCGCAATGCCGCTGCATCCGCAAGGCCAGCGTCTTGATACCGCGATGTACGAGGAAGGACTCCAGCGGTGGGAGCACGCCGCCAAGATGGTTGAGCATCTTTCGGAACGTCGGATACTGCGATTCCTCCTTGACCACGATCATGCCGCCAACCACATCCGCGTGGCCGTTTAGGAACTTGGTCAGACTATGGACGACCACGTCAACGCCCCAGCGAAACGGCTGCTGTAAAACAGGCGTCATGAACGTGTTGTCGACCACCACCTGGGCTCCGTGCGCGTGAGCCATGCGGCACACTGCTTCGAGGTCACAGATGACCAGCGTGGGGTTGCCGGGTGTTTCGACGAAGACAACCTTCGTATTGGGGCGCATTGCCAGCTTGACGGCATCCAGGTCCGAGGTGTCCACCATCGTGCACTCGATGCCGAACCGCGACAGAACGGTATCGACCAACGTACACGTCGGGCCGTAGACGGCGTCGGAACAGACCAGATGGTCGCCGTTCTGCAATAGAACCGCCAACGTCGTGTGAGTGGCCGCCATGCCGCTGCCGCAAGCCAGCCCCGCGTAACCACCCTCCAACGCGGTGACGGACTTCTCCAGGCCCTCCACAGTGGGATTGCCCATGCGAGAGTAGATGTACCCCGGACGCTCGCCTGCAAACAGGGCCGCCCCCTGCTCGACGCTGTCGAAGGCGAAGGTCGACGTCTGGTAGATCGGAGGGACGACGGCAAGGTGTTCGTTGCTTCCCACTCCGGCGTGTACGGCCAGTGTGTCCGTCGATGCGATATCGTGTTCCTTCATACGCTTCTATCCTTATCAAACGGGTCCATGACGAATTCGGCGGGCTGTGACGCCGAATGTAGCGTCGGCCACAGGGGACCGACGCTACATCTGTGGGGATCATGCCTGCCGGTATTGCCGACGATCCCATCGCCTCACGGAATCTCAAACTCTATCTGCAAGCCCACACCGCACGAGAAGCACCTTCCCGGGAAGGCGTTCCACAGCTCCGCCGTGGCGGCAACTCCCGTACAGTGTGCCGGACCGAGACGTTGCACATCCAGCCGGCGGAGATCTTCGATGGTGCGATCCATGCGGTTCCGCGAGGCCGTCACCAGGTGCATCCCGCCGATGACAGTGTGAATCGGTCTGGCGTCGGTCAGCTCTCGGATGTACTGAAGCGTGTTGATGACGCCGGCGTGGGCGCAACCGAGCAACACGACGGTACCCAGCCTCGATTCAAAGAACACCGCCTGGTCATCCAGGATGGCGTCCGCCTGTTGGCATTCTCCGTCGGTGAAGAACGGCCCCCCCGTGTCTTCATAATCCGTGCGACAGGGGATTTCGCCCGTCGCGAACAACCCCCCGCCTACCTCCGCGGAGCCTTCCGTCCAAACCAGTTCTTCGCCTCGTTCGCGCAACGCTGCGCTCGAAGGCGACGGCATGCCGATATCGCTGCTCGTTCCGTCGTCCTTGCGGCCGTACTTCCCGCCGAGCACGGCCGGGTGGGCATACACCCTGGCTTGCGGCGCGGCCTGCAATACCTGATGCAGCCCACCGGTATGATCGTAGTGGCCGTGGCTCAGCACGACGGTGTCGAGTCGATCCAACGGAATACCCAGGTGCTGTGCGTTGTGGGAAAGGACCCTGCCCTGACCGGTATCGATGAGCAGATGCCGTCCCCGAATCTCGATCCAGAACGCCAGGCCGTGCTCTGCTAACAAGTCGGTCCCCTGGACGCAATTGTCAACGAGCACCGTCACACGCGCGATGTCATTCATAAGAACGTCGCTCCTCCATCCCCCGCATGGCAGCCCGTTGAATAACTGTGGCACCGGCGCCCAGCGGAGCATCGGCGTCTCGCCGATGCTCTTCATGGCCGAGATCGGTGTTCCTGGCCGCTGTTTTCCTTTTCTCAACGGGCTGGCAGGCATATTCCATGAACTTCCCGCAGGCGGTCGCCTTGACCTGAGCATCCTGCACGATCTCCGCTTTCAACACGTACAGCGGTGGTGTCGATCGCTCGAGCCGGGCGCGCACCACCGCCGAGGTGCCGATGACCAGCGGGTGCCGAAAGCGCACGGTCAGCTCCGCCGTCAATGCCGGAATGCCGCGAGCGAACATGCAGTTGGTCATCGCCCCATCCAGGAGTGAGGCGATCACGCCGCCATGCACGATCCCGGCATAACCTTCAAACGGCCGGCCGCAATCAAAACGGGCCTGCACGTAACCGTCATCGGACGCCGAGAAGTCGAGCCGCAGACCCAGACTGTTTGCATGTCCGCAGACCACGCAGCGCGAATGTGCCCGTTCTCGCGTGCTCCGCAAGCCGACTTGTGCGGACTCAATGGTCACAGATGTTCTCTCCGGCTTGCAGCGTTCCACTTAAGTATGCGGATGCCAACTGCTCAGGAGGCTCAGCGGGGGCTCCGACGACGACGGTGATGCCGCTTTGCGCGAATAGCTGCTGGGCCCGCTGCCCCATGCCGCCGGCAATGATCACATTGGCGCCCAGCTCGTGTAGCCAGCGAGGAAGCAGGCCAGGCTCATGGGGCGGCGCCTTGTGCATAGACTTGCCGACAATCTCCTTGCCTTGTTCGTTGGCTTCGATGATTGCGAATGCCTCGCAGTGGCCAAAGTGGGCGCTCAAATGTCCGTCCGCAACGGGAATGGCAATCTTCATGGAATGATTCTCCTTGCTTCTGTTCTTGCTTTCAGTGGTCAGATGGGCTTGTCCCCATTGGGCCAAGACCGACTGGATAATACCGGCAAACGCCTGGCCGGCTAAGGTTTGCCTTTGCGCGTCGACGAAGGGCCGACCGGCATCTCCAGAAGTAACGATGTCAGGGTCAATCGGAATCGTTCCCAGGAAGCGCACCTTCGTTTCCTCGGCCAAGGACTTGCCGCCGCCGGTCTTGAACAGGTCGAGTCTCTCCCCGCACTTGGGGCAGACGTAACCGCTCATGTTTTCTACGATCCCAACGATCGGCAAGGATAGGTTGTTGCAGAACGAGATGCAGCGCCGTACGTCCGCGATAGCCACGTCTTGCGGCGTGGTCACGATCACCGCGCCGGCCCCCGAACCTATCAACTGCGCCACCGATAACGGCTCATCCCCGGTTCCGGGCGGCGAGTCCACCACAAGATAGTCCAAGTCGCCCCAGGCTACATCCTTGAGGAACTGGCGGATCACGCCGGACTTCCTCGGGCCGCGCCAGATGACGGGCGTGTTCTTGCCGCCCACGAGGAACCCGATGGACATGACCGCCAAGTTGTCGTCTAGCCTGACGGGCGCCATTCCTTCGTCGGTTCCTACAATCTGACGGTCGTCCAGCCCCAGCAGCTTGGGAATACTCGGTCCGTGCACATCGATGTCGAGCAGACCGACCTTCTTGCCCGTTCGCGCCAGCGACACCGCGAGGTTTGCGGCCACCGTGCTCTTGCCGACTCCACCTTTGCCCGACAAGACGAGGATCTTGTGCTGTATGCGGCACAGACGCCTTTCCAGCTCCTGTCTTTCGGCAAACTCCTGTTCGGATTCGTCCCGGCCGCGCGTCTTGGATGAACAAGAACTGCTGTCGCAAGTGTCGCTGGAGTCGGAGGACGCTGCCTTACCCTCGTGCTCCGGCCGATCCTTCATGATGAAATCTTCACAGGCGGCGCGCAGCGTGTCGGCGGCTAGGAGTGCGCAATGCTGGACCTCCTCCGGGAAACCGCCAAGCGCATCGAGGATGTGTTTCTGTTCTATGCAGTATGCCTCGTCGACGGTCTTGCCCGTGGCCAGTTCCGTGGTCATGCTCCCACATGCCGCCGATGAGCCACACCCGTCCGTGATGAAGTTCGCCTGTTGGACCCGTCCCTCGTGGATCCGAAGCCAGAACTCGATCGTGTCGCCGCAGGGCCCAGTGATGCGGGCGTGCGCGTCGCAGGAATCCAACGCCCCGACATTGCGGGGATTTTGGGCGTGGTCAACCGCAACAGCGGAGTATTCAAAGTCGGACGCCATCTCAGTCTCCGATCTCCCTCAGATTCCTCCAGAGGTTGCGAACGTCATCAGCGGCGTCGCATCTGCGTTCAACGACCGCCTGGGCGTGAATCTGGGCCCTGGTTACCGCCGGATCGTACCGCACCCTCCCGGCGACTCGCACGCCGCGCCGGTGAGCCTCGGCTTCGATGTCTGATGTGAGGCCGGGGTTCACATCCCATTTGTTGATGCAGACTTGTGTCTCGATGCCGAAGTGCGCGGTCAGGTCCACGACTCGTTGCAGATCATGGATCCCGCTCAATGTCGGCTCTGTCACCACGAGCGCCTGATCCGCGCCGGTGATCGAGGAGATCACCGGACAACCGATGCCCGGCGAACCGTCGATCAGAATCAGGTCCAGTCCCCGTTCCTCTGCGATGGCCTTCGCCTTCGTGCGGACGAGACTCACCAGCTTGCCCGAGTTTTCTTCAGCGATCCCGAGCGCGGCGTGTACCATCGGCCCGTGCCGTGTCTCGGAGACGAACAACTCTCCATTCACAACCGGCCCGAATTCGATGGCTTTCTCCGCACAGAAATACGCGCAGACGCCGCAACCCTCACAAGCGATCGGATCGATGCGGTAAGTCTTGTCAACCCTCCCGTTTCCCGGGCCGTCGCGGGTGATCGCATCGAAACGGCATATCTCCTCACACTTACCACACGCGAGGCAATGTCCCGGCCGGATTCTCGCTCGAGAGCCACCCGAAAAATTCTCGCGATGCACCGTCTGCGGATCGAGCAGCAAATGCAGGTCGGCCGCGTCCACATCGGCGTCCGTCAGCACACACGGGGCGGCGAGGGCGGCAAAGGACGCCACGATGGACGTCTTGCCGGTTCCTCCCTTTCCGCTGATGACGACCCATTCACGCATGACTTACAGTTCCTGTCTGAATGACCGCCTCTTCAGCAACCGTACTGAGCAGATTCTCGAACAGCGGCCCATAATCCGGCAGGGCCTCACAGATCATCTTGCCCTGGGAATACGCCTCGGCAATCCTCCGATCCTCCGGGATCTCTGCCAAGACGTGGATGCGTTCCTTACGACAGTGCAAGTAAACCGCCTGGTCGCCGGCATCTGCGCGATTCACAACGACGCCGAACGGGAGCCCCAGCGCGCGTACCATCTCAACGGCAAGCTTGAGGTCATGAAGTCCAAAGGGCGTGGGCTCAGTCACCAAGGCGACGAAATCGCAATCCCGAATGCTCTCTATGACTGGGCACGATGTTCCAGGCGGAGCGTCCGCGATGACCAGATCCGCCTCCGGCACGGCCGCCTTGACAGCCCTGATCACGGGGGGGCTCATTGCCTCACCGACGTTCAGTGTCCCCCCCACAAACCGAATGGCTCCGGCACGGCCGCTTTCTAGGTACCCCATTTCGCGGGGAACCTCGACAATGGCGCCCTCCGAACAGACCAGCCAGCAACCGCCGCACGCGTGACAGAGTTCGGGATAGACCAGTACCTTCCGGCCGACGCAGACGATCGCGCTGTACTGGCAGATCTCGCCGCACTTCCCGCAGAGGGTGCATTTCTCCTCATCCACCCGGGGGGTCAACATGCCGACAGGTTCGCTGTGCGTGATTTCAGGCTTCAGAAAGATGTGGCCGTTGGGCTCCTCCACATCGCAGTCGACGTACGCCACGCTACGGCCGTTGCGCGCCGCAACATACGCCAGATTGGTGGCCACGGTCGTCTTACCCGTGCCGCCTTTGCCACTTGCAATCGCGATTCTCATGCTGTCCGCTTGTCTTGTGTATGCGTTGTATTTGACCTCGTCATTCTGCGTCACCGCGTGCCTCCGCGACCCCTGCCCATGCCGCCGCCACCACGGCCCATCCCCCTGCCCCTGCCCCTGCCCCGACCCATACCTTGCCCATCGCCGCAGGACCCGCGTCCCATGCCTAAACCAGGTCCAGGCGGTTGCCGGGAGGGTGCGGATTGGTCCTGTGCATCAGAGGGCGAGCCGACCATCCCCACGTGGCCGGCCACATCCGGACCGGCGGCAGTACTAAGTTGCCCCGCCTTCAAACGCTGAATGACGTCTTGGACGGAACCTGCACAGTCGAGAATCACACCGATGCCGGCCGCCGAAAGCGTTTCATATGCATTGGGACCGCAGTTGCCGGTCAACACGTACTTCACGCCCTTTCCTGCCAGAAGCTGCGCGGACTGGATGCCGGCCCCTTGGCCAAGCGCGCCGTTGGGGTTTTCGATGGCCTCGAATTCCATGGTGTTCACATCGATGATAATGAAGTAGGCACATCGTCCGAAACGTGGATCGACGTTTGCATCCAACGTGGCTCCAGCAGCCGTAATTGCCGTTTTCATCGCAGTCCTTCCTTTCGCGTCGTGAAACGCGCTGTGTGGCGGTCACACTGATCTTCACCCGCCCGTACCTGCCTCAAACCAAACCAGGTTGCTGGGCTCTTGCCCAGACTGGCTTCACGATTGTTCCAGTATGCCCTGTGACGCAGGCCTCTCGCCTGTGCTTCCACCGCCGGGAAGGCGGTGCCATACTTAATGCGATAGGCTCTTTACCCCTCGCTGCCAGCCAGAAGTCTCTTGCGAATGTATTGACTGTAAACGGCGCCGATAGGGTTGTGCGCCAAAACGCGATCCTTGACGATCAGTGTCGTGACCGGGGCCTTCGACGTCATACCGAAGATGGCATCGTGCCCGACGCAAAGCCCGCAAAGGATGTTTAGATCGGTCCCTGCTTCGTTCAATAGCTCCGCCTGTCCGGCCGGATTGCACATCACCTCCTCGTCGTTTGATGTGTTAATCCGTTCCAGCCCCACGGTCTTCTTGGCAATGCCGCTCGTCTTGCAGCAAACCGAGACGACGTCGAAGCGGCGGGACAGTATTTCCTCGATCACCTGGGCCTCCGACGCGAGACCAATACAAAACGCCAATCCGACGCGGCGACAGCCTAGTTCTTCAGCGAATAAGATCACTTCGCGCAGCCGAGGCTCCTTGCAATAGTGGCGGGCTTCAATCGCCGAAGCAGACTTGTGCAATCGGCCGATTCGCCCATCCTCATAAAGCGGTCGGTCCCTATCAGCGGCTGCGAAGCAGTCCTTCCCGCTTCTGCATTCCTTGATTTCGCAGGGGGCGCAGCGTGGCGTCATCATCTCCCGCCTTCCTGGGAGGCCTCGAGTTCCGCGAGCCGTTTTCTGATCTGGTCGAGCGTGCCTTCAAGATGCTCCGCTTGGGTTCGGAGTGCTTGCGATTCCCGCTCGCGCGAGGGTGCTGCGTAATAAGGCGCGACCCCATAGCTGGGTGGTCCGCCGGGAACGCCCATCACACCGTACCCGTAACGTCCTTCGCGTCCTCGACCCCGGCCACGCCCTCGTCCTCGACCCGACATCGGGTTCATATGACCAGGCATTGCATTGCCGGCGCAGTAACCTGCGCCTCGTCCTGTCCTCGGGCCGAAGCCCATCGGTCCGGTTCCATCACCTGCTGGCATTTCAGCTTCTCCTTTCTTGTCTTTCTAGCGACAAGGTCGTTTCGATATCCTTGACCTACACCCAATGGCCCTCCACATTGGGCTTACCCGCACATTCGAGCTGACCGGCCTTGAGTTGCTGCACGGCATGACTCACCGACCCGGTCGCGCCGATGTATGTCTTGATGTTACCTGCCTGGAGGGTCGTGAACGCCTTGGGACCGACGTTCCCGGTCACCACTGCATCCACGCCAAGGCCCACCACGTTCCGAGCCGCCTGAATGCCGGCACCCTGAGGTGCGTCGAGATTCTGCACGTTGTCGTGTGCCGTGAACTCGCCCGTCTCGGTATCCACCACCAGGAAAAATCTGGCGCGTCCGAACCGTGGATCGACCTTGCTCGCCATGTCCGGTCCTTGTGCTGTGACTACGGCTTTCATGCTGTACCTCCCTGAGTGTCGAATTTGCACCGGCCATCGCGCCGTCGACCCCGGACACGCTGCCGCCGACCGCAGCAACCCGGCATCAGGAATGCCTCGTCCGGCAGCCGCCCCGCGACAAATGCCCGGAGAACGTCTTCCACCGGGCCGCAGGTGTGCGAGATCACTCGAACGCCTGTCGATGCCAACATGGCATCGAGCGGCCCCGAGATCGCACCGCAGATCAGGACGTCCACGCCGAGTGCCGTCACCCGCCGGACGCGGGCGTCTGGATCGCTTTCTTCGATGGCGGCCTCCTGCCGACCTGCCTCGACCTCCCCGTTGAGGTCGAGGATGAGCAGCACCTTCGCCACGTCAAACACGGGCGAGACTCGGCCGGACCACGTTGCAATTGCCACTTTCATCACCGGTGAATAGTGCAAATCGCGTGCCGCATGGGTGCATGACGGCCATGATGTGGATAACGTCTGCTATACAAGAAAGTTAAGGGCAGCCATGCTTTACTTCGACAACAGGGAAGACTTGCACTGTGCAATGGATCGCAGGCGCGCGGACCTGCAAATTGCAATACTGTGTTTTGTGTGTGATTTCGTTGATCTTGTCCTCACGAGATGACATGAGGACGCCGAATAGGACACAGGACGACGACGCGAACCTTCATCGCATACGAAAAGGAGAACACCCATGATTGAGACAGCGATTCACCCTTCAGAAACCACCGGAATCAGCACCTATGCCACGTGCGGAGTATTTTACTCGGATAAAGCTCAGCGTGGCACATTGCACTGTGATCGCATCATCCAGCCTGTCTTCAACGAGCTTTGGGAACTCTATGACCGGTATATTGAGAACACCGATGATGTCCCCTGGTGGTACACCGAGCGCAGCATTGTGGGGCACCTTACCGCTGCGGCATTCAAAGCGGGAAACCTGGCGCTTGAAGAATACTCCAACGAGAGGATCCCCAAGCACGACGGAGATTCCAACCGCCAAGGGCGGGTCGACTGGTGGATGGCAACGACGCGATGCAAACAGCAACTCATCGCGGAGACGAAAGCCATCTGGCTCAGCAAAGATGCTCGTGATTGGAAGCCTCTGTGCGCCAAGCTGAAAAAAGCCGAAGACCAAGTCAATGAGTACAAGGACAACGATTGCCCACAGCGCCTCATGATGTGCTTCACCAGGCCGTATTGGAAATTCGACGACAGAGGAGAGAACAGCGCCCAACGAAAATTGCGGCTGCATCAGAATAAACCAGCGGATGACAAGTACGATTACTGCGCCTACTACTGGCTCAATGACGAGTATCTGAAACGCTTCGAGGGTTGCCCCAACCTCTGCCCGGCGTTGTTGATTTACTGCAAGGAACTCACACTCGGGGGCGTAAGATAGTGCTCTATCGCAGCTCAATTGATGGGTGCCACTGGCGGCTCGCCCGCCAGTGTTCACGGGCAGACAAGCTGCCCGTGGCACCCAACCGGGTCCATCAAACCACGCGTGTCGGAGCACTAGAAGCCTGTTCGCATAGAACAAATATCCCAACGCACCTTGCTATCTCTGTCGCTTCTAGCTTGGATGATCCTGGTGCGGTAGATTGAGCCCCAGGGATTTGATCTTGCGGAACAGCGTGCTGGGATTGATGCCGAGTTCCTTTGCCGCAGCGGTCCGGTTGCCTTCATGCCGCCGAAGCGCGTCCGCGATGTGCAACGTCTCGAGCGATTTCAGCGTGCGCGGTCCTTTCCCACGCGCTGAAGGAGCGTCGGCTTCCCGGCGCAGTGTCGGCGGCAGGCAGCAGGGCTCGATCAAGCCGGCCCGGCAAAGGACAAATGCGTGTTCGACGATGTTCTCCAATTCACGCACGTTTCCCGGGTAGTCGTGCTCCATCAGGATGGCCAGCGTCTCGTCCGAAACACCGACAATGTCCTTGTTCTGAAGCCGATTGAACTTGCTGATGAACCGCTCCACGAGAAGCGGAACGTCCTCCCGACGGTCGCGCAGCTCAGGCAACTTCAACCGGACCACGTTGATGCGATAGAACAAATCCTGCCTGAACACGCCCTTGCGAACGAGCTTGCCGAGGTCTTTGTTCGTCGCGGCAACGACACGGACGTCCACCCCAATGGGTTCGGTGGAGCCCAACGGTTCATAGGTTCTTTCCTGCAAGACGCGGAGCAGTCGAGCCTGCATGGCGGGCGAGATATCCCCCACTTCGTCGAGCAGAATCGTGCCGCCGTCGGCCACCGCAAACCGACCGGGCCGATCCTGCCGAGCATCGGTAAACGCGCCGGCCTTGTACCCGAATAGCTCCGACTCCAACAGCGTATCGGGGAGCGCCCCGCAGTTGATCGCAACAAAACGCTTGTCCCGGCGGGGTGAAAGATTGTGTATCGCCCGGGCGAACAGCTCCTTGCCCGTGCCGCTCGCGCCTTCGATTAGCACGGTGCTGTTGCTTTCGGCGATCCGGGGGAGCAGCGCGAAAAGCTGCTGCATCGAGGGGCTGCGGCCGATGATGTCCGCGAATGTGTATGTCCCCTCCAACTCCTTGCGCAGTTCCTCGACCATGCTCAGGTCGCGGAACGTCTCCACGCCGCCGATGGCGCGGCCGTCGGCATCCTTCAACACCGCCGCCGAGATGCTGATGGGGATGCGTCGGCCTTTGGCGTCGAGGATGTAAATCGCCTTATTCACGATCGACCGGCCGGTGCCCAACGTCTCTCGCAAGGCGCATTCGCCTTCGCAAATGCTGGCCCGGAAGACGTCGCAACAGTTCCGCCCGATCGCCTCCCGCCGCGGCACGCCGGTGATCTGCTCGGCAGCCCGGTTGAATGACGTAACCCGCCAATCCTCATCGACGGTAAACACACCGTCGGCAATAGAATCGAGGATGACGTCTTTTGCCTGTTGTTCGGACGACTGACTCATAGCAACTGCCGTCAAGGTTCAGGTCAAACAAGTCAAGCCGGGCCGCGGGCATCCTTCGCGTCGCCATCTCCGGCCGACAGGCCTTCCGACGCCCGACGAAAGCCCGCCCTGGCAGGCGACGCGCCAGGCCCGAAGCGAAGACGCCATAGTAATCTGCGTGCCCTCATCATGAAACCCTACCTGTCGTGCGCCGGTCACTTGTACGTGTTTAGCCGGGGTGGCATGGGTAACGAGTGGGGTACCCCTCAGGGTGCCCCACTCGTTACCCGTGTGGACACATCGAGGCTCCTTTCCCACGGGTAAGCTCCGCCGCCGAGCGCGGCTCCGCTAACCCATGCCACCCCGGCTGAGCGATAAACACAGACAAGCTCGGGGGCTCCTGGGCATAGTCGCCGCCCACGTTGCGCTGTACTGCAAACGGCTTCGCGGATCAGTGATCGTGGTCGTGGAGCGCGTCTGAATCGGCTGTGTGTTCGTCGGCCGAGTCACCGTCTTCGAGGCCGAGGAGGCGGTGCAGGCCGCCGGTAACGACAGAGGTGACGACGTCACCTACATACGCGCCGGACAACGATGCCAGTTCACCGACTACCGTTTGGTTGCAGCCGGCCACGCCAAACAGAAGACCAAACACGAGCACGATTCGTAATGCGATGGTTGTTGGATCTGTCTTCTTCATGCTATGTACTCCTTCGCGGAATTATGGTTCGAATCAGTGCAAACAACACCAGCACCGCGCCAAAGCAGCTCACCAGCGACGATCCGGTCGGCATGTCCCCGATCGCCGACAAGGCGAGCCCGATCGCCGTGGTAACCGCGGCCACCCCCCAGGCGAACACGAGCTGAGAGCCGAACCGATCGGCGAATAGCGCGGCGCAGGCCGCCGGGATGATCAAGTAACTAAAGACAACAAAGACGCCCGCGATGCTGACTGACTGGGTCACCATCAGGGCGAACAATCCGTAGAACAGGCAATCCCAAAGGCGAACGCGCTTGCCCACCTTCTCCGCCGCGGTCACACCCTGCGAGATTGCGAGAAAATGCTTGCGGACGGCCACGTGGATGATCCCCAGAACAAGATATAGCAGCAACATGATGACCACCTGCCGCCAGTTCACGAATAGGATGCTGCCCACCAGCATGGCCTCCATCTTCTCGTGTCCGTGGGGCGCCTTGCTCAGGATCAGCACACTCAGGGCCGCGCAGACGACGAAGATGATCCCGATGACCGCCTCGTGTGGGATGCGCTCGTCCTTCAGTCGCCCAAACGACAGCACCACGGCCCCCAATAGAGCGAACAACAGGGACATGCCGTACGTCAGTGTTGCATGGCCATGTTCGTGTTCGTGTCCGTGCTCGTGGCCGCAACCGTGCGACGCGTGTTCGGAGGATTCGGGAATCTCGCTCCTGGCGTCCATCACTGGCGACTCCACTGCGCCATCGCCTTCCAAGTCCAGTTCCGCGGCCAATGTCGTCTCGGTAACGGTGGCTGCATGGGGGGCGTCCTGATGCTGGTGGGGCTCGGGACAAACAAGCGGGGTCATGAGCAGGGCGACCGCCGCACCGAGCGCGGCGGCCTGGGCCAGCGCCAGGTCCACGAAGATCACGCCCCGTTTAATGACGTGCAGCCCCATGTAGCAATGCAGCGAGGCGATGACGAGGCACGCGGCGAACGGCATCACGAGCAACGGGAGGGATTCATACAGTCTTTCCATGGGGCGACTCCTGTATCGCACGTGCGGAAGACCGGATCGAGACGAGCCGACTCGCTGGGCCGGTTTATGATCCGAGCACCGCCGACACGCCGGCGACAATGTTGTCCAACATGGCCAGGTAGTCGACGGCTTCCGGTTGGCCGTCGACCGTGTTCGCGCACTGCACGACCGTGATTCCGGTTTGCGACGCAACCAGATCGGGGGCCTTTCGACTGTAAAACGGTTCCATCAGCAGGACCTTGATCTGCCTGGCCCCTGCCGTATTGATGACAGCGGCCACATGGCCGGGGCTGGGCGGGATGCCCGGTTTGGGTTCCAGTTCGCCGGCGACGACAAGCCCGAACCGATGGGCGAAGTAGGTCCAGCTTCGGTGATACGTGATGATCTCCTTGCCGGCGTGCGGCCGCATGGTCGCCAGCCATCCTCCCAGCGGCGGTTGCCCGGGTTCGCTCAGCACCTTGTCCAGACGGTTCTTCAACAGTAAGGCCCACAGCTTTCCGCCGCCGAGTTTGGCGACCAGATCGGGTCCGAACATACGTTCGTCCAGCTCTCGATAAAACGCCTTCAGCCTTTGCTGGAAGTATTCGGCGTGCTGTGGCGCGAGTTTCTGGAGGCGTTTGGCGATGTTCTTGGCCATGATGCGCCCATTGAGCGGATCGGTCCAATAGTGCGGATTACCCAATGGATGAACATCGCCCATCGAGCGGTCGATCTTCTGCGTGGGCACCTCGAGTCGCAACACGCCTCGGGACGCGTCGAGATGCCCCGGCGTGGAGATGCGGATCTTGCTGTTGCGGGAGCCGTCGATGATCAGCTCCTCGTATCCGATCTCCAATTCCAGGCCGACGCGAATCCACAGATCAGCCTTGCGCGCAGCCATCATGTAGCTCGGTTTGGCGGCGATGAAGTGCGGGTCCTCGCGGCCTGTCGCCAACGAGGAAACCTCGACCTTCTCGCCGCCGATAGCGCGGGCAATGGAAGCCAGGTCGGTGGTTGTCGTGACGATGCGCAGCTTTTCCTGGGCTTCGACAACGGACGGTGCGGCTGCCAAGATCCACGCCACGGCAATCAGGAGATGTTGCTGTTTTGTCATTCGCATGAGTTGACCTCCAAGTCAATACTTGTGGGCACGGTGGGGACCAAGATTAAAGATGCACTGAAGGAAAAGCTCGTGCTCGTCCTTGTCACCGTACAGCCGGAAGTTTCGGTCGGTGTACATATAGCCCAACCGCATGAGCACGTAAGGGCTTTGCAGGAATGTCAGGTACGTGGAGTAGCCGTGCTCGTGTCGGCTGGAGCTGTAAGGCATCTGCGAGTAGTCATACCGCAGTCCAACGACCCATCGCCGGGCAAACTGGTAATCCGCGGCACTGTACAAGCCCCAGCTCGTTTCCTGTCCTTGGCGCAGGTCGGCCTGGGCGGCGAGCAGTTCGGTCTGCCACAGAAACGATTTATAATGCCCCGCCTCCGGAGGTCGCCACTTGTAGGTGATGTCGAGGCCCTCGATCATGCTGCGGTTCCCGCCGTGTCCCTCGTCGTTCGGGGCGGTGGCGAAACTGGCGCCCAGTTCCAGCGTGGAGGCGTCGGAGAGATCGAAGAAGTTCTTCAGGTGAACGAGATGGACGAAATCGTCGGTATCCTGTCCGGCGAAAAGTGAACTGTCGTTGTTGATGATCTCGTAGGTGACCTCGATGTATTTGTCCCACTTGTTGGGCACCAGCCAACTGATCCCCACTCCGTCACCGGACAAGCCGTGGTCGCCGAAGTAATTCTGAACGATCAGCGGATATTCGACCCACGGCAGCGCGTGAAGGTGCTGGGGATTGGCCTTGCCGAAGCTCGATTTGAACCGCCCGATGCGTGGTTGTAGATCGTGCGGAAGCGTCAGGAACGTCACGTAGGCCTCGCCAACGTGTGTGTGCCAGCTTCCGTCATCGTGCTGCCCCATGCCGATGAACACGTCCGCCCGGGCGTAGGGGTCGATGTTTCCCGATATCCCAAGCTCCAGGTGGCGAAACAGGAACTCATCGTCGAATCCACGTCCCTCGTTGCTCGAGTAGTGTCCAAGAAAGTCACCGATGAGGCTGATGTCGGGGTTGGAGCTCTGGATGGCCCGTCCCACGGATTCGAGAAAACCCGGTTCCTCCTCGCCCATGACGCCCTGTTCGGTCAGTTGTTCGACGAGGGCTTCGAGTTCATCTTCCGGCTCGGGCTGAGCGGTCGGGCCGCCTTGCCGGTGAAGGCGATCCACCTCGGTCCGTAACTCGCCAATCGTCCGCTCGTATTCCTCCTTCTCCTTGGCCTGCTTGGCTTCCAATGCGTCGACGCGAGTTCGTAGCTCGCGGAGTTCCTTGACTAAGTCCGCCGGGACGGATGCCGGTTCCTGCGCGGAGGCCTGCGGCAACACCACGAGAACGGCAGCGCCCGCCAAACAAAGCATTTGAAGCTTCATGGCTTGCTCCTATGGTATGTTGTTCGATGCGTGGTCTCGTTTGTTGAGACGATCGCCGGTCACTAGAACCGACCGCGGTGACGACAGCCATTCACGTCTGAGCGTGCGCTCGACTTTCGTGAACCATGAAATAGGCAATATGCATGGACAAGCTTTCACCCATTCTCATAGAAAGGGTGAAACGCTCAGTCGCCACACTCATTCGTCAGGTGCGCTATGCGGGAGGGCCGCGCGGGGCGGCAATGAACAACGGCTCAATGCTCGGCTGGAAAACCGGCAGAACAACCGGAAGCTGCTCGATGGTAGGCGTCGGTGGGGGTGGGGGAACGTCCGGCAGACAGGAAGGGCAGTGCGCACACCAGCAAACCGGACAATCGTCACCG
>JAUVGW010000132.1 GCA_030593565.1 Phycisphaerae bacterium | reverse complement strand
GATCGGCTACGTCGCGATCGTCTGCCGCCAGGAACTGATGCTGCTGATCGTGGGCGGTGTCTTCGTGATCGAGGCGTTGTCCGTGATTGTGCAGGTCGGCTACTTCAAGGCTACCGGAGGAAAACGGGTATTTCTCGTCGCCCCGATCCATCACCATTTTCAGGTGAAAGGCGTTGCAGAATCGAAGATCGTGATGCGGTTCTGGTTGTTGTCGGCGTTGTTTGCGGCGTTGGCGCTGGCGACGACGAAGCTGCGGTAGGAGGTGGAGGGACCGAGGGACCAAGGGATCTGGGGGCCGAGGGATCTAGGGATCTAGGGATCTAGGGATTGAGGGATGAAGGACGGATGTGGCGCCGTCTGGAGATCGGAGCGAGCAATGGAACAGATGCCGATCTTCCACGTCCTCCGCTGTCCTGGTGTGGTGATTCACGCAGATTGCATCTTTTGAAAACCAAAGCCGGCCGTTGGTTTTGAAGGGCCGCCAAACGGCAAGCCATGTTGTGACGTCTGCATAAATCGCTACATTTCTGAGACACTACACTGGGATGACTGATGTTTCGACTCAATAGCCAGCCATCCGGATGCAGCGCGACGGTCACGATCGTGGCGGCTTCGCTGCTCGGCATCGGTGTGGTGATGGTGTTCTCGGCCAACGCGAGTCTGTCATCGTCGCCGTCTAGCGCGGATATCCTGCACAACGCGACCTTCCGACAGGGCGTCTGCGCGGTGGTGGCGCTCGTCGTGCTGCTGGTGACGTGCCTGTGGCCATACGAATGGTGGCGACTTCGCCGGGACACGGTGTTTCAGCCGGCGGTGTTCCTGATGGTTCTGGCTATCGGGCTCCTGGCTGCCGTGTTGGTCTTCGGCGAGGAGCGAAACGGGGCGCGGCGTTGGTTGTCGCTCGGCATCGCGGGGGGTGGGCTCAGCTTTCAGCCATCGGAGGTTGCCAAGCTGGCGATCGTGGTGTTCTGTGCGGCATTGTGCGGTCGGCTCGGGATCCGGATTCGATGGTTCTGGCGCGGGTTGCTTCCCACGGTGTTGGCGTTGGGCCTCGTGGTAGGACTGGTAGGCAAGGAAGACCTCGGCACGGGCGTGCTGCTCATGGCCGTTTGTGCGTGGATGCTGGTCGCCGCCGGCGCGAAGATCTGGCATTTGGGTATCTTTAGTCTGCCTGCGCTCGGCGGGGTGGTTTATCTGATATGCGTGGCTCGGTTTCGGATCGACCGGTTGTTGGCCTTTCTGGATCCGTACGCAGACCCGCAGGGGGCGGGCTACCACCCGATCCAATCCATGATCACGATTGCCTCGGGTGGCTGGTGGGGGCGCGGGCTGGGTGCGGGGATACAGAAGTACGGGTATCTGCCGGAAGGGCGCAGCGATTTCATCTTCTCGGTGATTTGCGAGGAACTCGGTTTGATCGGGGGCGTGGCGATAATCGGTCTTTTTGTCGTCTTGATGTGGGCCGGTCGGCGAGCCATGTTGTCGGCGGCGTCGGATTTCGGGCGACTGCTGGCGTTGGGGGCTACGCTGATCCTCGGCTTCCAGGCGGTAATGAACATCGGTGTGGTGACCGTTTCGTTGCCGACGAAAGGAATCAGCCTTCCGTTGGTGTCGGCGGGGGGTACGGGGGTGATATTCTTGAGTATACTTGTGGGGTTGATGGCGAATGTTGCCAGGCGTCGGCACAAGGAACCACGTAGGAATAACGTAAGCGGTTGATCCGCCAAACGGCAAGCCAGGAGGCACGCAGGAATGACGTGGACGGTTGATCCGCCAAACGGCAAGCCAACAGGCACGTAGGGATAACGTGAGCGGTTGGAGTTGAGATGGGTGACAACAGACCCTGGTTTGTGATTGCCGGTGGCGGCACGGGTGGGCATTTGTATCCGGGCATGGCGGTGGCGAAAGCGCTCCAGGCTGTGCAGTCGGAGATCGAGGTCACTGTGTTCGGCACGTCCCGCTGGATCGACAAGAAACTGTCGGAAGATCGGGGATACGAGCTCGTGCAGCAGGCGGTGGCGCCGTTTCCGAGTCGGCCTTGGCGGTGGCCGCGGTTCGTCTCGGCGTGGTATCGCTCCGTGAAGGAGGCTCGCGAGCGTTTCGAGGCTCGGGAGCCGTCGGTGGTGTTGGGGCTTGGTGGGTATGCGGCGGGGCCGCCGATCGTGGCTGCGTCGAAGCTGAAGATTCCGACGGCGATATTTAATCCGGACGCCCGGCCCGGCCGGGCCAACCGTTGGCTGGCCAAGCGAGCCGATCGTGTTTTTGTCCAATGGGAGGAGACGAAGGAGCATTTCGAGGAGGCTCAGGCTGTTCAGGTCACCGGCTGCCCGATTCGACCGGCGTTTATGAAGGCGACGGCCAAGAAGGGTTATCAGCTTGCCAAGCTGGATCCGGACAAGCTCACGCTGCTGATCACGGGTGCGTCACAGGGGGCGCATTCGGTGAATGCGATGGTGATGGAGCTGTTCGACCTGTGGGGTGTGGCGAAGGACTGGCAGATTCTCCATCTGACGGGGAAACGCGACGTGGAGATGTGTCGGACGCAATACGCTGCCCACGGGGTGGCGGCGCGCGTCTTGGCGTTTACCGAGCACATGGCGTACTGCATGGCGGCAGCGGACCTGGTGATCTCGCGGGCGGGGGCATCAACGCTGGCGGAGATCACGGCGTTGGGGAAACCGTCGATCCTGATGCCATACCCGTTTGATCGAAAGCGGCATCAACTGGCTAATGCCCAGGTGCTGGAGAAGCATCAGGCCGCGGTCGTGATCGAGGACACGAACAACCCGCGCGACAATGCCCGACGAATTCGTGATGAGCTTCGGGACATCATGCGTTCGGAGGAGCGTCGGCGGCAGATGGCCCGGCGTGCGGCGGTGCTGGGTCGTGGCGTGGCTGCGGAGGAGATGGCGCAGGCCCTGTTTGCGATGGCGCGTCGAGGGGGGTGAGGAGGAAAGGATGAAAGTCGAAAGTCGAAAGTCGAAAGTCAAAAGTCAAAAGTCGAAAGTCGGAATACGCTGCATCGTGACGTTTAGCCGCGACCCAGTGAGGACGACCGAGAAGGGAGTCCGAACGAGCGCGAGGGAGAGGGGAGAAGGATGAAGAATGAAATGCCATTGTGGGGCGGTGTTTCGACATTTACGTCGGCCACGGGGAGCCGACGCTACGAGCATCACCGGCGGGACGCCGGTGCCACCCAAATGGGGGGGCGACGCTGCCTTCCGGCGGCACGGTCCGCCTCAAGTGTCTCAACCTGGCGAGCCGATATGCGAGGCGGAGCGTCGACGCTCGGCGGGGAGTCCGCGGCCTGACTGCGGAGGCAGCCTTCCACCCTTTCTTTCAGAAAGGATGGGGCACCCAGTGGCACTTGTGCCGACGGGAACCCACGGCTTCCGCCGTGGGCTATTCTGTGGGTCGCGGCCAAACAAAGCGCTGGCCGCCGAGACTGTCGCGGGCCGTTTGAACCCCTTGCGTGTGGGTCGCGTAGGTTTGTAAGATGCCTGCGATGGTCGCCCGGACAACACCGGCGAGACGCCGGTGCCACAGGCGCCGGTGCGGTCAGGTGACGTTCCGCGGCGGATTCTATTCGGCACGGATCGCGACGCCCGACGAGGGCGGTTTGGAATCGTCAGGCGGTCGGAGCGGGTTTTCGATCGGCTTCACATGGAGGTGAGCCCGGCATGTCGGAAGCAGTTTCCCAGACGAGCGTAGGCGTTGGCGCGGAGCCGCTCAGTGTGGCCCGGCGGATTCGGCGGCAACAGCATCAGCACTGGTCAAGTCCATTCGCGGCGCGACGCATCCACCTGATCGGCATCGGCGGTTGCGGGATGAGCGGTTTGGGCGGTGTGTTGCTGCGGTGCGGGGCCATCGTCAGCGGTTCGGACATGGTGGAATCGCCCGCGTTTGTCCGGCTGGAGGAGCTGGGCGCGACGATCCGGGTCGGCCAGGCGCCGATCAACGTGCCGACGGATTGCGATTTGGTTGTCTACTCGGTAGCGATCAAGGGGGACAATTCCGAGCTTCGTGAGGCACAGCGGCGCGGCCTGTGCTGCTTGAAATACGCGGAGATGCTGGGGCAGGTGATGGGCCTGCGGACGGGGATCGCGATATCCGGCACACACGGTAAAAGCACGACGACCGCGATGTTGGCCTATATCCTCCGTCAGGCGAAGGTGGATCCGACGTTTGTGGTGGGGGCGGAGAGCAGGCAACTGGGCGGAAGTTCCGGTGTGGGCGACGGTTCGCACTTTGTCGTCGAGGCGTGCGAGTATGATCGGTCGTTCCTGAATCTGACACCACAGTGCGCGGCCATTCTGAACATCGAGGAAGACCATCTGGATTGCTTCGAGAATATGGATGCGATCGTGGATGCGTTTAATGCGTTCGCGAAGCGCGTTCCGGACGACGGCGTTATCGTGGCGAACGGCGATGACGCCGCGGTGGCGAAGGCCTTGCGCGGCGTGAACGCTCGCGTTGAGACGTTTGGCTCGGGTAACGGCGCGATCTGGCGGGCGGACAACATCGCCCATGATCGGGGCTGCTATCGGTTCGACGTGTTTCATGACGGCAAGTTATTTCTGAGGGCCAGCCTGGATTGTCTGCCCGGCCGGCATCAGGTGGACAACGGGCTGGTGGCCACGGCCTTGGCACATCATGCCGGCATCTCGGAGGAGGTCATCGCCGAATCGCTGTCGGGCTTCTCGGGGGCGGAGCGCCGACTCAGCGAACGAGGCGACGTGGGCGGCATCCAGCTTCTCGACGACTACGGCCATCATCCCACGGAGGTTCGGGTCACGCTGCGGACCGTCCGCGAGCGCTACCCGGGGCGCCGATTGTGGGTTATTTTTCAGCCGCACCAGCACTCGCGGACGCGTTTCCTGCTCGAGGATTTTGCTCGGAGCTTCCGTGATGCGGATCATCTGTTAGTGCCGGACATCTACTTCGTTCGTGATAGTGCGGCGGAATGCGATGCCGTGTGCAGCGGCGACCTGGTTGAACGGTTGCGGGCCGGGGGTACGGATGCGACGTACTTTCCGAATCACGAGCAGATTGTGGAACACGTCATCGCGCGCGGCTGCGACGGAGACATTGTCCTGACGATGGGCGCGGGCGATGTATGGAAGATCTCCAATGAGCTTGTTCGACGACTTGGGTGAGGTTTGCCGCCGGGATGTGCCGTTGGCCCCGATGACATGGTTCGGGCTGGGCGGCGCCGCGGAATACATGATTGAGCCCGAGACTGAGCAACAACTGGCCGACGTCGTGCGGCGATGTCACGAACACGGCGTACCGATTCGCGTTTTGGGATTCGGCGCAAATGTTCTGGTTCCGGACGAGGGCGTCAAGGGCGTGGTGCTTCGACTGACGGCCGCGGCATTTACGGGGACGGAGTATCGGGAGGCGACTGTCGTGGCCGGCGGGGGCGTGGACTTGACGCGTTTGGTGCGGCATACGGTTCGGCGTGGTCTGGCGGGTTTCGAGAACCTGGCGGGTATTCCGGGCACGGTGGGCGGCGGACTCAGGATGAACTGCGGGGGGCGTTACGGCGAAATCGGGACGCTGGTTCGGTCCGTGCGGGTTGTGGCCCGTGACGGGCAGATTCACGAGCGCGATCACGATGACCTCTGTTTCGGCTATCGATCATGCAATCTCGGCGACGAGTTCGTCGTCGGCGCCACGTTCGGCCTGTCGGAGTTGGATCCGCCCGAATTGGTGCGCCGTTTTCGCCGAATATGGATGCACAAACATAACACGCAGCCGCCGCTGGGGACGCGGAGCGCGGGCTGTGTGTTTCGGAATCCGAACGGTCACTCGGCCGGGGCCTTGATCGATCGTGCGGGTTTGAAGGGGTTGCAGGTCGGCGGCGCCCGGGTGTCCGAGCGTCACGCCAACTTCATCTTGGCGGACACCGGGGGAACGGCGTCGGAGGTTCTGCGCTTGATCGAGTTGGTTCGTGATCGGGTGGAGGAACATGCCGGCGTCCGATTGGAGCCTGAGGTGCAGATTTGGTGAAGTCGAAAGTCGAAAGCCGAAAGCCGAAAGTCGAAAGTCGAAAGTCGAAAGCTGAAAGATGAAAGATGAAACACCGGCGGGACGCCGGTGCCACCCAAATGGGGGGGCGACATTGTCTGATTCACGTCGGCCGCGGGGGGCCGACGCTACACGCATCACCGGCGAGACGCCGGTGCCACAGGCGATAGGGAGAGACTCGATGGCGACGGCGGAGACGCATGGTGATGTGGCCCGGCGTGGGGACGCGCCGGCTGGCGGGGTCGAAGACCGGGTCGGGGACGACCCGGCTCGCGGGATTCGTCGTAACGACACATCGGCTCGCGGGGTCCGTCGTGAAGACATGCCGGCTGGCGGTGTCGAAGACCGGGTCGGGGACGACCCGGCTCGCGGGATTCGGCGTAACGACGCATCGGCTCGCGGGAGGTCGACCGCGCAGAAACTCGCGATCACGGTTCTTGCGGGCGGGCCTGGGGGGGAGCATGACGTGAGCCTTGATAGCGGCCGGGCGGTGGCGAAGGCGCTCGAATCGTTGGGGCACACGGTTTATGTCGCGGACATCGGTCCCGAGAACATCGGTGCCTTGGCGCGGGAGGTGGACTGCGTGTTCGTCGCCCTGCACGGGCGATTCGGGGAGGACGGGCAAGTACAGCAAATCCTGGAGCGGCGCGGCTTGGCGTATTGCGGATCGGGGCCGGAAACGTGTGCCTTGGCGATGGACAAGGCCGCCGCGAAGGCAAAGTATGTCGAACTGGGGCTGCCGACGCCGCGCTGGGCCGTGGCTGAACCGGAGACGATTCGCGAGGCCGTTGCGGCGTGGAGCTTGCCGGTCGTGGTCAAGCCTGTGAGGGAGGGGAGCAGCCTGAACTGTCAGATCATCCGCGAGTTTGACAAATTCCGACCCGCGGTGGAGCGGGTGGTCGAAGAATACGGTCAATGTCTGGTTGAGGAGTATATTCCCGGCCGGGAGGTCACCGTCGCCATCCTGGGCGACGAGGCCCTGCCACCGCTGGAAATCCGCACGAAGCGGGAGTTCTACGACTATGAGGCGAAATATGTCGATGACGATACTGAATACATCTTCGACATCGACCTGCCGGCGGAGCTGCTGTCGCGGATGCGGGAAATGAGCCTGGAGGCTCACCGGGGGTTGGGTTGCCGCGATTTTTCGCGAGTGGACTGGCGTGTGGATGACGACCACATGCAGGCGTACTTGCTGGAGGTCAACGTGATTCCGGGCCTGACGGACCATTCGCTGGTACCGAAGGCGGCGGCAAAAGACGGGGTGTCGATGCCGATGATGTGCCAGTCCATCGTGGACTCGGCGATCAGGCGGAAGTTTTCCAGGAACGGGTCGTAGTATTGTGTGGGTGTTTTCTGCACGGCCCGGCGGGATTGGGCCGTGTTACCTTGGGTCCGGCGTGAGGATACGCCGGCTCGCGGGGTCGAAGACCGGGTCGGGGACGACCCGGCTCACAGGGTTCGGGGACGACCCGGCTCGCGAGATGTACTCGAAGTCGTAGCGAGGTGTGCAGGCTTTGGCCAGGAGAAAGCTCAAACAGAAGAAGAAACAGCGCGACGATGCGGAGTCGACGCGTTTCGGTTTCCTGCGACTTGGCGGGGAGCACCGGTCGCGCACGGTGCGCGGGGCGGTTTGGCTCGCGGCCATAGGCTGCGTCGCCATCGGCATCTGCATCGGCTTGGCGCGGTTGGAAACCCGGGTCCACGCGCTGGACCGATACGATCGTTCGCTGACACTGCGGTGGGTTGATCTGCCCGATTGGCTTCAGTTGCCGGACAACAAGCATATCCTTGACGGGCTCGCGCGGCGGGTCGATCTTCGGGCGGAGGACCGGCTGTTGGATCCTTGCCTCGCTGAGCGTCTTGGTCGGGTGTTGTGCGAGCCAACCGTTGGATGGATCAAGTCGGTGGATCGCGTGGCGGTCGAGCCGGATGGCGTGGTGTCTATCCGGTGCAAGTTCCGCCGCCCTGTTTCGTGGGTCCAGCACGGTCGGTATTGCTACCTGGTGGACGCGGAGGGCGTTCGCCTTCCCGGCCGTTATGCCGTTTCGGATTGCGACGATAGTTCGTTAATGCTTATCGAGGCCGTGCGGTTGGACCCACCGGCGACGGGCAGCGTGTGGCGTGGGGCGGACCTCGCCGCCGGCTTGAGGCTGGTGACGCTGCTGACCGACAAGCCGTTTCGGCATCAGATCGTGAGCGTCGACGTGGCTAATCATGACGGGCGTTGTGACCGGAGCCGGCCGCACATCGAACTGGCGACGGATCGTGCGGGGAGTCGTGTCTGGTGGGGGCGTCCTCCGGACGAGGAATTCGGCACGGAGATCACGGCGTCGCAAAAGATCACGCTGCTTGATACGTTGTACCGTCAGTGGGGCCGCATCGACATGAACCGGTCGTACGTCAACATCATGACGTGGCCGGATCGGATTGCGATGCCTGCGACGGAGCGACCGGCCAAGAACGGGCGTTTGCTACGGGGATAAGGAGTCGCGTAGGAATAACGCGAACGGTTGATCCGCCAAACGGCAAGCCAGTAGACAGGCCGATTCACCGGGTTCACAGAACCCGGCTCCGAGGGGCCCCACCGGGTTCACAGAACCCGGCTCTGAGGGGGCCCCACCGGGTTCACAGAACCCGGCTCTGAGGGCCCTAACCGGCGCGCGGGGCGTGTCGACAGGCGTGCTGCGGGATGGATGCGCGGCATTCGTGGCAAGGATGCTGCGGAGCAACTATGCTCAGGAGTCGCGTAGGGACAACGTAGACGGTTGATCCGCCAAACGGCAAGCCGGCAGGCAAGCCAAACGGCAAGGCAAGCCAAACGGCAACGTCCGCCACGCCCCCACAGGTGAATGCCATGACGCCACCAATGGACCCCGAAACCTGGCTCAATACGTTTCAGGAACTGCTGCGGTATTACTTGCGGCCGCCGGAGAACACGCCGCTTGTGAATGTGGCCAGCTTGGCCGCGGTCGCGGCGGGGCTGTTCCTGGTTGTTCGCAGTTGGAAATTCGAGCGGATGGTTGTTTCGCTGGTCGGCCTCGGAGTTGGGGCGTTTCTGGGGTATTGGGTGTCCTTGTTCGTCGGGACGCCCGAGCCGATCTCGGCCGCGGTCGGTGCCGTCGTCATGACCGTTGTTGCGTACCGTACGTACCGATGGTGGCTGGCCGGCGGTTCGGTCGTGGTGCTTTTCTGTCTGGCGTTGCTGTTTCAACTCGGCAGGGGAGACTTGCAGCGATATGTGCCCGATCTCACCGAAGGCGGTTCCCGCATCATCAACGGCGACCTGATCGACCCGCTCGTGTCGCCGGAAGTGCAGCGAGCGAACCTCAAGCAGAGTTGGCGCGACGTTGCCGGAACACTCAAGACCCCGGTGGTTGAGGAGCTCAAGGCGCTGGGGCCGGTCGGTTGGTGCCTGCCCGTGGCGGCGGCCATCGCGGGAGGGTTATTGGCATATTGGGTATTGAAGGCGTTTTCCGTAATTTGGCTTGGGCTTCTCGGATCGGTCATGGTCCTGCTCGGCGCGTCGACGTTGTTATGCGTCTATTGGCCGGACGTTCGCACGTGGCTGATCTCCGAGCCGCAGTATCCCGCCGGCTTTATGATCGGACTATGGCTACTGGGTCTGGTTGTCCAGGCCAAGGAAGCACGTATTCCCAAGAAGCCCCCGCCGGGTGGTGAGAACGCATCGGATTCCTCCGAATCGTAGGACTTGGTGAACCGTGAGTTGAGGAGCGGCTCGGGCCTCTCCGCGCCCGTGTATTCTCGGGCGGGGCTTCGCGCCCCGCTCGTCGTCCGAGCCTGGACAGGGAACTGGTGCGCACCGGGTTCATTCATATCGTAGCTTTATACTGGCGAGCTCTGCGGCACAACCGGAAAGGCTTGCCTGTTTTGAAACGGCGTAACCGAGCGAGGGCGAACAACTAGCGTGCAAGCCGAACTTACCAACCTGAGTAACCTAGGTCCGAACGTGGCGGTGCTCATGGCCACCGGCGGGCTGACATTTGGCATGTTCGGTTGGCGGGCCATTCGGTATCTTGCCGTCATCGACGCCCTGCTGATCGGCTTGCTGATCGGCATTGGCTTCTTCAATGCGGAAACGAGCCCACTGCAATCGCTCGTCACGCGTTCCGCGGCGTTGGTAATGGTGCTTGGGCTGCCGTGGCTGGCATGGCGGTTTCATCGGGCCTCCATCGTGTTGCTCGGCGGAGCGGTCGGCTTCGCTGTGTCCTTCACCCTGCTGACCGGCTGCGGCATGCCGGCCACCGTGGTGGTCCTGGCGGCGGGGTTAACCTGCACGCTGGCAGTGACGTTTCACTTGACGCTTCGGCAGGAAGCCGCCATCGTGACCACGGGTTTGCACGGGGGATACTTGTGTCTGGCCGCGTTGATCGTCGCGTCGGCTGACCCGCGGAGCTTCGGCGCACGGCTCCTCGATATGCTCAGTTATCACGACTTGCTCATCCCGTCGATCGGGCTCGTCCTTTCCGCAATACTGATCTTCTACCAATGGGCGGATTTGCAGCAGAGCCTGGATCCGTGGGAAGGCTTATAGGACCGGCGTCGCGGCCGATCAACGTCGGGCCGCGTTCGGTCGATCGGGCTATAGCGCCATAGGAAACCCCGTAGCGTCCGACCCCCGTGTCGGACGACGAATACCAACCACTCTTGACGGCCGACAGGGGCGTCGGCCGCCACACCATTTCTTAAGCTGCTCTAAAGTGCGTTTCATTATGACAACGGGGCGGTCTTCCGGTTCGCGGTCACGTCGTTGAGCCCGTCTCTATCTGCAGACTGCGATCTCCGCATTGAAAACGCCCGAATTCTTCGCCGACCGAAGTGGGTCGATGCTACTGTGGTGTCCGGAGGCCGCGTTGTGTGCTCTTCGGGAGATATCCGCGTGAGCGGTGTGCGCCTGACATCGGCTCGCCCGGCGCCAAGGAAATGGCATGTCGATTCCGAGGGTTTCGTGATTTGTTGACGACGAACTATTGCATTTGGGGCGGCCGGACGGTATGCTGGATGTCGTTATCGGAGTGTTCGGGTTCTGTGCCATCGGGCACACCCACTGAGCGGGCCTGGAAAGTTAGCGACGGAAGCCGGCGGCGAGGCGATTTGCTTTATTCGCCTCCAAGCGCGCATGCCGCGCAAGCCGCTGGGTACCAGCGAAATGGCACGTGTTGGCTAAGGCAACGGGGAAACGTGCCGATAAGGAATTTACCATCTCGGGCGCTGTGGATGAAATTCGCCTGGGCGAGACCGACATGCATTGAGGCTCGCGGCGTGACGAATCCGGCAGCCCGACCCGTTCGCGGCACGCTGAGGCGTGGCGGGAGTGATTGAGTTTCGAGTGGCGGCGTGCCGCGCGGCCATCACCAGTTACGCGGGAGGACATGTCATGGACCCATTCAAGAGTATTCGAGCCACGGTCGCCATTTGCCTTGGCGTCTGCCTGCTGTCCACTGCGGCATTCGCAGTGCCCGAGATCGTCGTCAACGGTGATGACTGCTGGATCACCCCTGCCGGGAGCGCGGAGTACACGTTTAGCGACAGTCCGATTCCGGCGGGCTTCTTCGGTCCGGGGTCGGACCCGTTTGATGGGACGATCTTTTTCGGCGGAACGCCGCTCGACACGAATCCGCCGGGCGGTCTGGGTCCGTGCGACACGATCGTGCGCAGGCTGGGCGACACGGTACCGCTAGATGTGGGCGAATGGGATCGGGTTGACGTCGAGATCGTCGCGCTCTCCCTCGTCGGTACGGTTGCCGTGACTTTCGCTCCGCCCGATCCTGATGAGGTTTGGGATGTTCGCGTGTGCCTGTCGCCGGTCCACCCTCAACCGACGGGCGAGATGATCATCATGCGAACGCACGAAAACGGCGGCGTTTACTGGGCGACATTCGGCGTGACGCCGCGATTCACCTTCACGCGCGGGGCAGACACGCTCGAGTTGGATTGCGGTGATCTCGCGAACGAGGGGATATGCGATACGCTCGTGCTGTCAAACGCGACATCTGAGCCGAATGTCTGGGCGTTCATCGGCGCCGGTCACCTGGATCCCCTCCAGTTTGGCATCGTCGAGTTCGGCGCCGGCACGACGGTCGATGGCGATTGCGACGGCGGGCATGAGGTGACCACGGTTGGCTCGTCGAACTTCCAGGCGAGCCTTCAACCCTGGGGCCGCGGCGGTGGCGGCGGTGGCATCTGTGATAAGAACGAGGAGGCGGAGAACAAGCTGGAGGCAACCGGCGGAGAGGGCAAACACGACTCCTACCTGAACAACCCCAACGACGCGGACAACAACGGCATCCCGGACGAGTGCGAACCGAAGGTCGACCCGCACGGGACGCCGGAGCCCATGCCGACCGAACCCACTACCGTCATGTTTGGCGGTTCGCCATCCGTTCCGGCGATCCCCGCCGGCTTCTTCGGGCCTGGGTCCGATCCGTTCATTGGGCAAGTGGATTTCCGAGGCAATCCCCTTGACCCGGCAACGCTCGGTAACACGTCGACGCTCGTCCGTCGGGAGGCCGACCCGGTCCTTCCAGAGGATCTACCGGGCGCCACCGGCCTGGTCCAAATCGAAATCGTAGAGTTGAGCCTCGTATCGGTCGCGCCCATTGAGGTCTGGTTCGACGGCGGGCTCTACTCGGAGTTTTGGAACATTGAGGTGACCTTGTCTGAGGTGACCCCGATTTTTACCGGCGAGTTGTACGCGACAAAGACACACGATAACGGGGGTACGTTCGATTCGTTCTTGTCTGTGCAACCGCTCTTCACCTTCACGCCGGAGATGGGTGGCCTGCCATTGGTCCTCGACTCAGGTGTAGAGGGACATGAACCGGTGCAACTAGAGGCGATGGGCATTCCCTTTGTGCATACGCTGAGCCCGCACCTCGACGGTCTCCTCGAAGACCCCAACACGCAGTTCATCCCGTTCGTCGAGGAGACGCTTCCGGGCGATCCAGGCTCGCAGCAGCCCACGAGAGTGACACAGGCGGCGCCGGACGGGAGTGTCGCTCATACGGTCGAGCCACCCCAAGACCCCGGGATGCCCGAGGAACCGCCGCCCGGCGACCCACATGCGACGCCGGACAACGGCATCAGCAACGTGATCTTCGGGCAGGATACCATCAACCCGCCCCTTCCGGCCGGCTTCTTCGGTCCCGGCTCTGATCCATTTGAGGGGCATGTTGCGCTGAAAGGCAACCCCACCAATCCAGAAGCAGACGATACATCCACGGTCTTGCAGCGGTCGGGCACACCGGTCCAGCCGGATGATCCTGATGGAACCGAGGGGATCGTGGAAATAGAGATCGTGGCACTCAGCCTTGTGTCTTCCGCACCGATCACCGTAACCTTCAACGGCGGTCTGGATCCAGAGGAGTGGGACCTCGCGGTGGGGCTTTCCAGCGTTCACCCGCCCAAGGGACAACTGACGGCCATGAAGACGCACGCCAACGGCGGAACATTCCAACTTGATTTCCCGGTTCAGCCGCTGTTCACGTTTACCCGTGTGTCCGACGGTCAGACACAGATCCTCGACACGGGCCTCGACGGTCTTACGCCTCTGACTTTCGAGAGCACGGCCGTTCCGTTCGTGCATGAGCTTGGTTCGCACCTCGATATCGTCGCGCCATCGGCAGGTTCCTTCGTGC
>JAUVGW010000274.1 GCA_030593565.1 Phycisphaerae bacterium | reverse complement strand
TGGCCTTCTGGCGGCGCCGTGAAAACGCGCGGCGCCTTTCCGGCCGCGGGGTCGTCCGCATCCCGGGTGGCTTGTGGTTCCGGACACCCCGCGGGTCCTTACGCCCGCGGCTCTTCACCCTGCCCGCCGGGGATGTCACACACCTTGGGGTGTCGTCTTCGGTGGTAGTGGATAGAATCGCGGTCGATGAAGCAGCGAAAGCGTTGGATCGATTATCTGGTGTACCTCGCGGTCCGGTCGTTGGCGACGTTCCTGGCGATGTTCCCCATTGATGCCGTGCTGGGCGTGATGCGCCGGGTCGGGGGGGTGTGGTATCGGCTGCCGCACGCGCTGCCCGAGACGCGGGTGCCTAATTGGATTGCCCGGTTCAAGGTGATGCGGTGGCTGGTGCGGCTGTCGGCGTCGTCGAACAAGTTGCTCCGGCGGTTTCGGGAGCACCGGAATCGGGCTGAGCGTCACATTCGGCAAAGTTTTCCCGACATGGACGACCGCCAGGTTTCGGCGGTCGCGTTGGGATCGATGCGGCAACTGGCGATGCTGGCGGTGGAGCTGCTGCTGTCGCCGCGATTGGTGACGCGGTGGACGTGGGCACGATACCTGAAGCTGAGGCAACTTGACGAGGCGATTCGCGTGCTGCTGTCAGACAAAGGCTGCATCATGCTGACGGGCCACTACGGGAATTGGGAGGTTCTCGGCTACGGACTGGCAACGCTCGGCTTCGAGATCGTGGCGATCATGCGACCGTTGGACAACGAGTACTTGAACCGGTACCTCGTGGATTGCCGGGAGGAAAGCGGGCTGAAACTGCTATACAAGAAGGGCGCGGCGCAGTCGGCGCCGGAGGTGCTGGAATCCGGAGGATCGCTGTGCTTCATCGCGGATCAAAACGCCGGGAAGAAGGGCCTGTTCGTGGATTTCTTCGGGCGCAAGGCGTCCACGTACAAATCGATCGGGCTGCTGGCGATGACGTGTGACGTGCCGATCGTCGTGGGTTGTGCCCGCCGCGTCGGCCGCGGCTTCGAGTACGAGATGTGCGTAAATCGGGTGATTCGTCCGGAGGAGTGGAAGCGGCGGGACGACGAACTTCGTTGGATCACGGAGGAATACACGCGGGCGATCGAGGAATTCGTCCGCGTTGCCCCGGAGCAGTATTTGTGGATCCACCGGCGGTGGAAGTCTCGGCCGAAGGGCGAGTTGGCGGCGGTGGCCGGGGAAACACCCGGCGCGGAGAAAGCGGCTGCGTCGACGGGATGATCGGTACGCTGTGAACCCACCGGCGAGACGCCGGTGCCACAGATGGCGGCGCCACGGACGCTGGCACGAACGGTGATGCCGTCGATAGCGGCGGCGTGTTTCTCGTGTCTGGTTTGTGGTGACGAAGGTGACTGCTCATGTCACGCGGATTGCTCGGCATTGTTTGTTTGCTTCTGGTGGCGTGGCTGCTGTCTTCTGATCGGCGTCGTTTTCCGTGGCGGATCGCGCTGGCCGGGCTGGGTTTGCAGTGGGCCTTGGCGTGGATCGTGTTGCGGACGGATGCGGGGCGGGCGGTTTTTGACGCCATCGCTCGGGTGGTGACGGCCGTGCTGTTCGGGGCCAATGCGGCGGCGGAGTTTGCGTTTGAGCCGTTCGATGCCGCGGCCGGCACGTTTCCCTGGTATGCGAACGTGGCGATCACGATCGCCACGACCATCATTCTTGTCGCCACGATTTCGGCGATCGGCTATCACTACGGGGTCTTGCAGCGGGCCGTGGCGGCGATGGCGTGGGTGATGAAACGGGCGATGGGGGTCAGCGGCGCGGAGAGCCTGTCGGCGGCGGCGAATGTATTCTTCGGTCAGACCGAGGCGCCGCTACTCGTGCGGCCGTACATCGCGGGGATGACCCGGTCGGAACTGATGGCGCTCATGACGTGTGGGTTCGCGACGGTGGCGGCGGGGATCATGGCTGCCTATGTCGGCATTCTGACGGGCGACGATCCGGCGATGTCAATGGCGGAGCGGGAACTGATCGCGCGGACGACGGCCCGGCATCTGCTGACGGCGTGTTTGATGTCGGCGCCGGCGGCATTCGTGATGGCGAAGATCATGGTGCCGGAGCGTGATACACCGGAGACGCTGGACGCGACCAACGTAATGCAGCCGATCAAGACGCGGAGTCTGCTGGACGCGGTGGCGACCGGGGGGACCGACGGGATGCGGTTGGCGCTGAACGTGCTGGCGATGCTGATTGCGTTCATTGCGTTGATCGCGGTCATCAACGCGGGGCTGATCGCCCTGGGGGGTACGCGGCTCGTCGAGCCTGTGGTCGAGCGGTTGGGCATGGAACAGCTTGACCTGGACGGCATTCTGGGCCTGGTGTTCTCGCCGGTGGCGTGGATGCTGGGCGTTGAGTGGCCCGATTGCCGACTGTTCGGTGCGCTGCTTGGAAAGGCAATGGCTACCAACGAGGTCATCGCCTACGGATCGCTCCGCGAGCTGATCCAGACCGGCGCGATGTCTGAACGGTCCATCCTGATCGCAACGTACTCGCTGTGCGGCTTTGCGAACTTCAGTTCGATCGGCATTCAGATCGGCGGCATCGGTGGGATGGCTCCGTCGCGCCGCGATGATCTCGTCCGGCTGGGCCCTCGAGCGATGCTCGGCGGGGCGATGGCGTGTTGGATGACGGGGTGCATCGCGGGGATGTTGGGGTAGGACGCTACCGGTTGCCCTGAATCTGCTCCCAGCAGCCCGTGGCTACAGTCATGTAGCGGCCGACCCCCGTGTCGGCCGATCTCGTGATCTGTTGTTTTCCGTATTCTACGGCCGACACGGGGGTCGGCCGCTACGGTTCATGGGCACCGCCATCTTATGCCACTGGCTGCTAGGGCGGCTGGCGGGGGCGGTCTCAGCGCGTTATGCTGTTCGGCCCGTCAGGCGGTCGATGGCCTTCGATCGGCGACGGGGCACAGCGAGTGGAATGTGTCAATCCAAGTTACAGCACGAACGAGGACACCATGACGAAGGATGTATTCGTATTTGTCGAGCAGCGGGACGGGACGATCCTGCCCGGTGGATTGCAGGCGATCACGGCTGGGAGCGAATTGGCGGGCAAGACCGGCGGGCGCGTGGTTGTGGGTCTTGTCGGGCAGGATTTGGGGGCGTTGGCCGACAAGCTGGACGGTAGCGGCGCGGCCGTGACGTATCTGACCGACGATGGGGCGCTGGCCGACTACAACGTGCTCAAGTATACCCGCGCATTGGTGGGGCAGATCGAGAAGGCCGACCCGCAGATCGTATTGATGGCGTCGTCTTCGATGGGGCGGGATCTGGCGCCTCGCGTGGCGATACGGCTGGGCGGGGGGCTGGCGACGGACTGTGTTGAGTTGGGCCTGGATGATGCCGGCACGCTGGTCGTGAAACGGTCGATCTATGCGGGCAAGGCAACCAACAACGTTCACTTCAATGCGTCGAAGATTCAGATTGCGTCGGTCCGGCCGAACACGTATGCCGCGCCGGAGGGCGGCGGTTCACCGGCGGAGCGCGTCGAGTTACCCTGCGCGGCGGATGCGTCGGACGACCGGCAGGTGACGAAGGAGATCGCCCGCACCGGTGGCGGCGAGAAAGACGTGACCGAGGCGGCGATCATCGTCAGTGGCGGGCGAAGCTTGAAGAACGAGGACAACTTCAAGATCATCGCCGAGTTGGCGGCCGTCCTGGACGGCGCGGTCGGGGCGAGTCGCGCGGCCTGCGACGCGGGTTATCAGCCGCATTCACGCCAGGTGGGGCTGACGGGCAAGACGGTCACGCCGCAGTTGTATTTCGCCTGTGGCATCAGCGGGGCGATTCAACATCTGGCCGGGATGCGCGGCAGCCGCCGGATCGTGGCGATCAACACGGATGTGGAGGCGCCGATTTTCAAGGTGGCGGATTACGGGATCGTCGGGGACCTGTTCGAGGTCGTGCCCGCGGTGACGGAGGCGATCAAGCAGGCGAAGGCGGGGTAGGATCTCCCAGACAGGGGAATCGTGCTCGGCAGCCATGCACATGATCTGAATGACCTCGTCAAGACGGTTGGATTGTAGATATAACTTCTATATAGAAGACGCGTTGGTTTATCGGTTGAACTAGGCCCGTGTCACGGAGGCGGCTGCCATGACTCACCTCAATCAGATGTTCTCGTTCCTTTTCGTATTTTCGCTATGCTTATCAGGTGGCTGTGGGCAAGCATATAGAACGCCTGGCAGCCGTGCCGATTTCGATGTTCTTGCTGATCTTGATATCCAAGCCGTGCTCGAACGAAAACCTGCTTCTCCGCTACCAGTGAATCTAGTTGCAGTCCGCATACAGGGACCTGGCTATTATTCATATACCGCATCTGGGTACGGCGACGGCCGCTTCAGTGTGGTTACAGTACGTGATGTCGAGACGGACGAGGATTTTGAGCGAATACAGAGCTTGCCGGATGTCTCACAGATTATCCCCCTGAGTAGGTTGTTGCTGAGCCCCAAACTCGAATCAGATCGGCCGCTTCGGCAGGCAGCTGCAGCCCTTCACGCAGACATGCTCCTGATTTATACATTTGGGACCGACTTTACTGTAGGTGACGCTCTCAAGCCGTTGACCGTGCTGAGCCTTGGCCTCTCGCCCAACAAGCAAGTGCGTGTAACGACGACTGTTTCAGCGATCCTCATGGATGTCAGGACTGGTTATATTTATGGCTCCTGTGAGGAAACAGCAACTCAAAGACAGTTGGCGAGCGCCTGGACGAGCCGCGATGCGGTGGATTCATCGAGGCTCAAGACAGAACGCCAGGCATTCGAAGGCATGCTGAAGGGGTTTGAGAAGCTTTGGGTGGGTGTTGCCAGCCAACTCAGGAACAAGCAATAAGTTAAGACATGTCGCTTGTAGGGTAGTTATGCATCCGATCATAATGACGTTGTTGTTGATGGTATCCGTCGGTCTTTTTGCCTGGCAGGCATTGCGGCGTTGGCGTTTGATGACGCTGGGGCCGAAGGAGAACCGGTTTGATCAGATCGGCGAGCGGGTCAGGCGGACCATGCTTTTTGCGATCGGTCAGGCGCGGATGCCGCGGTATCAGGCGGCGGGCGTGGCGCATGTGCTGATATTCTTCGGCTTCCTTGTGCTGGTCCTGAATTCGCTGATTCTGTTCGGCCGGGGCTACTCGGCGGGGTTTGATTTTTGGGGGCTGTTTTCGCACGACTGTTGGTTCGGGGCGGCGTATGCGTTTGTCAAGGACGTCTTCATCGTTCTGGTGATCCTCGGCACATTGGTTTTCTTCTACTACCGTCTGGTTGCGAGATTGAGCCGGATGACGTTATCGCCCGAGGGGGCACTGATTCTCGGCATCATCTTCATCATGATGGTCGCCGACGTTGTTTACTGGGGGGCGGACGAGGTTCTGGGCGCCCGGGCGAGCGGTGAGGCCGTTGTGTTTTCCTGGGTGTCGCCGGCGTCGTCATTCTTTGCGGTGGGCATGCAGGATATGGGGGATGCGGCGCTGACGTTCTGGTGGCATGCGGGCTTCTGGATGCACGTTCTTCTGGTGCTGCTATTCCTGAATCTGCTGCCGATTTCGAAGCACTTTCATGTCATTACCGCGATTCCGAACGTCTTCGCGCAGAGCCTTGCCCCGCGCGGCCGGTTGCCGAATGTCGAGGACATTGAGGGCAAGATCGAACGCGAGGAGACGCTGGGTCTGGCGCGCATCGACCAGTTGAGTTGGAAAGACGTGCTCGACCTGTACACCTGCACGGAGTGCGGGCGCTGCACGGATCAGTGTCCGGCGGCGAAGACCGGCAAGGTGCTCAGCCCGAAGCAATTGACGCTGGACCTGCGCAACCATCTATACAAGAACGAGGCGAAGCTCGCCGTCGGACGGGCCGCGCGGTCGTTGGGGGACGGCGCATCGGTGGCGGACGATCTCGTGCCGGAGCACGTCAATCCGGAGATGGTGTGGGCGTGTACGACGTGCGGGGCCTGCGAGACGGAGTGCCCGGTGTTCATCACATACGTGGATAAGATCATCGCGATGCGTCGCAACCTCGTGATGGAGAAGTCGGAGTTTCCGACGGAGCTACAGAACGCGTTCCGAGGTCTGGAGAGCTGCGGGAACCCGTACAGCTTTCCGGCGTCGGATCGTGCGGCATGGGCGGAAGGCCTGGACGTGCCCGTGATGGCGGAGAAGGAGGAGGCGGAGGTGCTGCTGTGGGTGGGGTGTGCGCCGTCGTTCGACGATCGTGCGAAGAAGGTCACCCAGGCGACGGCGAAGCTGCTGAAAGAGGCGGACGTCGATTTCGCGATTCTCGGTGAAGAGGAACAATGCACGGGCGACGCGGCGCGTCGGGCGGGCAACGAGTTCTTGTTTCAGATGTTGGCTCAGGCGAACGTCGAGACGCTGAATAACTACAAGTTCAAGAAGATCCTGACGCTTTGCCCCCATTGCTACAACATGCTGGCGCACGAATACCCGGATTTTGATGGGAACTACGAGGTGGAGCCCCACGCGGTGTATCTGGCGAGACTGGTCCGCGAAGGCCGGCTCAAGCTGCGAAACCGCGTGGATGCGAAGGTGGCCTGGCACGATTCCTGTTACCTGGGCAGGTATAACGACATCTACGAGGAGCCCCGCGAGGTCCTGCGATCAATCCCCGGCCTGACGCTGTTGGAGCCGGAAGCGACGCTGGATCGGGGACTGTGCTGCGGCGCCGGCGGTGCGCAGATGTTCAAGGAGGAGGAGGAGGGCGACGAGAAGATCTCAATCAAACGCACCGGGCAACTGCTCGATACGAAGCCCGACACGCTGGCGACGGCCTGCCCGTTCTGTCAGCGGATGCTGCTCGATGGTTTGGCGGATATGGATCGCGAGGAGGTCGGGCAGTATGACATCGCGGAGTTGCTGTGGCAGGCCGTTGAGACAAAGGAGGATGATGCCGTCGCCTCATAGCGAGGTGTTCCACGGCGCGGTCTCCGGTCGCAACCAAAGCGTGGCACAGGCGCCTGAGCCTGTGGCCCCACCGACAGGTGTGGCACGGACAAGCTACGTTTCCCGGTTCGCCGAACGGGTGCTTACATCGAACACCGTCTTCCGAATCAACGTCGCCTCGTCTCACCCGCTTGTCCGTGCCACACCTGGTCGGCGGGTTTGAAGGGTGTGCCACGCCCGGGTGGTGCGCGCAAAACGGGGGGGGATTCCCTGATTATTCGTGG
>JAUVGW010000213.1 GCA_030593565.1 Phycisphaerae bacterium | reverse complement strand
CCTTCTGTCGGAGCGATGACGTGGACGCCTGATAGTCCCCAGCGGCCATATGGCAACGCAGCTCGATCGGCAACAGCATGATCTGCTCCACCAACGACAGCCTGGGATCCTGCAACGACAGCGGTTCGATCGCCTCCCGGGCCGACTTGGAATCGCCGAGAAAAAGCTGACAGTCGGCCAGGAGGATTCGGCATACACGCACGAGGTTTCGCGACAACTCCCCGCAGACGGAGATGACGCCGTCGCACAGTTCCGCCGCAACCTGATAGTCCCGTTGGCCGTGGGCCACGACCGCGAGATTGTGACACGCGAATAGCTTTCCCATTCGGTATAGGGAAAACTGGTGCAAGGCGAACCGAAGCTGTTCCTCCGCCAGATCCAACCGCCCCGAGGACATGTAGGCCGATGCTTGGTTGGACGTCCGCACCTGGCGCACGCTGAAGGTCGTGAGCAGGATCCACACCAGCGCCGCAAACATCGCGGCATACCAAAGGGCGTCGCCGGCGCCATCGACCTCATCGAGCACGATGGCGCCCAGGAACCCGACAAACACCAACCCGAGTAGCGCAAAGCGAGACACGGACGCCACCAGGCAATGCCGTCGCAGCCGCTTGACCAATCCTCGCGCTTCGGCAGGCGTCATACCAAGTGCTCCGTCGCCGGATATGCCCCCGAAACCGGCGCCAGCAGGGGATACTGCATCACGAGTTTGTCCGCCTTGATCAACGTTGTGGCGTCGCTCCACAGCCGCGCGGCTTCATCGGGTCTGCCCAGGTTGTGCATCGCCGCAGCCAGCAGGCCGTAACCGTACCCGGCGTTTGTCGAGAGGTGCCGTCCGTACAGGGCGCGTCGTTCATCGCACGCCTCGACGGCATCCGAGCAGTGTCCCATGAAGACCTGCTGGTACAGCCGGACGATGTCCAATGCGGCCCGCATCCCCTGCGGCATCGAAATCTGTTCCAGCCGGCCCAACAGGTTCACCGCGTCCGTCAGTTCTTCGTTCCGGAGTTTTGCCGCCGCCAGCGCGATCTGCGCCTGCTGGAGGTGCATCGCATCGCCGATCCGACGCAGCAGCAGCGTTTCGTAGATTTGCGCCGCGCACTCGTACCGGTCCTGGTGCTCCGCGAGGGTCGCCAACAGCATAAAGGCTTGTCCGCGATCTGAACTGGACGGAATCGGCGTCTGCATGACCTCGGCAAGCGTCGCCTCCGCCGGATCCCACCGATCCAACTGCACGTGTTCCCACGCTTCGACGACCAAACCGCGGCATCGTCGTTGTCGTCGTCCGGCCCGTGATCCGCTCAGCATGGCGACGGCAAACACGCCCATCAGTAGGAGAGCGCCTGCCTCGGCGGGCACGCCCCATTGCCGCCCGAACATCTGCTGCACGATCAAGCCCGCCAGCATCGCCAGCACGACCGCATGCACCACGTGGAGCCTCCGCCGACTTGGCTCCGTGGCCGAGAATCTTTTCTCGATCAATTCCGCATCCATGCCGTTCATCACGGTATCATCATAAGGATCTAGGGTTTAGGGTCTAGGGTCTAGGATATCTAATCCGCAGCCTGGACACAGAACCCTCGGACCCTGAACCCTGAACCCCTTAGACACCCACACAAATGGCCGTCACAGTCTACTACGAAAACGATGCGGATCCGACGCACCTTCGCTCGAAAACGATCGCGATTCTCGGCTACGGCACACAAGGCCAGGCTCATGCCCGGAACCTCCGCGATGCCGGCCACCGGGTCGTCGTCGCCCAGCGACCCGGCGGGACCAACCACGCCCTCGCCATACGGCACGGCTTCGAGCCGGTCTCCGTCCGCGAGGCAGCCGGCCAAGCTGACCTGTTGATCTTCGCCCTCCCGGACGAAACCATGGGCGAGGTCTACCGAAACGAAGTCGAACCGCACATCACACCGGGCCAAATGGGTGGCACGGGCGTCTCGCCCGTGGGCCGAATCCGCGACTGTCCGGCCGTGACACTCGGTTTCATCCACGGATTCGCCATCCGGTTCGGCCTGATCGAGCCGCCCACCGGCGTGGATGTGGTCATGATCGCTCCGAAAGGGCCTGGATCGCTCGTCCGTGAGCGATTCGAGCAAGGCGGCGGCATCACCTGCATTCTCGCCGTGCACCAAGACGCATCAGGCCGCGCCAAACAGACCGCCCTCGCCTGGGGCCTGGGCATCGGCGGCGGCAAAGGCGGCATGATCGAGACCACATTCGCAGACGAGTGCGAGGCCGATCTATTCGGCGAACAGGCCGTCTTGTGCGGCGGTGTGATCGAGCTGATGAAGGCCGGCTATGACGTTCTGATCGAGGCGGGCTACCCGGAGGAAATCGCCTACTTCGAGTGCGTCCACGAGGTCAAGCAGGTCGTCGACCTCCAGTACGCCGCCGGCCTGGCCGCCATGCGCGACGCCATCTCCAACACGGCCGCCTACGGCGGCCTCACGCGCGGCCCTCGGCTCGTGACGGACCAGACGCGTAAAGAATTGCGCGCGATTCTCGACGAAGTTCGCTCCGGGCGTTTCGCCGAGCAGTGGATTCGTGAGTGCCGAGGCGGGAAGGTCGACTTGAATGGTCTGATCGATGCCGAGTCGCGGCACGGCTCCGAAGATGCAGGCCGCCGCGTCCGCGCCCTGGGCGCCCCGGACCACACATCCCCACCCGGCCATCGCCGCGCGGAATGATCGCCGGGTAAATGGCCGACCCTCGATCGGAGCGGCTTGCAGCCGGCCCCGTCGTCGGCTACAGTTTAGGGCGATAGACGGGGACGTAGCTCAGTTGGGAGAGCGTCGCGTTCGCAATGCGAAGGTCGAGGGTTCGAGCCCCTTCGTCTCCATTCATCCAAATAAAAAGGGGTCAGGCTACTTTTTGTTGACGAGCATTGCGGGACATGCTAGGCTCCAAGAATGCCTCGCCCCGCTCGCATTTCGGTGGCGGATGGTTGTTACCACGTCATGAACCGTGGCAACGGCCGGTCCGAAGTCTTCCACATGGAGGAGGACTACGAAGCGTTTCTTCGCCTGCTGGGCGATGCGTGTGAGCGTTTGCCCATGCGCGTACTGGCGTACTGCCTGATGCCCAACCACTTCCACTTGGCATTGCAGCCGCGCGGCGACGGCGACGTCAGTCGCTGGATGCAGTGGTTGATGACGTCACACGTTCGTCGCTATCACCGACACTACCACAGCAGCGGCCACGTTTGGCAGGGCCGCTACAAGTCGTTCCCGATCGAGGCGGACGATCACCTATACATTCTGCTTCGCTACATCGAGCGCAATCCCCTGCGGGCCAAGCTGGTTCAACGAGCGCAGGATTGGCCATGGTCCAGCCTGCGGTGGTGGCGTCGGCGAGACCGGCCGACCTACCTGAGCAACGGTTCCATGGACCGCCCGTCGGATTGGGTGCGACGCGTCAACCGGCCGGAGGTGGATGCCGAACTGGAGGCTATCCGCACCTCGATCGACCGTGGAATCCCGTTCGGCACCAAGGCGTGGCAGACCCGCGCAGCGGTCCGTCACGGCCTCCAATCAACGCTGCGGCCGAGAGGAAGACCGGCAAAGAAGGAGAAGAGCAAAAAAAAGTAGCCTGACCCTTTTTCTCTCTCAGTGGGCCGGCGCATTGTCGGCCGGTCGGGCTACTTCCGGCACCGGTGGGCGAGGAGACTCGGGAACCGTGGCCTTGGGAAGGCTTTTCGCGCTGGCGCTGACGCCGGCTTGCTTCGTCTCAGGCGCGGCCTTGCCGCCGGATGCAGTGGGTTTCTTTGGCGGAACGAGTTTCGTCGGCACCAGGACCATCGTCATGCGCCGGCCCAGCATTCGGGGCTCCCTCTCGATCTTCGCGATTTCTTCGAGTCCGGTCGCGATCGATTTGAAAGCATCGAAACCCAACTCCTTGTGGAATCGCTCCCGCCCGCGGAACAACATCGTGAATTGCACGCGGTCTCCGTGTTCGAGAAAGGTACGGGCGCGTTCGAGTTTGATCTTACGATCGTGGGCGTCGGTCTTGGGCCGGAGGCGAACCTCCTTCAACTTCTGCTCATGATGCTTCTGCTTCTGCTTCTTGGACTGGAGGTATCGGTGCCTGCCATAGTCCATGATCTTGCAGACCGGAGGCCGCTCGTGCGGCGAGACCTCGACCAGGTCCATGCCGGAATCCCCGGCGAGACGCAGGGCCTCATCGGTTGAGATGACGCCCCGCTGCTCCCCCTCGGCGTCGATGAGACGAACCGGCGAGATACGGATCTGTTCATTCATCCTCAGTTTCGAAATCGGTTATCACCTTTCTTTCTTGAGAACACTGCTGACGAGGAGAGCGACGGGCTACGCACCCGTCGACTCGGCCTTCGGCCGCCCACCCGGCTGATTCTCCTGCAGCAGGAATTCTACAAACAGCGACTGGCTCATGTTGTCAAGCCGATGTCCTTGCCTGTCATTCACATTGATCGTCTTCGCTTCCGCCTCCTGTTCGCCGACCACGGCGATATACGGAATCTTCAGCTTCCTGGCACGGTGCTTCTTGGGGCCTATCTTCTCCGGTGAGACATCCAGGTCCACCCGGAATCCCGCCTGCCGCAGCCCACCGACGACGCCACGGGCATACGCCTCGCTCTTCTCGCTGATCGACGCCACCAGAACCTGCGTCGGCGCGAGCCACATGGGGAAGGCCCCCTCGAAATGCTCGATCAGGATCCCCATGAAACGTTCCATGCTGCCGAACAGCGTGCGGTGAACCATGATCGGCTGATGCGGCTTGTTGTCCTGCCCGACGTAGGTGAGGTCGAATCGCTCCGGCAGGTTGTAGTCCACCTGTACGGTCCCCAGTTGCCATTCACGGCCGATGCAGTCCTTGACGAGATAGTCGATCTTCGGCCCGTAAAACGCCGCCTCGCCCAGCTCCTCTGAATAGGGCAACCCGCTCGCGGCGACGGCCTCGCGGATGGCGGCTTCCGACTGCTCCCACGCCTCCGGACGATCAATGAACTTCCGGTTGTCCGGATCGTGCAGACCGATCCGCACACGGAACTCGTTGAGGGTCAGGATTTCCAGCACGTACCTCGTCAATTCCATGCACGCGGTGACCTCCGCTTGGAGGTCCTCCGGCGCGGTGAAGACGTGCGCATCATCCTGCGTGAAGCCCCGGACGCGCGTCATGCCGGACAACTCGCCCGATTTCTCATAGCGATATACCGTGCCGAACTCGGCCATCCGGATCGGCAGGTCGCGGTAGCTCCGCGGTTCGCTGCGATAAATGCCGATGTGCCCGGGGCAGTTCATAGGCTTGAGCAGGTAGCCGTCGGATTCCTGCAATCGCTCCCGAATGACTGCCAAATTGTGGTCGATGCGGCCAGGCTCCATCCGGAGGCGCTTCGCGGGTGGCGCTGATGCGTCGCCTACCAGCCGATTGAATTCGTCCGCGTCGATCGTCTTCAAGTGCTTCAGGAGGCGATCGACTTCCGCCGGCGGCGGCTGGTCGGGCTCGCCTTCGGAAATGGCGATCCATAGTTCGTTCAGGATCATCGCCGCCCGCGAATCATACAACGGGGGGAACTGCGACTCGCGATAATACGGGAAATGCCCGCTCATGCGGAACAGCTCCAGCCGACCGATGTGCGGCGTGTCAACCATGTCATAGCCGTATTCGATCAGCTTGTCGCGCATGTGCTCCTGAAGCAGATGACGGACGATGGAGCCCTTCGGCTTCCACAACACGAGCCCGCTGCCGACGAGGGGATCGATCGTGAATAACCCCAGCTCCGGACCGATCCGGCGGTGGTCTCGCTTCTTCGCCTCCTCAAGTTGGGCCAGGTACGTCTTCAACTCCTTCTTGGCGAAGAAGGCCGTGCCGTTGACGCGTTGGAGCTGCTGCTTGGACGCGTCGCCGTGCAGGAAGGCCCCGGAGACGCCGAGCACCTTGAACGCGGCCACCTTGCCGGTGCCGGGCAGGTGCGTGCCGGTGCACAGGTCTTCCCAATGTTTGCCGGGCTCGTCGCCGGTGACGTAGAAGCTGAGCCGATCGCCCTGCGAGCCGGGCCGTCCCCGGCCCGGTCCTGCCATGGCCCGTTCGGCGTTTTCGACCTTGTACGGGTTGTCTTCGGCGCGGACTTTTGCCAGCCCCTCCTCGGTGCTCATTTCGTACCGCGTGAAGGGCCTGTTCTCCTTGATGATCCGGGCCATCTCGGCCTCAATCTTTGGAAAGTCCTCGGGCACGAGGCGATGGTCCAGATCGATGTCGTAGTAAAAGCCGTTTTCGACCGGCGGGCCGTAGACCAGCTTCGTCTGCGGCCACAGGTTGCAGATGGCCTCCGCCATGACGTGGGCCGTGCTGTGCCGCAGGATTTCGAGGGCCTCCTCGTCGCGGGGCGTCAGGATTCGCAACGTGCAGTCGCCGGCGAGGGCGGACGAGATGTCCAGCGGCACGTCGCCGTTGCCGTAGTTGGCCTGTGCGCCCACCGCCGCCTTGGCCAACCTTTCACCGATGCGGGCTGCCACATCCGCGGCGGAGGAACCGTCCGGCATGTCCAGTTTCGAGTTGTCAGGAAGCGTGACGTATATCATGAGAGCATTCGCATTCGTCCAGGATTCAGGGGCTTGTTTCCCAAATCTGGCGCCGGCCAGGGCCCAGGCGCACCATCCCTGAGCGGTGGCAAGACCTGGTTGCCCCGCTTCATCACTATCACGATGTTTGGTATGTGTCGATCAAGGGCCGCTGTCTCAATCCGCGCATGTGGGCACCCGCATCCCCCGATAATCTCAATTCGAGTATACCACAGTTCTGCAATCGGTCAAGTGGGCCTTCGATATCGGCTAGAAACGGGGCCGTGATGGTTTTGGCGGCTAATGAGGGTCAACGTCGCGGCGACTCCCCACGGTCAAAATCAACCGATTCCGTCGTTTAGCCGCGACCCACAGGGGAGCGCGCCCTCCACGCGCTCCCCTGTGGGTCGCGGCTAAACAGAGCGCAGATCGCCGAAACTGTCACGGATCCGCTAGAAACCACGAAATCGACGATTCCCGGTGGCGACCAACCCGGCGGCGCGGGCAGGAAGCCCTCAACTGGATCGAAGGCTCCCGCGTTGCCCGAGATTCTCGTCCCGGGTCGGACAATGGCGGAGGGCCCGCTGACGCGTATCACCCCTTACGAAGCAATTTTCAGGTTACCCGTGAGGCCGAAGAAAGTCCGCGTATCCGACCAAGCGCCACTGGTGTCAAATTGCGTACCGGCCGGCAGCCACAAGTGCGGGTTCGAGGCTTCCAGGTCCCCCATCGTCTCGACATGCGTGTCGAAGAAGGCTAGGTTCAACTTGTAGGCGTTCCCCGGCGCTCCGACGGGCGGCACGGCCATGGAATGGCGAAAAGCGTACATCCGCGCGTCGACCGGCCCGGCATTCCCGTTACCGGGGGCTCGACTTCGATCCCAGGATCTGGAATAGGTAGAATACGCCCCGGCGTCTGAGAACGCGCCGCCGTATGTTGCATCCACGGCAAGGTCGTAGTCGGGCACTTGTGTCACCGTCGAGTATCGAGAGCCATCGGCACAGAATACCTTGTTCGAGGGGTTTCCCATCTTGGCAATGGACGGGCGCCAGTTCGTCGGCAACTGCTCGTTGTGGTTGGGAGCCGTGTCCTTGGTGTACAACTGATATCGACACGTGTTGTAGCTGACCATCCACCCGGCGCGGGCATCCGGGCCGTCACTTTCTGGATACATGGCGGACAGGAACTTGTTCGACGCGCAGAGGAACTCCTTGCTGTCCCTGAGCCGATTAAAGCGCTTGACGACGTCCCTTTTCCGGCCCGACCCCATGTTTAGGCCCATACGCCACATCGCCGCCATCGGTCCAAGGAAATCCCAGCCCTGAACCGCGGGACCGTAAGCGATGGAGGCCCCTTCCAGGTAGGCGCCCGAGCCGTAAGGTGACCCGATGATCCACTCCTCGTTTTCGGTAGCGTATTCCAGTGCGCCCTTCGCCAACTCCCTCAGGTTGGCCATGCAGGAGACGCGCTGGCCCGTGCGCCGGGCCCCGGCCAGGCTCGGCAGGAGCATCGAGATCAGCACGGCAATGATGGAAATCACGACCAGCAATTCGATCAGCGTAAACGCCGGACGATTCATGCACCGTGCCACGTTGTTCGTTTTGCAGCGGGCGAACACCGGCGAGACGCCGGCGCCACAGTCTTGATTCAGGCACCGTGCCACGTTGTTTGTCCTGTCACTCATCGTCTTAGCCCTCACTGGCCGGCCTTCTCCCGCGCCTTGGCCATTAGTTCCTCGGGCGGTCGCTTGTTGTGCCCCGTCACTTCGCGGCCGCAATCCGGGCAATACGTCTGTTCGTCAATACCCATGGCTTTCTTCAGGATCACATACGTCGGATCGAGTTTCGCTTCCCACTCGCCGTCGGCGCCCTTTGTCCAGAAACACATCTCCGCCGGGTAGCCGGTCTGCTTGCCGCAGTCCGGGCATTTGTACGGCGCCATGTCCCCGTGCTTGATGGTGTAATCGAAAGGCAGGCCGCACTCGGAGCACTTGAAGGCCCGTTCGGCCGAGTGGCGATAGTCCGTTCCGCCGCTGACATAGCGCCAGGCGTAAACGCCCGCACCGATCAGGAGGACGACCGAAGCCGCCAGCAGGATCTTCTGACGCAAGCCCCCGGAACCGCCTGCATTCACCCTACGCCTCCCGAGTTTATCGACTCTTTATCAGGGGCCGCCGGCCCCGGCATGCAGCAACCTTTGAAGTCCATACACCGGCCTCAGCCGGCACGACGCCGACGCCGGACATGCTCCGCGAACCCACCCATATTGTAGTGTCCGGGAGTCCGGCCTCAGATTCAAGTCCTATGTTCATCCAACCAGGATTTCGGCCAGGGCAATCGCAAGAATGGCGGATGTAGCGGCCGACCCCCGTGTCGGCCGTAGAACACCACCGGTTTCCAACGGCCGACAGGGGGGTCGGCCGCTACACGAGCGAGCAACCC
>JAUVGW010000352.1 GCA_030593565.1 Phycisphaerae bacterium | reverse complement strand
GAACCCCGATTTCGACCTGTGGGCTTTCAGTTGGCGGCCTTCATTCCACACGCAGTCCTCCACGCAGAACAACCCCTGGTTGGACGAGGTCTCGATCAATGATCCGTTTGTTTATCTGATTCAGATGAACGCCGAGACCGGGCGAAAGAAGGGGCTCAAGGACCACGATGTCATCTGGGTCGAGAATCCGGACGGCAAGCGAATCAAGGGTCCGGTGAAGCTCGTCGAGGGCATGCACGTGGACCAGCTCGGCATCGCCGGCTGTCATGGCCACTGGGCCCGCGGCACGCCGATCTCGAGGGGAAAAGGTCAGTTCTTCGACGACCTGATCAACCCGGACATCAAGCACACGGATTCCCTGACCCAGGGTTCGGACGCGTGTGCCAAGGTGAAGGTGTACAAGGCAAGCTAGAAACGCCGAAACGTCGAAATGTCGATATGTCGAAATATTGAGAAGTTGGAACAACGAGGTTTAGCCGCGTCCCGCAGGGGAGCGCGCCGGCCACTCGGTGGCCTAATCGAAACGCCGAGACATCAATAGGTAGTCAAAATGCCACGCTACGGATTCGTCATCGATCTGAAAAGGTGCTACGGGTGTTACTCTTGTCAGGTGGCCTGCAAGGCCGCCAACCACACCCCTCAAGGTATCGACTGGGCCAGGTGCGTGCCAACCGAAACGGGCAAGTTCCCGGCAGCCTTGAGGCAGATGGTGCCTTTGATTTGCCAACAGTGCGCCGAGCCGGCCTGCATGACCGTCTGCCCCACCGGAGCCACCACCCAGGACGAGAACGGCATCGTCCATGTGGACAAGGACCTGTGTATGGGGTGCAAGTCCTGCATCATGGCCTGCCCCTACGGGGCGAGGCAGACCGTCGATGAGTGGCAGGCCTACTTCCCCGATGCCGAGGGCGACATGGACCCGTACGAGTCTTACGCCAAAGCTCGGTGGGAGGAAAAGAACGGGTACGGGATGGCCACCAAGTGTGACTACTGCATGGACCGGGTCAAAGAGGGGCGTCAGCCCGCCTGCGTGGAGTCGTGCCCGGCCAAGGCTCGTCATTTCGGCGACCTCGAAGATCCCGAGGACGAAGTGTCCATCCTGATCCGGCGCGAACGCGGCTTCCAGCTCAACCCGGAGTTTGGGACCGATCCTTCGTGTTATTACTTGCCGCCGAGATAAGACAGAGAAACGTCGAAACGTCGAAACGTCGAAATGTCGAAATGTCGAAATGTCGAAATGTCGAAATGTCGAAACGTCGAAACGTCAAAATGGGTCACACGGAAGCTAGGACATGATTCCGAACTTTAAAGCACAATCGAAATGGGGCTGGTTGGTCGCGGCGTATCTCTTTCTGGCCGGGCTGGGGGCCGGCGCGTACGTGGTTGGCGTCGTGGCATCCTACCTTGGTTCTGACTGGTCGGGCATCGCCAAGGTCGGCATTTGCCTGGGGTTCCCCTGCGTGACGGTGGGGTGCGTTTTCCTCATTCTCGATCTGGGTACGCCGGTGAACTTCTGGCGGGCCGCCATGCGCCCCAACACGTCCTGGATCGCCCGAGGAACGATCATCATTTCGATCTTCATGATCCTGTCGTTCATCCACGTCGTGTCTTGGCCTTGGCCATCTGATGCGCCGGCGGAATTCACAGGCGCGTCGCGCTGCCTCGGCGCCGTCGGCGCGATCTTCGCTTTCGGCACGATGATCTACACCGGCATCCTGCTGGCCGCCTCGCGTCCGATCGCCTTTTGGAGTACGGCCATGCTGCCGTTGCTCTTTTTGGTGTCCGCCCTCTCGACAGGGATCATGGCCGTCGTGCTGATCGCCTCGTTCGGATCCGGAAATGAGGGGCCGATTCACTCGCTCGCTATGTTCGACATTCCCCTGCTGATCCTCGAAGTGTTCGTGCTGGGCTTCTTCCTTCAGGCGACGCACCGTGTGCCCGAATCACGGGCTTCGGCCCAGCTTGTGCTCAACGGCTCGGTCGCGCCTCTGTTCTGGCTTGGTGTGGCCGTTCTCGGCTTGGCCGTTCCTCTCATCCTTGATCTGTTGGGCGCATACGCGCTCGAGGGGAGTTGGGCCAAGGCGGCGGCCATCCTCGCCTCGCTCTGCGGCATCATTGGCGGCCTGATCCTGCGGCAGGTGGTCCTCTCCGGCGGCATTCACGCGCCGTTGCGTGCAGGACGATTCGAGATCGCACTTCCGATCGTCTGACCGGCGCGGGACAGGATTACCTAGTGCTTTGTCACACCTAAATATGCGGATTGGGTGGTACGGGCGTCTCGCCCGTGTAAGACCATGGCAAGCCGATTTCGCACGGGCGGGACGCCCGTACCACCCGATGATTTAGGCGTGACAAAGCACTAGAGCACGCCTCGCTGCCGCAGCGAGGCGATGGCATCGCCATCGTAGCCCAGGACTTCAGACAGAATCTCGTCCGTGTGCTCACCCAACAGCGGCGGAGGTCTGCGAATCACGCCCGGCGTCTCGGAGTACTTGATGGGGATGCCGCCGAGGCGAAGCGTCCCGATCGTCGGGTGCGGCACCTCGGCCACCATGCCCCGGTGCAAGACCTGCGGATCGGCGAAAAGGCTTTGCATGTTGTTGACCGGGCCGCACGGAATCGCCGCTTTCACGAACAGCTCCACCCATTCGTCACACGTCTTCTGCGCCAACACGTCGGAGACCAGCGGCAGGATCGCGTCGCGGTTCTCCACGCGCTTCGGGTTGGACTCAAATCGTGGGTCGTCGATCCATTCCTCCTTGCCGACCGCCTTGCAGAAGTTCACCCATAGCTTTTGATTCGCCACGGCTATCGCGATGGGTCGATCCTTCGCGCGAAAGACCTGGTAGGGAATGATGGACTCGTGAGCGGTCCCCCAGCGTTGGGCCTCCTTGCCGGCCACGAGGTAGTTGCTCGCGATGTTGGCCAGGGCCGCGACTTGAATATCAAGAAGGCTGCAATCGATGTACTGGCCTCGGCCGGTCCGTTCCCGGTGGAACAGGGCCGCCATGATCGCGCCGGACGCATGGACGCCCGTGATGACGTCGGTGATGGCGACGCCGACCTTGCAGGGCTCTCCGTCCTGCTCGCCGGTGATCCACATCAACCCGCCCACGGCGGAGAGCACCATGTCATAGCCCGGCCGGTCACGGTAGGGTCCATCCTGTCCGTACGCGGTGATCGCGCAGTGGACCAGGCGCGGATTCAGTTCTCGCAAGGATTCGTAGTCCAGCCCGAGTCGCTTCATGAATCCCGGGGTGAAGTTCTCGACCAGCACGTCCGAGACCTTGACGAACTCCTTGACGAGATCCACCCCGCGAGGGGTTTTCAAATTGATGGTGATCGACCGCTTGTTCCGGTTGCAGCAGAGGTAGTACGCGCTTTCCCCCCCGACAAACGGCGGCCCCCACGTGCGCGTGTCGTCGCCCCCGTCGGGCCGTTCCACCTTGATCACCTCGGCGCCCAGGTCCCCGAGCATCATGGTGCCGTACGGGCCGGCGAGGATTCTGGAAAGGTCGAGAACGCGAATGCCGCTGAGCGGCAGGTCGGTCCCAGGTTGGTCAGCCATGCTTCAATCTCCGAGCGACGGCCCTTGGCCGTCGACTGAGGGTTCAGGGTAGAGGGTCCAGGGGCGAACATCCAAACCCACGATTCTAAACCCTAGACCCTAAACCCTGTACCCTCTCATTCAACCGTCGCTGGTAGCTTGATAGGATGAACGCGGGCATCCGCCCGTTACGGTTCGGTCGGCAGAAGTCCCTCCAATTGCCGAGCCCACTGCAGGATCGCGCGGCCCATGTCGGGGTCTTCCTCGATCGCCCAGGGGGAGTGCGGGGCGGAGGAGAGGTATAGTTCCTTCGACTCGGGCAGGGCGTCGAAGAGGTTCATCTGGGCCTGAGGATCCACGAAGGTGTCGTTCTCGGGAACGACGACGAGGATCGGGGCCTCGATGTGGGGAATCGCCAAATGCGGGTTCATGAAATCGGGTACGGACCTGGCCCAGGAAAGGCTGGCCAGGTCACCAATCGGTGTCAGTAGTGGAGAGACGAATGACTTCAGCCAGAAGCCTATCAACTGCTCGGGGAAGAATCCGCCGTAGACCACCAAGCCGATGGTCGAATCGGGATAGTGGGCCGCAGTGGGAAGGGCCACGACGCTTCCAAGGGAGCCCCCGAGATGGATGAGGACGCGGGCGCTGGGTTCAGGGCGCGACAGCAAATAGTCCACGACGGCATGCGCATCGGCCTCGAAGTTCCGATAATCGGGTTCGCCCTCGCTAGCCCCGAATCCCTGGTAATCGTAAATCAGGAGGTTGAATTCCGACTCCGCCGCCCAGGGAATGAGAGACGTGTAGTAGAGGCCGATGTTGCCTGCCATGCCGGGATGGACCACAAAGGTGGCACGAGGGGCGATGTCGCCCTGGGCGGGCACGAACCACGCGGCAAGGTTCTTGCCGTCGGCCGTGGCGATCCGCAAGTCCTCATAATCCAGACCGATGTCCGCCGGCGTTTCTTCCGGCGGTGGGAAGGGCCACAGCAGCAAGGAATTCCAACCGTTCAGATCAATCGCGCAGCCCGTCGCGGAGGTCAGACAGACAATTGCCAGACACAGAATATGCTGACGCGGTGGCACGACACGCATTGCAGTTTCCTTTCCTCTGATCCGACATTTCTCGGTTACCCGAACGTGCGGTCATCATTCTACCCGACATTTCCCAGTTAGCGAACCTCAGCCCATTATTCACAGGGGAAACACACACGTATCATGCCATCACGAACACTCCACCAGGGTAATTCGGGCTGACAGCCCATCACAGGGGCCGCGGCACGCCGTCTTCGCGGTCCCGGATGCATCTACGGGACTGACGACGTTTCGTCGACGCCTGCGCGCCCAGGCGAGAACCCGATGCGACGCTGTATTCACTTCGTTATCTTTTCACCTGCGTTTGCTGCCCGTACCCGGAGTTCCCTGCCCAGCATACACGCGGCAATCTAAAATCGTTGGCAAAAAACGTTCGAATTAAATCGACAGGCCCTGAAGCGATGGGCCACCCGTCCATCGCCTCCACCCTGAAGACCGTGGCGCCTCGAGACGCCATAGGGTGGTTCACCTCATGTGGATATGTGCCGCCCCATGCGAAAATGCTCTAATGATTGAACCTTCCGGGTGCCGCCGGCGGCTTGTCCGCCAGTGCCCGCAGAAGTGAAGGGCGCAAGGGCAGGCAAGCTGCCCGTTGCTCCTCTGGCTGGCAACTGTTCAGACATCACCCTGTCCCGCCTAGCAGCCCGTGGCAAAAGTCGGCTGCACCCATGGACTGTAGCGGCCGACCCCCGTGTCGGCCGTAGAGTACGGGAAAACAGCCGCTCACGGGCTCGGCCGACACGGGGGTCGGCCGCTACATTACTTTTGCCACGGGCT
>JAUVGW010000359.1 GCA_030593565.1 Phycisphaerae bacterium | reverse complement strand
GTGGAAACAGCGATCCAAATCCCGGATGAAGGTGTCTTCATCCTCGCCGCCAAAGTGACGGATCTGCTTGACGGTACTTGGAGCTACGAATATGCCCTGTATAACATGAACTCTGATCTATCAGGCCAATCCTTCGGAGTTCCCGTTCCCTACGGCACCAATCTCTCGGACGTCGGCTTCCATGATGTCGACCATCACAGCGGCGACGGCGACCCTTACTATCCTGGAAGTTTCTCCGGCATGGACTGGCCCGCCACTTGGTACCCGCCGACAGGAATGCTGACTTGGGAAGCGGAAGCTTACGGGACGCGGGATCCGCCAGATGGCCAGGCGAATGCCCTGCGCTGGGGGACGCTCTTCAATTTCCGCTTCGTCGTTGACCGATCGCCCGCAGCGGGTGAAGTCACAATCGGTCTATACAAACCCGGTGGCCCCGCATCGGTCGCAGCCCAGACCTTGATCCCGATGCCGTTTGCGAGTGGTGGACCGTCTACTCCCACTGCGTCGACGTGGTCGCTGATCTTCGCGACGCTGCTCTTTTTGACCACGGGCACAATCCTCCTCTCGAATGCGCGGCGCGTCCGCGTGTGCGAGGTCCAGGTTCCGTCGCGGCCACCACATCATCCGAGTTGACGGGAGGTTCCTCCAGGCGCTGTTCGGACCCTTTTGCGCATCAGGTGCGGTCATTGCGGCATGGCCGGCCCCATTCGCTCTCCCCAAGGCCGCCTGAACAAAGTGACTGCTGAGCATAATCCGAAACACCTTTCGGCCGAAGCCCCAGGGTTCAGGCCCCAGGACCGTCAGTCCGCATGCTCGCTTCCAGATATCTATTATGTGGACGGCTAAATATCGCCCTTCAATCGCGACAAACTTAGAAGCTATATTCCCGCCGAGGCCGAGGGCCTATTCCGTTGGATGCTGCATCGCCGTTCCCACAGTGGAAACCTCGGTGTTAGCGATAGAGCTACGGGGCATATCCACCGGGACTCGATATGCCTCTTGAGGGTGGATGACGTGGTCAAACACCGAGAAAACGATGGAATTCGGTGTTCCTGCGACCGTACGGGCGGCTGACGCGACGGGCCGGGCTTCCGGTCGGCTTCGCCCGAAGTTGCCATGACCCCCAGGACAATCGCATGAATGGCCGGGCGGTGGTCTTTGCAGCGGTTTGTACGCTCGTGTAGCGGCCAACCCCCGTGTCGGCCATCGGAAACCGTTGGTGTTCTACGGCCGACACGGGGGTCGGCCGCTACATCCGCCATTCTTGCGATTGCCCTTCCCCATTCCAGAGACGTAGCCGAATACTCTTGCAGCGATGTCGGTTCCATTCTATACTGAAGGGCTTGGCATGAGCCGAGATGGCACGCGACCCCGGCCAGGGAAGTGGCGAGGGCCGTGAACACAGAAGCGACGATGAGAGGAGTGTTACGGATACCGATGATCAAAGTGCGACCCCGCCCGAATGAACCGGTCCAGCAACTCATGCGCAGACTTAAGAAGTTATGCGAGCGCGAGGGTGTGTTGCGTGAGATGAAGCGAACCGCTTACTACGAGAAGCCATCAGATCGCAACCGCCGGGCCATGCGCAAGGCCAAGCGGCGTCTGCAAAAGCTCGCAACGATGGGCAGCGAGGCGTAGCGCTCGCACCCGGACGACGCCTGCCTTCTCCTTCGCCCTGGGCAGGTTGAATAATAATGCAGCGTTCGTCAATCGGGCCGTCGCGCATGACGCACGATCTCGGGTGGGAGACTATCGTCGAGGATGGCGCAGTATCGCGACCCACAGAACGCGCACATCCACGATTCACCTACCTCCTCCGGTGCCGGATGACGGAGCGGAAGCGACAGCCCGCAGTCTGAACATCTGTCGATTCGCCGCTGGATAGAGCTGATCAGGTCGGCGACCAGCCATGGCTTTTGGAGGAAACGCTCCACGCCGAGTGCGGCGAACTCCTCCCGGTGGTAGAGGGCGCTCGTGCCTATGATGATGATATCGCGCCGAAGCTTCGTGATTTTTTCAACCGCCTGGGCAGGCGTGCCGGTCGGCATTTCGAAGTCGAGAATGACATACGTCAATCCCTCATCTTTTTTCATAAGCCGCATGGCGTGTGAAACGGAATCCGTGGCATAGCACGCGGTGCCGCAATCTTCGAGGGTGCCGACAATCGCCCTTCGAAGTAGCGCATCGGTGTCGAGCACAAGGACCCGGCCATCGAACGGCCACAGAACAGGCCTACGGTCTTCGACGCCGAGGAGCATCTCAACCAACGTGTGATGCCTGGGGGGCTCGCTTGCTCGGCGGATAATGACCAGTCGGCCGCCACCCTCGACGGGCTTCTGCGATCGCACACACCAACTGAGCGATTTGGCCGAACGCGGGGGGGCCGGAATCCAACGGTCACAGGCCAAGTCGAGATCCGTCACCGTCTCAGAGGAAAATACATCGGACAGATTCGCCGCCCCCCTGCCGGCGTCGGTGTCATCGAGCAACTCCTTCGCCCTCCCATTCGCGAAAACGATGGAGCCGTCGGGGCTCACTTCAATGATGCCAAGCGCGGGATTGCTTGTCCGCGTCGGCTTGGCGTCAACCGCCTGCTGAACCGATGCCTGGATTCGGTCTCGCTCGAACGGTTTGTCGATGAAGTCGGTGACCTGGGCCCTGGTTGCGGCGGTTCGAAGATCACTCGACGCAAAGCCCGTCACGAGGATCGACCGTATGTCCGGCGTGATGGCCCGGAGCGTTTCCACGACGTGCAAGCCATGAATGTGGTTCTTCAGCATCCAGTCGGCGACAACCACGTCGGGGCGATATCTCGTGCCCACGTCAATGGCCTCACGCCCGCTTGAGGCGGTCCGAACATCGTATCGGCCGTCCGACAGCGCGATTTTCATTAGAAGACGGTAGTCTTCCTCATCGTCAACGATCAACACCTTCGGCATGACTTGCCTCCGTGGCTGCGGCAGCCGGCAACTCGAGGATGAACGTCGTCCCCACACCGATTTTGCTCTTTACGTCGATCGTGCCGCTGTGCGAACTGATGATGCCGTGCACGAGGCTGAGCCCAAGCCCCGTGCCCCCTTCTTGGCGACGGGTCGTGAAGAACGGGTCAAACAGGTGCTTGATGTGTTCCGCCGGGATTCCGGGCCCGTCATCCTGAACGAAGACGCGCACCATGTCGTCCTCCCGCTCCGCGCGGATCGCTATTCGCGCGCCTCCCGCATCAACGACAACGGCATTTCGGATCAGGTTCACAAAGACCTGCTCCATCTCGACCGAGTTCATCATGACCTCCGGCAGGCCCTCGGTGCGCTGCACTTCGACGGTACCCCGGTGCTCGCGCGTGAATTCCCGGGTGAGGTCCGCCGCGCGGTCGATGATCTCGTAAATGTCGCCGGGCCTTTTGTCGGTGTCCTCTTGCCGGGCAAATTTCAGGAGGCTCCTGGTAATATGTCCGCATCGTCTGGCGTTGTCAACGATCTTCGTGAGGCACGTATCCCGAGTCTGCTCACTGTCAGGCTGTCCCGACGACGCCATGGCATTCTGGGCGGCCAGGAGCATCATGCCGACGGGGTTGTTGATCTCGTGGGCGATGCCCGTCGCCAACGTGCCGATCGACGCGAGTCTCTCGGACCGTCGGAGCAGGATACGAGATTCTTCCAGGTCTCGCGTCCGCTGCTGGACTAGATCTTCCAGGTGGTCCCGGTATGTGGCGAGTTCCTCCTCCGCCCGTTTGCGCTCGGTGATGTCCTGGGCAACCCCCGCGACGCGGTAGACTTGGCCGCTCGCGTCGCGTACTGGGAACCCTCGATCGCGGATCCACCGGATGGAACCGTCCGGGCGCAAGATCCGATACTCCTCCTCATACGAATCTCCTTCGCCCAGTCTCAGAAACGTCTGCCAGGCGCACTCGCGGTCCTCGGGATGAATCGCATCGGCCCAATTCCGAGCGTCGACGTAAAGGTCCTGAAGCGAGCGGCCCCAAACCCTCTCATAAGCCCGGCTAGCGAACAAGGTCTTGTGAGTCTCCCAATCCGTTATCCAGAACACGTCTTCAATCGTCTCGGCGATTTGACTCAGGCGCTCCTCGCTCTCGCGTAGCGCCTCCTCCGCCTGCCTGCGGTCGGTGATGTCCATCGAAACGTTGGCTAGAAACTGCGGCTCCTTCGTGTCGGGACCCTTGACGGTAAAGGCCATCGCGTGCACATCGGTGAGTTTTCCAGTCTTGAGGTTTTTGTATTGCAGATCACCCTCCCAAACATCTCCTCTCATCAGTGCCGGTAGAAGATCGTTTTCAACCAACTCTACCCAGGGCTCGGGGATAACATCCATGATGTTCACGTGTTCGACGTCTTGAGGATCAATCCCGAGCATCCTGCCGCCAGCGTCATTGAGGAAGATCATCTTTCCAGCCGTTGTGGCAAGGTTGACCATCTCGCTGCTGTGTTTCACCACCGCGGCGAGCTTCCGCGTCTCCTCCTCCGCCCGCTTGCGTTCGGTAATGTCCACCATCGTTCCATAAATGATCGCCGGCGCTCCGTGTTCGTCGGGAAGCAACGACACGTTTTCCAGAATGTCGATCGGCGTGCCGTCTTTCCTCCGCATGCGGAGCTCGGAGTTCGTCAGAATGCCGTCCTTTCGCAACTGGGCCACGACGGCGGTGCGGTCGGTCGTCTCCAAATAGAGAACCGACGCGTGGCATGACAACAACTCCTCGCGCGACGCGTATCCGAACATCTCGACCAACGACTCGTTGACGTCCAGGATGGTGCCATCCAGCTTCGTTCGGTACACGCCGGCAAGATTGCATTCGAACAACAGACGATAGCGTTGTTCGCTGTCTCGCAGGGCCTGTTCCGCCCGCTTTTGGTCGGTGATATCAACAACTGAACCGAAAGCACCGATGTACCTATTGTTCTCGTCAAAGCGGGGCGAGACTGCGGCAAGGACGGTCTTTCTATTGTTCTTTGCTGTTATTACCTCCATTTCATACTGTGAAGAGATATTCCTCTTCCGCAATGCCGTTTCTGACAGGATGATGCCTCTTTGGTCTTCAGGGATGTGGTCCAACAAACTCTTGCCAGCGAAGCCCCTCGCCGTTTCTTCTTCGAAGATCCTTGCATAGGCGGGATTGCAGAACTCTATGACCTCCTCTGCGTCGACAACACAGATCCCTTCCATGACAGAGTCAAACAGTTCCTGATAACGCGATTCAGACTTCCTGAGCGCTGCCTCCGTCCGCTTTCGGTCAGTGATGTCCACCATGGTACCCTGAATGATCGCCGGAGCCCCGTCTTCGTCGGGCAGCAGCACCAC
>JAUVGW010000311.1 GCA_030593565.1 Phycisphaerae bacterium | reverse complement strand
TCACGCACGTTGGCGACAGCAGCAACGCCGGCGCCGGTTGTTTGTCTGATCCGGAGATCATCACGCGTACGTACCGGGCGACGGACGCCTGCGGGAACTACGTGGAGCAGTCTCAGATACTTACGGTGATCGACGACGTGGATCCGGTCATCACGGTCTTCCCGGCGGATGCTGAGTACGACTGCGTGACGGATGTGCCGGCGGCCAATATCGGCTTGGTAACGGCGACGGACAACTGTAGTACGCCGACTATCACGCACGTTGGCGACAGCAGCAACGCCGGCGCCGGTTGTTTGTCTGATCCGGAGATCATCACGCGTACGTACCGGGCGACGGACGCCTGCGGGAACTACGTGGAGCAGTCTCAGATACTCACGGTGATCGACGACGTGAATCCGGTGTTTGTCGAGACCTGTCCTCTGCCGGCGATTACGGTCAACGCCGACGCGGGTACATGCGAGGCGGCCGGCAGCACGGTCAATCCCACGACCCCGACGGCGACGGACAATTGCAGCATGCCGTCCGTTGACTTCGTGCGTTCTGACGGCAAGCCCAACTTGCTGGATGCCTATGAGGCGGCCGATTCGCCGATCACCATCACGTGGACCGCCGAAGACGACTGCCTCAACACGGCGATCTGCACGCAGACCGTCACGGTCAACGGAGATAACGAGCTGGTCGTGGCCGTGGATCTGGGCGGCGGCGCCTACACGGGTACGTTCGACCGCTGCATCACGTTCGAGCTGTGGGAGTGCTCATCGGGCACTACACCCGATGCGACCGTCAATGAGGTCATGACCTTTACCAACGGCTCAGCCAGCGCGACGGTTCTCGTGCCCTGCGGCGATTACGAGTGCATCACGGCTCGCGACACCCTGCACACGCTGCGCAGCACGGATGACGATGACTTCGGGATCGGCGGGACGCAGTACGTCGCTGACTTCACGGGCGCCGATGATCTGATCGGCGGGAACCTGAACGACGACTTCTGGATCGACATCCTGGACTTCGGCGTGTACTCGTGGCAGTACTCGGCGACCCCGGATGCCGACACCACCTGCGCCACGTCGTACCCGCACGCCGACATCGACGGTACCGGCGATGTCGGGACCAGCGACTTCAATTTCATCAGCTTCAACTTCCTGGAGAGCCACGAGGCCAACTGCTGCGGGATGTCTGGGTTCCGTGGTGGTGAGGAAGGAGCCGAAGGTCCGATCACCGAGATCTCGGTGCGCGAGCTGCGTAAGCTCGGCCTTGGTCACCTGGCCGCGGCCGACTTGAACGCCGACGGCATGCTGGATGAGGCGGACATCGTGGAGTTCATGATGGGCGCCCGGCCGAAGCCTCAGCCGGAGCTTCAGTCGAACGATGCCAGCTCGGTGATAATGGGAAGGTGAATCTATGAATGGGCTGCGGCACTCGACATGAGGCCGCAGCCCGCACAAAAGTTCGGACAGTTAATTCTGATTTCGGCAATTGCCGGGCGGCGCGTGGCCTATGTGGTCACGCGCTGCCCGCGCCCGAAATCGGCGCCCAGTCTGCTGTGAGTGATTAAGTCGCGCGCGGCCGGCTTTCGTGCCGATCCACGGTGTGGGCCGTGGGCCAACGCATAAGCCGGTGCCGGATTGTCATGAGTACTTACTATTCAGCCGTGGTGTAAGACAGATAGAAAGAAGGGAGAAGCCATGCTCCTCGGAAGACAAATTGTATGCAAGGCCTGTATGCCCCTGTACGCCACCTTGTTGGCGATAACAGTGGTGGTGGTGAGTGGCAGCGCTGTTGTAGCTCAAACGGTTGTCAGTCCGGACGAACTGACCGCGGTGAGGACCGCATACTATGAGCAGCACCGACCGACAGCGGATGCTCCATTGCCTGTCCGTTCGCCCCTGGCGTATCTGGGAACCGCAACGCCCACCAATGCCGTGCTCCGTGGTCCGGGCGCCGGGCGCGCCTTGGTTGACTTGTACAACGGGCTGCCGGTAGGCGAATCGTACTGGTTCTGGACCGGGGCACCGTTCTCGTTCTGGGCGCTCGATGACGGTACGATGGGACCGGCGGCGGTTGCGGTGGGGGGCGGGGAGATTACCGCTTATGAGTTTGCCTTCGGGTTGCATGCTGACGCTGCGGGAGACACGCTTGAGCCGATCATCTTCATCAGCTTCTGGAATGCGCCACTCGACCCGATCGGTGATGCGAGTGATCCGGTCGTGGATCTGGCGGGCTTCGTTAGTGCGGTAGCCGTATCGTTCGCACCAATTGAACTACCGGCTGCGGGCGATTACGTCTTCACATCCGGCCTGCTCGATCTGGCCGCGGTTGGGTTGGAGTTTGACCTTGACGAAACCTTTTATGTTGAGATTTACCCGGCCAAGCTGCAGGGTGGAAGCCCCGTTATCGATCCTAACGTCTTTGCGGTTTTCAGCTCAGGGCCGATCATCCTGGGTACCAACCAGGACAACATGTGGATTGATGTCTGGCCCTGGGGCGATCTGGACGGCTACTACGCTGACCCTGGGGAGTTGGATCCCGGCGGTGGGCCCGGGTCCGAGGACCAGTCGCCGATTTACCTGGTCGGAAACGAGTGCCCCGGTGCCACGCTGGAGCTGAGCATCAATGAGCCGGATGATATTTGCGTTAAACCGGGTGAACCGGTCACAGTTACGCTGTCACAATCCTGCCTGCCGGGCCTGGTGCGTGGATATCAGGCATTCCTGTCCTTCGACACGGCAGATCTTACGTTTGGCTCAGGTTCGTACATTGTGCCCGATCCGTATGGATTGCCCGTCATCACGCCCATTGCGGCGGTAGGCGGTGACATCGACTTGGCTGCGGGTATTGATGATCCGAGCGGTCAGCCGCTCACCTCATCCACGGCCGATCTGGTCACCCTGAACTTTACCGCTGGAACCACCGAAGGCCTGACGCAAGTTGCATTCCGCTCGCATCAGCCGCCGACACGGTTCAGTAATGAGTTCGGAATCGAGGTGGTACCCACCCTGGTTGATTCGCCAACGATCTGCATCGACGGCACCCCACCAACCATCAACTGCCCACCGTTGGCGTATCAGTGTATTAGCGACGTGCCGTCGCCGGCCGCCGATCTGGCCGAGTTTATTGCAATGGGAGGTTCGGCGAGCGATACCGGCTGTGGAGGTTGGGTGGTTGTCACGCATGAGGGTGATTCCGTAAGCGGTATTGGCTGTACGGCGGATCCCTACATTGTCCTGCGCACCTACCGGGCGACCGACTGCGCAGGCAACTTTGCCGACTGTACGCAGACCATCACGGTCATTGACGACACCCCGCCGGTTGTGACCGACTGCCCGGATCCGATCGTGGTGACGCCGGACGCGGGCGAGTGCGAGGTGGAGGTGACTTGGGCGGCGCCGACGGTGACCGACAACTGCGATCCGGCTCCGACGGTCGAGTACTTGATCGATCTCGATAATGACGGAGGCGTCGAACAGACCATCACCGTGACCGTCTTCACGTTCCCGGTTGGCACGCACAATGTAACCGTCAAAGCTACGGACGCGTGCGGCAATGTGAACCAGATGTGCTCCTTCCTGGTGACGGTCAACGCGTTCAACGAGCTGGTTGTGAGCGTGGAGCTTCGGGGACTAAGCGGCTTCAACGGTTCGCGCTGCATCACGTTCGAGCTCTGGGACTGCGGGGCGCCGATCTACGGGCCGGTCGAGGTCAAGCAGGTGCTCACTTTCAACAGTGGGCTGGCGACGGGCGCGCTGATCGAGGTGCCTTGCGACGTCTACACCTGCATCACGGCCCGTGATACGCTGCACACGCTACGGCGAACATTGGACACAACGGACGGCTTCGCCATCAGCGGCACGCAGTACGTCGCGGACTTCGTCGCCGTGGGCAAGGATCTGATCGGCGGGAACCTGAACGACGACTTCTGGGTCGACATCCTGGACTTCGGCGTGTTCTCGTCGCAGTGGGGCGCGAGCTACGGATCACCCATGACGGGCGACACGACGTGCATCACCGCGCCTCCACATGCCGACATCAGCGGCGACGGTTGGGTGTGGTCCGTGGACTTCGGGTTCATCAGCTACAACTTCCTGATGGAGCACGAGGCCAACTGCTGTGAAGCGCTTGGCCTGCATGGTGGTGAAGAAGGCGGCGACGGTCCGATCACCGAGATCTCGGTACGCGAGCTGCGTGGGCTCGGCCTTGATCACCTGGCGGCGGCCGATCTCAACGCTGACGGCATGCTGGATGAGGCGGAAATCGAGGAGTTCATGATGGTCGCACGACCTAAGCCGCCACAGAAGACGCAGCGGGAAATCCGGCATGGCGATGTCAGCCCTGTACAGATGAGGCGGTAATTTCTCGAGCGGGCTGCGGCACTCGACAGGAGGCCGCAGTCCGCATAAGAGTTCGACCAGTTGATTTTGATATCGGCGATTGCCGGGCGGAGTCCGGGGGCGCGGCGTGTGGAAGGAAAAGGCAAAAACAGGCATCTTTCGTGGTATGATACGGTCAGTGCGTCAGGCCCGCCGGCAAGACGCACAGCAAGCTCCGGTCCCGTGCAGTCGGCTGGTGTTCTGGACAGACGCGGGTATGGCAACGCTGGTGCCTGCGTGAGTCCGGTTGAGGGTTGTCGCATGAGAGTACGAAAATAAGGAAGGCAATAGCATGCAGAAGGACCATGCAGTTATGACGGCCGCCTGGACGCTCATTGCGGCTCTCGCGGTTCCTGCCGTCGCGCCGGCAACCATCAATCTGGAGTGGCGCCCGGAGACGCAAATCGTCCTGGCGGGAGGGATTGTTGATATTGGCCTCTACGCCGTCTCGGATGATCCCGAGATGGACCAGTATATTCTGGCTATGGATATCATACTTAATTGGGATTCGGATTCTCTGGAGTTGGTGGGGGTGGACAACAACGGGCCCTATGACTGGCTCTTCTCCGGTTTCCCGGTCGGCGATGTGGACGGGCTGAACGAAACTTTTTTGGACGGCGACGCTCTATACACGGCTCTGGGCCAGTTGGGCGCGGGCGCCTGGGCTACGCCGGAGGGCCTGCTGGTGACCACCTTTCAGTTCTCGGCTCTCGCGGAGACGCCCGGCACCACGCTCACGATTCCGGAGGATGCGGGCTCGTATACACATACAGCCATCTGGGGCAGCCCTGGAGTGGACGTTCACGGCACCTTGGGGTCAGCGATGGTCACGATCGTGCAGCCCTGCTCACCCACCGTCGGCGACGTGAACGGCGACAAGGTCTACGACATGGCCGACATCGCTGCCGCCGTCCAGGTGCTGCTGGGGATCGACACAGATCCCGATCACGTGATCGCAGTCGACGCCAACTGTGACGAGGCGGCCGACGGTCTTGACCTTCAGCCGCTCGTCGATCTCTGGCTGCTCTTGCTGTAGCGCCTGCCGGGTGTAAGGGATTGTTGTTGGCTGGGCCAGATCTGCTCGTCGCTTGTGGGATTTGTGGGCAGCCGCCGCTGACAGGGAGCCCGCTCGTAGGTGGCTGATCTAGTCTTGCGAGGTCGGCCCGCTCGCCGGTTCACGGTGGAGCCGTGGGGCGACGAGTGAGCCGAGGAAACATCGCGATTGGCGCGTAATGAAAGGGGATAGGATGGTCGCGAGAGAACGGACAATCGCCACGACCGGTTCAGAGGCTGACCAACTCTCGATTAGATTGGTGGTACTGGTTGTAGTGTTGTTGGGATCGCTGGCCAGCCGCACTGCGCCGGCACAAGTAGCGGTGGATCACACGGCGTCGCCGACCGCGCCACGAGGCGCGTTCGACAATCCACAGGCACAGAGGGGGCATGTCGTATTATCGCGTGTTGATCTTGGCACGTGTTCGGATGTCGTCGACTTAGCTCAGGGACGGATCGGCCGCGGTAGCGCACATGCTCGTAGCTTAACCGGCCTGGACACGGGTAGCGACCACTTGGGATTCGAAGACAGGTCGGCGATGCGTTCCGCTGAGTCAGGATGTCTATGGAACGTGCTCGCACTGGAAATCAACGAGCCTAATGGTACTTGTGTCCAGCCGGGCGACACTGTCACGATCGAACTGTGGCAGCGGGACATGAGTCAGCTAGTTCGTGGGTTTCAGGCGTTCGCCCAGTTCGACGGCACGGCGATGACCTTCGACAACGGCACTTATACCGCGTGGCCCTACGGACTAGCGATCATCGATCCGATCACCGCGTTGGGCGGGGACATCGACATGGCGGCTGGCATCGATGAGCTCGGTGGACAGTCGCCGACCATAG
>JAUVGW010000108.1 GCA_030593565.1 Phycisphaerae bacterium | reverse complement strand
AAACTGTCATGGACCCGGCCGCTACATCCGCCATTCTTGCGATTGCCCTGCCCCCACCGCCCCGGGGAGCGAGTGCTGTTTGGCTTCGGCGGCTTTCCTTGTTAAAATGGCAATTAACAATTAACACAGCCCTCGCAGCCTGAGATGTTCGGGGTATCTGGCAAGCCGCCATCATAGGGGTCGCGCCGTGCAGAAATGGCTATCTCAGATTCTTATTGTCTCGTGCTTATGCCTTTTCCTGCATTCGCCCCGCGCCTTTGCGGGATATGCCGTCCCGGGCGTCTACGCTCCTCCCCCCGGCTACTTCGCCGATACGTTCGTCATCATCGATTTCGACACCAGTCCCGACGGAGGCACTCTCCCCTCCGGCACGAAGGTCGCCAACCAGTACCAGCCGTTGGGTGTTGCGTTCAGTCTCGACGCGACCAACCCGCCAACGGCGTTGCTGACTATCAACGGCCCCGATTCAAGATGGCCCACCGACACCATCTCACCTCCCAATGCCCTCGTCTGCACACACGACGAGGGAGGACACATTGAGCTGTATGTCCGCATAGACTTCCTCGATGAGATGTTCCCAAAGGGCCTGCCGACTGCGGCGGGCCTCGTCTTTACCGACGCCGGTCAGTACAACACCTTCACACTGACCGCGTACAACGCCTATGGATTCATCGTCGATAGCGTGACGATCGACACGGCGGACGAACATGAAAACAGCGCGGACCATGCCGAAGACACGTTCTGCGGCGTTCAGTACGACGGCGGCATCTCCGCCATTGGCTATACGACGGACATCTACGCGAGCGGATTTGTAGCCGGCATCGAAATCGACAATGTCTACTTCAGCGTTCCCGCCTCGCCGTCCGGGCGCAAGCCGGACCTCCGTGCGGAGCCGGGGACCGTGTTCACGCCGACCACCGTCGTGCCGGGGCAACAGTTAGCCGTCCGCTGCTACGTGAGGAACGACGGCCAAGCCGATGCGGCGCCGTGCGTCGTCAGGTTTTATGCATCCGAAGACGCGGTGGTCGATTCAGCCGACCGCGTGCTCGGCGAATCATCCATTGGGTACACCCCTCCGGGTGGCCGGAGGGCCTGTTATCTCAATCAAAGGTTCCCCATCACCCTTCCGGCGGGCGACTACTTCATTGCCTGGGTCATCGATCCTGATAACGACATCGACGAGTCCAACGAGGACAACAACGTCTTCATCGAGCTGGAGGACCGGCTCACCCTCACGGACGCGTCCCCGGCAGGAAACGCCCCGGATTCCGGCCTCGGCATCTGCGGCATCTGCGGCGCTTGCGGCGTCGAAAGCCTGGCAGGTCTCGGCGTTTGCACCGTTCTGGGTTTTTCGAGCATCGTGGCCGTCAAACGCCGCCGCACAGCAAGACGCAACTAGTGCTGCGTTTCACAAGTACCACTACTACGTGGGTGGGTGCCACTGGCGGCTGGTCCGCCAGTGCTTCGTGCGGCTACGATTCTTAACAGCACGGGCAGGCAAGCTGCCCGTGGCACCCGCCGCCGATTCTGTCACGGACCCGGCAGGATCGCCCGAAAGTGGATCGGGTTTCCGGCTGCTCGGCCGTTGTGGTATTCTGGGATGTCGCGCTGGAGAGGCCTGGAAAGCGAGGATCAACGACCATGAGAAGGATCAGTGCGATCATGCTGGTAGCGTTGGCCGGGTGCGGTACGTCCGTGCCGGGACTGGGCGAGGCGGATGTCACGTTTCCCGTGAGCGGTGATACGTTGTTGGCCGTCACGGAGGACGGCGTCGGCTCGGCAAACTACTACGGTAGCATCATCGCCGACGGCAGCCAGGTGACGCTCACCGGTTTCGACGCCGACACCGGCGACGGCTGGTTCACCGTCAGCGTGGACGACCAGGAGCGCCCTACCGAACTCACGCTGGGGACCACGAAGCTGACCGTCACCTACAACGCTGACGGCACTTTCAACTACGAGGTCCTCGATGGGGGTACCGTGGTCTATAGCGGGAGCAATCTGCAACCGGAGGCTGCCGACAACGCCAAGTGCGTTGACTGCCTCGGCGCCCGGTTTGGGAGACTGGAGATCGCCGCCTGTGTGGAGGAGGATCTCGAGAATTTTGCGGATGAGATCGCTACGTATTTTTCAATGAGGCGAATCTACGTCAGCAACGAAGTCCTCCGTCAATGCTTCCATAGCGATCCCCGCATCGGCGAGCTTGCCAGGGCACATTGCGTCATGAAGCTCATCCTCGTTTACCGGGTGATTAAGGTGGATGAGGATGTGCGGAGCGGGCGCGTGTCCGGTCAGAACGCAGCCCGTGTAACGGAGGCGGCTCACCGGGCGCTTACCAAGTACAGGATCTTGTGGAGGCCGGCATTTGCGGACATCGCCGAAGATATCGCAAGGAACCATGGCTGCATGATGAACGGCGTGTGGACGTTCGTGCTCGGTGGCAGCGAAAGCTGCCTCACTATTGAGGGAGGCCACATGGTGAGAGAGGAAACACCTTGCGGCCAGCACCGGGTCACGACCAAGACGTACATGACGCAGAAGAGCGGTAACGACGTGGTCATCAAGTGGGGCGCCGTGCACGACGATGGAGACCCTGGCTCGATAACATTGATCGGTGCGGTTCAGTCCGATGGGACCATCACCGGCACCGCCCTGATTGCCTTTGACGACAGCTCCCGTGGCGAGGCCGTCAGCGCCCCCTTTACGATGCAAAGGCAGTAGGGTCCATCCTGCGCGATCCAGTCCTACAACCCGACCGGCCTCGGCACGCCGGTGCCGTTGGATTGCGTGGGGGCGGCGGGTTCCCAGACGCCGGGAATGATCTCGTCGCAGCCGGGACACTTGCCGGGCGATGTCATGCGGTTTTCGCGAACGTAGAAGCCCGTGCGGCGGATGATTAGCTCGTTGCACGCAGGGCAAAACGTGTTCTCCCGATCGCCCACGCCGCCGTGGATGTTGCCGGGATAGACGAACTTCAGGCCTGCCGCCTTGCCGATGTCGTAGGCGCGAACCAGCGTTGTTGCCGGCGTCCGCCCGGGGTCGGTCATCTTGTAGTCCGGGTGGAAGGCCGTCACGTGCCATGGGATGTTCGGCGAGCAGCGGGCGATGAACTTCGCGATCTGCGTCAATGACTCGTCACTGTCATTGAAGCCCGGCACGACAAGCGTGACGACCTCGACCCAGTACCCATCGACAACGAGTTGTTCGATCGTGGCCAGCACGTTTGACAAGACGCCGCCGAGCTTGCGGTAGTGTTTATCGTCGAAGGTCTTGAGGTCCACCTTGTACAGGTCGAGGTACGGCCGTAGGAAGGCGAGCGCCTCGGGCGAGGCGTGGCCGTTCGAGACAAAGCCGCACGCCAGGCCGTGGCGTTTCGCCTCCTTGAAGACCTCGACGGCCCACTCGATCGTGATCAGCGGCTCGTTGTAGGTCGAGACGACGGCCGGCACGCCGTGTTCGACGGCGAGGTCCGCCAGTTGCTTGGCCGTGCAGAATCGGGGTGTGCTGATGGCCTGATCGTCGCGCAAGGTCTGTGACGTGACCCAGTTCTGGCAATACGGACAGTGAAAGTTGCAACTCAACATGCCGAACGACAGGGCGTCCCGTCCCGGGAACGCATGGTAGAACGGCTTCTTCTCGATCGGATCGGCCTGAAGGCCGGACACGTAGCCGGCGGGAACGCGCAGCTCGCCCTCCCGGTTGAAACGCACGCGGCAAACACCATGTCGCCCCGGCTTGATCAGGCACCGATGGCCGCAGGCAAGACACCGGACGCCGTCGGCTTCGCGGCGGATCAGGTCCGGGTCGGCCGGCATCGTGTTGTCGGCGAGGAGTGTTCTGAGCGAAACAGTCGCGGACATGTCGCACCATCCAACCGTCCGTCGATGCACGCGGAGGCGATGCCTCCAGTGTGGCGAGCGGTCCATGGATTATAGTCATATTGAGCGGTTTGGTCTTTGGGCGACGGGTATGGCATTCCAGGTTGGGTCCATGACAGTTTAGGCGGCATTGCTCCGAAGGGTCCAACGGGTGCCACTGGCGGCTTGTCCGCCAGTGCCTCAACAGATAGCGCCCTACACGGACACTGACAGGCAAGCTGCCAGTGGCACCGGCGTCTCGCCGGTGGGATCACCGGCGAGACGCCGGTGCCACAAGGACATAGCCACAGGAACGTAAAGCCGCCAGGGCAATCGCAAGAATGGCCGGGTGGTGGTCTTTGCAGCGGTTTGCGCGCTCGTGTAGCGGCCGATCCCGTGTCGGTCGTCGGAAACCGTTGGTGTTCTACGGCCGACACGGGGGTCGGCCGCTACATCCGCCATTCTTGCGATTGCCCTGGTGAAGCCGCCGCCTGGATTCGGTCACACCCAACCGCGAATAGCTTTAGAACCCAAGACCCGTTGCCTGCGACGGGATCGGCGTTACACTGGCGACCGTCCGTCGGCTTTGGGGGCGGGACGGAATCCGCCCGGCCGGCGCCGAAGGCAATGGAGCTTGCCGTGATGAGCACTGTCAAAGGCAATAAGGCCCGAAGGACAACCTACGCGAGGTGTCTGCGCCCCTCGACCCGGCGTCGAGCAATCGCCCTCTGTGTCGGCTTGACATGCGCGATCTACGCGACCGGCTGCATCGAGCGTACGGTTTCGATCACCACCGAGCCGGAAGGCGCCACCGTTTTCCTCAACGACGAGGAAGTGGGCCAATCGCCCGTCACCGTGCCGTTTACGTGGTACGGCGACTACGACGTCATCATCCGCAAGAACGGTTACAAGACCGTCAACACCCACCACAAGATTACCACCCCGTGGTACGAGCTGCCGGGCGTTGATATTGTGACCGAATGCCTGATCCCATTTACCGTTCATGACGACCGTGTTCTCGACACGTTCGTCCTCGAACGCGCTCGAACGCCAACCAAGATCGAGTTGCTCGAAGCGGCGGCGGACATGCGACGCAGGGCCGCCATTGGGCCGGAATGACACATTCACATTCACGATAGCCACACGCCGCGGCGCCCCGGGGGGCACGGACAAGCGGGTGAGACGAGGCGGCGTTGATTCAGAGCCGGGGCGTGTCGCCCCGGTCCGGCTCGGCACGAGCCGGCTCCGATGCCCATCCTACAACTGGGTGGCACGGACAAGCGTGAAAGACAAGGCGGTGTTGACTCGGAAGGCAGCGCCATGGTGACAGCAAGTGCCACCATTTGAGCAACGGAGCTTGTCCGTGCCACACCTGTCGGTGTCACATTTTGGTTGCGGTCAATTGTCGCCGCTACGCCGTTGCGGGGGCGGGGGCGGGGGGGGCCATGCTTTCGTCCGGCGCCACCTGATCGTGCGGTGTTTTCTCCTCGCCGAAGCGGACCAGCCTGGCCGAATTGAAGACGACGACGAAGGTGGATGCCAGATGCAGGAAACCCGCGACTTCCGGCGGGATCAGGTTGAACGCGCCGGACGCCATGACGATCACGACGTACATGACACCAAAGACGAGGTTCTGGATGACGACCTTGCGCGTCGCGCGGCTAAGGCGAATCAGGAACGGGATGCGCGTCAGGTCGTTGCTCAGCAGGGCGATGGAGGCCGAGTTGATGGCGACGTCGCTGCCGGCCGCGCCCATGGCCACGCCGAGGTCGCCCGCTGCGAGGGCGGGGGCGTCATTGACGCCGTCGCCGATCACCATCACGCGGTGGCCGCTGGCCTGCATGTCGTTGACGAGGTCGAGTTTTTCCTGGGGCAGACAATCGGCCTTGAATTCCGTGCAGGCCATTTCCGCGGCGACTCGCTTGGCGACGGCCTGACGGTCGCCGGTGAGCATCGCCACCCGGCGTATGCCGATGTCGCGTAATTCCTCGATGGCACCGCGGGCGGCCTCGCGCGTGCGGTCTTCGAGACCGACGAAGCCGAGGATGCGATCGCCGTGTGCGACGAACAACTGGCTCATGCCCTCGGCCTGCTCGGAAGCATCTCGCAATGGTGAAGTGTCGAGCCCGTTTTCCTTCAGGAAGGTCTCGCGCCCGACCAGAACGCGCTTTCCGTCAAGGTCCGCGACGACGCCTTTGCCGGGGACCTCCTCGAACTTGTCCGGCTCCTCGTATTGGACGTTGGCTTCGTTGGCGACTTCGAGTAGGGCGCGCGCGGCGGGGTGGTTGCTGTGTTGCTCCGCCGAGGCGGCCACGCGCAATAGGTCGGCGCCTTCGACGCCCTCGACGGGAATGAGCCGGGTGACATAAAGCCGGCCGGTCGTCAGCGTACCGGTCTTGTCGAAGACGACGGCCGTAAGACGCCCGGCGCTTTCGAGGTGTGCGACGTCCTTGATGAGGATGCCCAGGCGGGCGGCGCAGCTCAGACCGGCGACCATCGCGGTCGGCGTCGCCATGATCAGAGCGCAAGGACAACTCGCGACGAGCATCGTGATCGCGCGTTGGATGCCGTTGTCGTCCCGTGTGAAGAACAGGACGAGGCCGGCAAGCATCAGGACCGTCGGTGTGTACCAGATGACGTAGCGGTCGATCAGCCGCATGATCGGGATTCGGGTTTTTTCGGCTTGGAGGATCAGGCTCTGAACCTGGCCGAGCGTGGTTTCGCCACCGACCTTGGTGACTTCGATTTCCAGCGCGCCGGTAAGGTTGGTCGTGCCGCTGAAGACGGCGTCGCCGGGATGCTTGTCCACAGGGAGGGATTCACCCGTGATGTTGGCCTGATCGATGGTTGACTCGCCGGAGACGACGCGGCCGTCGGCGGGGACGTTGTCGCCCGGACGGACGCGAACCCGCTGACCCTGCAATAGCGATACCGCTTCGACTTCTCGTTCCCCGTCTTCGGCGATCAGCCTGGCTGTCTTGGGCGTGAGCTTGATCAGTTCCTCGATGCTGGCACGGGCGCCGATGGCGGTTCTGCTTTCGACCAGTTCGGCGATCAGCAGGAAGAACGCGATCAAACCTGCGGCCCGATATTCCTGTATGGCAAAGGCTGCGACGATGGCAAGGGCGACCAGCTCGTCCATGTGCTGGTGCCCGCGGATCAGGTTGCCCATCGCGTGCCAGATGATGCGAATGCCAAGGAACAACGCGCCAATACCGGCGACCGCGTCCATATGGAACTGGTAAAGGTATTCCTTGTGGATTTGGGTGACCCCCTGCGCGTCGATGACCTGGGTCTCCGTGATCGGACTGAACCACTGTACCCAGAAGCTGGTCGTCACGAGGAGGCCGCCCATCAGCGTGAGGAACAGCCAAAAATGGGCATACCCCGCCTGGGCTGCGGCCTTGCCGTGAGCGTGGTCGTGAAAGTGATCGTGGCTTTGCCGTTTCAGTTCGGCGTCCTGGATGCCAAGAATGCGATGGGCCATCGGAGTTCGCCTCGGAGGTTTCGTCTATTGGGCTGTCGGCTCACGGTGGTTGGCCGGGGCCGATTCAGTCCTTGTTATAAATCCTTACTGGAAAGTCTATCTACGCGAACATCGGTCATTCGGTTCGGGTCGAGACAACCTACGGAGGAACAGAGCCGGCTCGTGCCGAGCCGAACCGGACCGAGGACGGTCCGGCTCACTTGGCGACATGCCTCGGCTCTGAATCCTCGTCGCCCCATGCTATCCCACTTCCCGCGTTTCAAACAGGGCCATGCCGAGGAGAAGTGCCGCTGCGGCATACAGGACGCCATATCCGCTCGCAGACGCGACATAGCTCCACGGAATGACCTGGTTATCGCTCAGGGCGTCCACCATCCAGAAGCACTGGAAGTTGGGGATGATCTTGTAGAACATCGCCGCGCAGGTACCGGTCGCTCTATCCGGCGTTCCGAGCGCCCATACGACCCATACCGTCTCGGCGATTGCCACCAACGCAAGTTTCAGGATAGTCCTGCCTAGCCCGGTCCGCCTGCGAACCCAGATGATGCCGACAATCGGTGTCAGCACGGGCAGGAGGAATAGCCTGATCACCTCGCCCGTCGAGATGTTCTCGATATTCTGAGCAATGGGCTTGAGAACTTGATCCGACGCCAAGCCCGCTCCGAGCACCATGAGGCAGGTCAGGAACGTCGCCAACGCGCCGAACCGAGTGGAGGCCGCGAGGGCCACCGCGGCCAGGACCGCCAGCGCGACGAGGATTAGGATGCCAGCCTTGATGATTTCCGCGCCCTGGAGTTCTCGGGCCGTCTGAACGAGGAAATTCACATCCTTTTTCCACTGGAGCATATCGCTGAGATCGAGCAGGTATTGGCGGTCGGCCTGGCTGATGGGTCCTTGCCAGGCCTTGCGAACCAGCAGGCCTCGGTGCCCTGCGAACTGGTGTTCGCCTTCGAGGGGCCGAAATGTGATGATGCCCTTAAACTTCGCATCATCAACAAGTTCCGGCGGGAGGTTGTCCATTGTCTGGGTAATTTCGTAGGTCTGAAGGTGCCAGTCGCGGTCCACGATGAGCAGGACCGCCGTGCTGAGCGTGAGAAACGGCAGCGACAGCATGATCAGGGTGGGCAGGAAGCGAAAGTCGTAGGTGTAGTTGAGCCCGGCGGCGACGAGGGCCAGCAGGGCCATGAGACATGGCCCGAGGATGATGACGGTCATATCGGACGTTTCGGCGGAGCTTTGCAACACTCCGTGTCGCATCGTCATGAAGAAGGCGATGCTCGCGAGGTAGTGGGCTGTCGTCAGTGCCGCGAACAGGCCGAGGTACTTGCCGAGGATGAAGACTGGTCGGCCGACAGGCTTCGCCACTACCGTTAGGGCGGTCCTATCGTCGATTTCAGTATTGAGAGTGCTGGAAGCGGCGAAACACGCGAGGAACAAACCTTGGATGAGGAGCGTAGATAACCCAATGTCGCGGAGCATCTTGTTGTCGTCGTCGAGGGTCCAGCCGGTCAGTGCCGGGGAGAGTGCCAGACCCGCGAGGGTGACAACGACGATGATGCCGTAAATCGGCTGGCGAATGGTTTGGAGGTAGGTGTTCTTGGTTATGGCGAGCAGTTGTTTCATGGCATCGTTGTCGGCGGTCGGCGTTGAACCGTCGTGGGCCGCGGGAAGCGTCGTAACGGAACGTTGAATCGAGCCCCGCGATCAGTACGGTCGGCGGCGTCTGGAAGTTTGGCGACAGGAGCCGACGATTTCACTGGTACGCATGATTTCGTACGGCACCGACTGTTTATGGTCAAGAGCCGAAATGGCGGTTCGGGGGCTGAGCGCGGAGAATCGGGATTTGATCGCCTGGGACCGACCGCTTGGCAGGTGCCGGTGACTGCCTACAATGGCTTGGCCCGAGCAGGAATGGAGTGGACGCCGGTCGGCCGAAGATAAGAAGGTGGAGTGGTCCCGTCGGAGGGGTAGGACCGCGGTAAGAGGTCGCGCAGGAATGACGTAAACGGTTGATCCGCCAAACGGCAAGCCAGCGGCCAGCCGACCGGCGCAATCGGTTAAGTTGTTTTTGTGCAACGCCTAATCACCGAGTTGTTATAGAAGGCTTGCATCGATAGACGAGCAGTGGGAAGCCTCAAATGAGCAGCATCGATAAACGTGGCGAAACAGTCGCTTGGGTGGGCTTCGGATGGAGCGTGGTGGGCGCGATCATCCTGGCGGTTCTGGCGATCTCGACCTACAACACATCCAGCGGTGTTTGGGCCGCCGGCTTCCAATTGCTGGGTGCGGCGGGAATCTGGCTTCTCACGGTGATCATGCTTCATCAGAAGCGTCTGATGGCGGAGGAGCGGCTCGAGATCGCCGAGTTGGAGCGGCAGCGAGCGGAGAAACTCGGCGGGGCACAGACGATTTTCGACGAGGAAGACCTCGATCAAATGGAGCGGCTGGCGTCGGGTCGTCGCTTGCGGACCATCGAGCGATATCTGGCGCCCACGTTCGCCTTGTTGATCGCAGCTTATCATGCGGCGGTTGGTCTCACGTTCCTGCCGTGGTTTTGGGGTTTTCCGCCGCTGGCGGAGCATCAGGACGCGCCGGTCGAGAAAGCGATGATGCTGGCGGTTTTCTGCGGCGGTATCGCGTTTGTGAACTTTGTGCTGGCGCGCTATGCGTTGGGCATGAGCCGGTTGAAAGACTGGCAGGTGATGTGCGCGGGGGGGAATTTTTCGTTCGGCGCCAGTGCGGTATCGTTGGCCGTCGCCATTTCGCTGCTGTGCGCGAATAGCGGTCTGGGCGGCGTGGAGATCTGGGTTGCCTGGATCATCGGCGGCCTGCTGGTCTGGCTGGCGATCGAGACGATCATCAACTTCATCCTGGACATCTACCGGCCGCGTGTGCCTGGTCAACGTCAGCGCCCGTTCTATGACAGTCGGCTGTTCGGCGTTTTCAGCGAGCCGAGCGGCATTGTTCGGAGTGTCGCCAATACGATCGACTACCAGTTCGGTTTCAAAGTTAGCGAGACTTGGTTTTACAAACTGCTAGGGCGGGCGATCGTACCGCTGTTGTTCGTGCAAATCATCGTCATCTTCGCGTTGACGTGCATCGTGGTGGTGCCGCCGGGGCACAAGGCAGTGATTGAACACCTGGGTCCATGGGGATCGGACATGCGCGCCGCTTCGCCGGGGATTCACCTTGCATGGTTCTGGCCGATTGATCGGGCGACGATGATCCCGGTGGAGCGCATTCAGCGGATGGAACTCGGCCACGAGGAACGCCTTGTCGAGTACGGTGATGGAATACAGAAGCCGATCCTGTGGACCAAGGCGCACTATAAGAAGGAACACAAGCTTCTGGTCGGGGATCGAACCGTGTCGGAGGGCGCGGCGGCGGAAGGCACGGAAGTGCCGGTGAACCTGCTGAGCATGAGCGTGCCGGTCCAATGGCATGTAAAGAGTGACGACGCGGAGGTGATCCGGTTCTATTCGCAGCACGAGGACGTCGAGGCGATCGTCGAGTCGCTGGCGTATCGCGAGCTGACACGATACGCGGCGCAGGCCGACATTCTCGACCTATTGGGCGAGGGCGGGATTGACGCCGCCGAAACCCTGCACGCGAACATTCAGGCGGCCTGCGACGAGGCGGGGGTCGACGGCAAGGGGCTTGGTGTCAAGATCGTCCACGTGGGGATCGGCGGCGTGCATCCGCCGTCGGAGGAGGAGGTGGCGAGCACATACGAGCAGGTTGTCAGCGCATTTGAGCAGCGCGATGCGACGATCAAGAGGGCCGAGGGAGACGCGGCCCGCGAGAAGGTCGGAAGCGCCGGACTGAATTGGAAGGCGATCTATGACGTGATCGCGTCGGAAGACAGGGCGCGCGAAGCCGGTTCATCCGATCTGCGACGGCAAACGGAGACGGTCGAGAATGCCTTGCGTCGGCAGGTCGGGGGGGCCGCTCGCGAGATGGTCGCCGAGGCGGATGCCAGGGCGCTCGGGCGGGTGTTCAGGGAGAAATCGGCGGCGGAGCGTTATGCCATCCAGACGGCGGCATACGAAGCAGCGCCAAGCACGTATACGCTCAGGACCTATCTGCGGGTGTTAATCGTGGGATTGCAGGACGTCCACAAGTATGTGGTGGCGATGGATGACAGCAGTAAGTTGATCTACGAGTACGATCTGAAGCCACCGCAGGGTATTGACATTTTGGGGGCCGAGTTGCGGGCCGGGGAAATGGAGCGAGATGCAAGATAGGCACGGCAACGTGCGATGAACGGCGCGTGCGTGCGGTCATGATGTCGGACGGCCCGCCGTTGGTACCGGGTCGGGGACGACCCGGCTCACTAGGTCGGGGACGACCCGGCTCACTAGGTTTGAAGATCGGCAAATGGTGTGGCTGACAAGACGAGGACGGCTGAGATGTCGAGAAAGCTTGCGATGAGATTGGTGGGGTTGCTGGTGGTGGCGGTGATCCTGGCGATGATGTGCGCGTTTCAGGTCCGGTTCACGGAGACCGTGGTGGTTACGCGATTCGACGAGGTCAAACGGGTGATTCCGCCGGGACAAGCCGGGCTTCATTTCATGGCGCCGTGGCCGATCGACGAGGTGCATCGGTATGACGCGCGTCTGCGGTCGTTCGACACGGAGTTTCGCCAGCTCGGCACGCAGGATCAGAAGACGGTAATCCTGACGGCGTACGCTACATGGCGTATCGACGATGCGAGGAAATTCCTCAGATCGCTCGGCCGCCAGGACGCGGCGGTGCAGAAGATACGCGATCTGTTGGAGAACCAGGTGTCCAACGTTCTTCGCACGCACAAACTGGAGAACCTGGTCAACATCGATAAGGAGAAGATACATTTTGCCGAGATCGAAAGGGCATTTCTCGATGGCATCAAGGACGCTGCGGAGGAAGACTACGGCATCGAAGTCGTGAGCGTCGGTATCAAGCGGCTGGGGATTCCTGAATCGGTAACGAAGGACGTCTTTGCTCGAATGAAGGAGGACCGTCAGAAGGAGATCAAGCAGTTGACGGCCGAGGGCGATGCGGAGGCGAAGAAGATTCGCGCGGAGGCGGAGGAGGTATCGAAGAAGATCCAAGCCCGCGCCCGCGCGTACGCGACGACGATCGAAGGTCAGGCAGATGCCGAGGCGGCGAAGTACTACAGCGTGTTCGAGGAGAACCGGAACCTGAGTTCATTCCTCAAGAAGCTGGAGGCGGTGCGAAGGATCTTCGCGGCCGGCCAGATCACGCTGGTCATGGACGCGAAGGATGTCGTGCCGTTCGATGTCTTGAACGATGTGGGCAAATCGGGCACTGACGACGGCGGCGCGCGTAAATCCGCCGACGGCGAAGACCGGGTGGGGGACACCGGCGGGACGCCGGCGCCACAGCGCCGTGATCGGGTTTCAGAAGATGAGGCGCTTGCCGCGGCTGGAGAGGTCATGGATCAGTCCACGGCCTCGGCCGGGACGTCCTCCGAAGAAAGCGAGAAATAGACAGAGATGACAGGCTCAGCATCACAATCGAGTCCGTCGCCGCAAGGTCCGCAAATGGAGGTGTTCGCCGAGGAGTTTGACCCGGCGAATCGCTCGCTGGCCGATGCGCTGCACAGGAGCTTCCAAGTGCTGAAGCTGCTGATGCTGGTGCTGCTGACCTTGTATTTGCTGAGCGGTCTGACGCGCATCGAGCAAAGCGAGGTCGGTCTGAAGTTGCGATTGGGCCGTATCGTGGGGACGGGCGCTGGAGAGCAGACGCAAGTCGCCGTTCACGAGCCCGGCTGGTACTTCGCGTGGCCGTATCCGATCGAGGGTTGGCTCACGGTGCCGGGCCCGGCCGCCGAGCGTAAGATCCCCGTGGATTTCATGTTTCTGCTGACGAAAGAGGAGAAGGCCACCGGCATCAAGGGCTACAAGCAGGGGGGCACGTTGAGCCCGTTGCGGGATGACTATCTGATCACGGGCGACGCCAACATCATTCACGCGTCCATGTGGGTGAAATACCGGATTACGGACGCGGTGGCGTATGTGTCGAACGTGTATCCGATGCCCGATCCCAAAGCAGATGTGATGTCGAAGGAGTACCGTCGTTACCCCGAGTACACGATTCTGCGAAACCTGGTTCGCGATTCGGCGATCGAGACGGCGGCGGCTCGCAGGGCGTTGAAGATTCGCGGCGAGGAGCAGGACGCGTTCCTGTATGCGGTGGCCGACCGCCTGAACGACAAATTGAAAGAACTGGATCGCCTGGGCAGGCCGTTGGGGATTACGATCGACCCCGCGACGGGCATCATCGGCCGGAAGCTGGCGGGCATCGAGCCGATCATGCCGCCGCGGCAGGTTCAGGAGGAGTTCGACAAGGTGCAGGCGGCGGATTCGCATAAATCGCAGGCGATCACGCTGGCGCAAGCCGAGGCACAGGCCCTGCTGGTCAACACGGCGGGTCCGGATCATGCGTTGCTGGCGTCGGCGATCGAGGGGGAATTCGAGTTGATGCTGGAGCTTTCCGCGGCCGAATCGGGCAGTGCGTCCGGCGGCAGCGGCGGCGACGGTGAGGTTGCGCGTTTGCGGCCGATGCTGGACGAGCGTCGCAGCCAAACGGAGGCGCAACTGCGATCGGCGTCGGGCGAGGTCCGGCATATCCTTCAAAACGCGGAGATTGCGAAGGACGCGATCGTCAAGGAGGCAAAGAGCGACTACGAGGTGTTCATCAAGATGCGTCCGCAGTATCTGCGGAACCCGGTCATCTTCATGTCGCGGCTTTTGGATGAGACCTATGCACGGGCACTGGACAGCGAAGGAGTGAGCAAGGTCTACGTGCCGCAGGACTGTCTGGAGCACAGGCTTCAGATCTATCGCGCCGACAAGATCGTATCTCAATCGAAGAAGGAGAAGGAGCGGAAGCCCCAAATGGGGGCGAAGCCCAAATTCAGATGATCGACGCCAGTTCATTGAAGCCGGTCGTTGAGTGCATTGCGCTGACCAAGGTCTTCCAGGATTTCTGGGGGCGCGACAAGGTGCTCGCGGTCGATGGTCTGGATCTGGAGATTCGGCCCGGGGAGGTCTTCGGGTTGTTGGGTCCGAACGGATCCGGCAAATCGACTACGATCAAAATGCTGTTGGGATTGTTGTATCCGACGTCCGGGGCGGCGCGCGTGTTCGGCCGGCCTCCGACGGATACGGCGGTCAAGGCTCGCATCGGATTCATGCCGGAGGAGTCCTACCTATATCGATATCTGAACGCGATCGAGACGCTCGAGTACTACGGTCGGCTGTTCAAACTCGACCGGCATGAGCGGCGTCGACGGACCGAACAGTTGATCGAGATGGTCGGCTTGAAACGAGCGGCGACGCGGCCGGTCGGCACGTATTCAAAGGGCATGGCAAGACGGATCGGCCTGGCGCAGGCATTGATCAACGATCCTGATTTGCTGATCCTTGATGAGCCGACGACGGGGCTGGACCCGGTGGGGACGCGGCAGATCAAGGACGTGATCAAGACGTTGGGCTCTCGGGGCAAGACGGTGCTGTTGTGCAGCCACCTGCTGGCTGACGTGGAGGACGTGTGCGATCGAATCGGAATCGTGTACGGCGGTCGGCGTCAAGCGTTGGGGTCCGTGGGCGAATTGCTGAAGCGGCGTGACGTGACTCAGATCACCACGGACAACCTCGACGAGGAGACGGTCGAGCGGGTTCGCAAGGTCGTTGCCAAGGCCGGCAAGGAAGTCATCACGGTAAGTCATCCGACGGATCGGCTCGAGGAGATGTTCCTGCGGGTCGTCGGACAGGCGCAGCGGGACATGTTGCAGACCAGCGGAGCGGAGTCCACGGTCGGCGTGTCGGCGTTCCTCACGGGCGGCGAGGCGGGCAAGGGCGAGGTATCGTTGGTCGAATCGTTGATTCAGGCGGGCCGCGAGACGGAGACGATACCCGAGGCGCCCGCGGTCGAAACCGTGCCGGTGGAGGTCGCATCACGACCAAAGGAGGATGTGCTCGCGGCGCTGACATCTGACAAGCCGTCGCAGCCGGCGGCGCAGGAATTGGCCGGTGCGGAAGAAACGGCGCAGGGGCCGGTCGAGTCGCCGACGCCGTCACGCAAGCCGGACAAGGCGGTGTTGGATCGACTGAGCCGGCCGAGGTCCGAGGACGGGCGGAAAGAAAACGGCGAGGAAGATCCGCTGGCGGGCGGCGATGAAGGCGGAAGGATGAAGGCGGAAGGGTGAAGGATGAAACACCGGCGGGACGCCAGTGCCACAAGGGGCGATGTGCTGTGATTCACGTCGGCTGTGGGGGGGCGACGCTACGTTGGTATGACAGCGCTAGATGGGCGATGGCGGCGCCCAAGAGCCCCCGAGCTTGCTCGGGGGGTACGTCCCGCACGTCGGAAAGCAACCCCCCGACCAAGGTC
>JAUVGW010000173.1 GCA_030593565.1 Phycisphaerae bacterium | reverse complement strand
CCACGCCACGACGATCAGCACGCACACGACAAGCCCGGCCCACTTGGCGATGCGGCGGAATCGGTGAACCTTGCTCATTGTGGCATTGTACCACAAAGCGCGTGCAGCAAACGTGCTGCGCGATAGTCCCCAGAAGGCCATGTAACTCCGTGCGATGGAGTGCGATACCGCATTGGCGCATAAAAAAACGCGGCTCCCGTGTAAGGAACCGCGCTCTCGGAGGGACGTTCAATCCGTGGGCTCCGTGTGTCTGGCGAGTGGGCAAACATCGTTCGCAGGTGTGCTGCGCTATCGCCGGCTGCGGCGGTGGCCGCCCCAGCCTCGATTATGCGATGACCCGTGGCGTCGAGGCGACGACCGGTGCCGGTTGAAGGACGGCCTTCGGTTATGGCCACGATGATGGCTTCGCTGGAATCCTCGGTCGTGGCTTCGGTGATGCACGCGGTCATGGCTGCGGTGGTGCACGCGGTCATGTCCGCGGTTGTACGAGAAGCCGAACGAGAAGCCGTGTCGCGGTGTGCGGACGCGCGATCGATACACGTGTCGACGCGGAACAGACCGCCTGACGTGACGGACGCGCCGCACCGGTCGATAGTGCCGGCGGCTGTACCGGACCGTTCGAGTGTGACTGCTATATCGCGGGCCACAGTGACTGCCGCCACTGCTGTAGTAGACCACGTCAGCTTGGGCCGTGCCCGTGCCGAATGCCGCGGCCGTCACGACCGCACCGAGCAATATGCCGAGTTTGTGAAACATCATGACAATCTCCTGCTGCGAGGAAAGATTTTTTACCTTCTACAACCAGCCCATTTTCGACTCCGGCGATGGGCTGACGACCGGCGACCCCTCACGCGACTGGGTCGGTAGGGTAGACACGCCTTCTGACGGACCGATAGGCGCAACGACGAGTTTTGTTTCGATCACGCATTCTCGACCATAACGTCTTGTTTTGCAAGGTGTTATAGCCGTCGCCGTCGCCTTCAAAGGAGCCCCCAAGCTTGCTCGGGGGGTAGCCTGATGATTGTGGGAACGCACCCCCCGACCAAGGTCGGGGGCTCTTGATCACGCCGACAGCCACCAGACGATCACGCCGACGCCCAGAATCACGCGATACGCCGCGAACGGATATAGCGATCGCGTCTGGATGTAACGCATGAACGACGCCACGACCGCCCACGCCACGACGAACGACACGATGAATCCGATCGCCAGCAACCCGACGTTCGCCGATGTCAACTGGTCCCAGCCCTTGAGCAGGCTGATCAGGCCTGCCCCGAGGATCGTCGGTATCGCCAGGTAAAAGGAAAACTCCGCCGCCGTCGCCGCCGGCAGGCCGACAAGCATCCCCCCCATGATCGTCGCCATGGACCGGCTCGTGCCGGGAATGATGGATACGCACTGCGCGACGCCGATCAGGAACGCCTGCCGCAACGTCACATCCTCGATCTTCGGCCCGCGATCGCGGCGGTAGCCGCGCTCGATCAGCGCCATGACGCCCGCCCCGAGGATCAGCGCGATCGCCACCGGCAAGGGCGTGCCGAGATACTTGTCCGCCGCGTCGTTCAGCGGGATACCGATGATCGCGGCGGGGATCATGCCGACCACGAGTTTCACGATGATGTGGTTTCGCGGCCCGCCGACCGGACGCGAGAACGTCTGACGCCACAGCCGCCGCCAGAAGTAGACGACGACCGCGACAATAGCGCCGATCTGGATGAAATACAGAAACGACAGCCAGGGCTCGACGTCTTTGTCGATGTCGAGCACCGGCATGGCCAGCAGCATGTGGCCAGTACTGGAGATGGGCAGGAACTCCGTCAGCCCTTCGATGATGCCGAGGATGACGGCCTGGAACCATTCACTCACGCGTCGTCCCCCAAAGATAAAATAGTGCTCTGTCGTATCTCAATTGATGGGTGCCACTGGCGGCTCGCCCGCCAGTGTTCACGGGCAGACAAGTTACCCGTGGCACCCAACCGGATCCATCGAATCCCGTGCGTCGGAGCACAAGCTGCGAGCGGATCATCAACGACCTGCCTGCTCCCCGTCAAGGACGCGATTGCTCTGCGAGCACGTCGCGCGATGCGTACAAATAGGACACGACACTCACGGCGGTCACGCAGATCGTTAGCCAGATCATCACGTCTCGCCAAATGATGATGCCATCGATATGCCGCCATCGCTCGATGCCGATCAGGATGACGGGTACGGTGACGGACTGTACGAACATTTTGGCCTTGCCCCAGGCGTTTGCGGCGTAGGGCTTGCCCTGTGATTCGCTGTAGCCCCGCAGGCCCGACACGAGCAACTCGCGGCCAAGGATCAGCACGACCATCCAACCGGATAGCCCCGCCACGTTCCGGCCTTCCGCATCAGTGAAGCCGCCGCCCAGCAGCAGCACGAATGCGCCGAGAACGAGAATCTTGTCAACGAAGGGGTCCATGACCCTCCCGAAGGCCGTGACCTGGTTCTGTTTCCTCGCCAGGTAGCCGTCCAGCGCGTCGGTCGCCGCGGCCACGATGAACAGGACGATGGCCACGTCCAGCATCCAGGACTGCTCTTCGAGCCGGCGATAGTCGAACGATGCCAGCAAACCGAGGAAGATCAAGGCGAGGAAGAACCGGGCGATCGTGATCTGGTTGGGAAGGTTGATCCGCATGGCAGTCCACGACCGGGCATGGGGGGAGCATCTTCGTTACGTGAGCCTCGATCGTGCCCCGCAGGTGTTCTGCGGATATGCCGACCGGCTCCTTGTCAAGGTCATGTTGAAATGGGCGCGCCAGGATTCGAACCTGGGAAGGCGATGCCAACGGGTTTACAGCCCGTCCCCTTTGACCACTTGGGTACACGCCCAGCGGGTTTCTGCGAGCAGCATACACAGGCGAGGATAGGAGTTCAAGGCCGCTGTGCTCATTCCTCGCCGTTTCCTTCGCCGACTGCGGCGCGGCACCCGCCGCGGGCGGTGCCCCAGCTCGGGCTGCATCCCATTTTGGATGGCACGGTCTAACTTGTTAGGCCGCGCGTCCGGGGTTTCACGACCAAGCTTCACAGCCAAGCTTCGCTTGACCGTGCCACCCTCCGCGGAATCACCGCCTTTCTTGGGCCACACGCCACAGTCCGTCGGGTCTCCGATCTGCCTTTCGGGACCGCGCGGCACCATGTATCATGCACACGGTTTGCCGGAACATGGATACACTACTGTAGACCGAAGCAGCCACGTAGGATGGGCAGGATTGCCCATCTGTTGAGCCGATCAGCAGATGGGCAAGATTGCCCATCCTACAACTGTAGACCGAAGCAGGATTCCGCTTACAATACCGGACCGATGGGGGCGGTTGGCGACCGGGGCTGCCGTGCCGGATATCGCCTTGGATGGTGACACGGCGTTTCCAGTGGCATCGCCGCATCAGCGCGGCATGAGAGAGGCGGTTCACTCGTGGATCCAAACAACGTACTGATCCGTTGCCCTGCCGGGCACGAGTTGCAGGCAGCCAGGACCGACCTTGGCAAGACGCTTTCATGTCCGATCTGCAACATGACCTTCACCCCGACGGCGGCAGATGAGCAAACGCCCACGTCGCCCGGGCTCACCCAGCCGAGTGGACCGCAATCGCAGCCGCAGACACCTCCATACACGCCGCCAACCACGCCGCACGAGGTCGGTTACGCGGGGAGCGGCCTCGGCCGGCCCGCGTTCAGGCCGGCCTATGCCGGCTGGCTGGTTGGGCTGTGGATTGCGGTCACGTTTCTCAGCATCCCGCTGAACTTCATGCAGTTTTCCGGCATGCAGAATCCACAGGCGATCAACCCGGTCCAGACGTTCGGCAGTTGCTTTTTGCTCATCATCGCTGTTCCCGCCGTCGTTCTCCACTTGATGTGGATCTACAGGATTCACGATGATGCGCGTCGCACGCGAGGTTATCAGGAGGTCTCGCCGGGCTTGGCCCTTGGACTTTCGTTTATCCCGATGTTCAACTACATCTGGACCGGCTGGACCATGAAGAAACTAGCCGCCTTCGCCGCGCGCGAGGGCGACGCGCAGTTCCCCAGGAGTTCGGTCGGATTGCGTGCCGCCACGCGCTGTTTCCACATCGGCATCGCTGTGGCAGTCGTCAGTTGTATCGCCGGAATTGCCGGCGGCGTGATCGGCTTTCAGGCCGCAATGCGGGCCGCACCCGGCTCGGTCGTCAATCCGTTTGCCGACATCGGCCCCGGGTTCTGGCTCTTGATGGTTTTCTCGACCGTGCTGAGTGTCGTCGGCGTCTTCGTTTACGCCTGGGCCGTGCTGAAAGTGCAGGCTTCGTTGTACGACTACCTTGGCGCGCCGTCCTGAGTGAGGCGATACCGTTTCGGTTGGGTGCCCCATCCTTTGCGAAGCAAAGGGTGGGAGGCTGTCATGTGGCGGATTCCCACCCTTTGCTTCGCAAAGGATGGGGCACACACTCAACGCAGGCGGCGACTACGCACAAGAGCCCCCGAGCTTGCTCGGGGGGTGGCCTCGCAAGCCGTTGGAACGTACCCCCCGACCAAGGTCGGGGGCTCTTGAACGCTTATAAGCGCTGTTGTATTAGGACGCGCCCTGAACGGTGCCGTGTACGCGTGCAGTCGGCTTGTTCAATTGGGACGCTGACCGGCCGAGGTATGACCACGTGTTTCGCCCCGCTTCCTTCGAGATGTACAACTGTGCGTCGGCATCGCCGATGATCTGCTTGGCGTCCGGAGGCTCCGTGTAGTCCATGGTCAGCGCGAGCCCGGAGCTGATCGTCACGCCCAGGCGCTGCCCGTCCACATCGATCCGGAGGTCTTCGATACATCGCTGTGCCCGCGCGGTGACGACGCACGCGCCTTTCCGGTCCGTGTGCGGGGCCAGGATCACGAACTCCTCGCCCCCGAACCGGGCCAGTAAATCCACCTCCCGGACCGAGGCTTCCAGCACCGTAGCGACGCGCTTCAGTACCAGATCGCCGATCTGGTGCCCGTAGGTGTCGTTGAACTTCTTGAAGTGGTCGATGTCGACCAGGACCAGGGCGAACTGGCCGTGACCGCGACGCAAGCCCTGAAGCTCACGCTCGATTCGCTCGTTGAATTTCGCCCGGTTGGCGACACCGGTCAGGGCATCCGTCGTCGCCCGACGGAGCAAGTCCTCGTTGTCCTTTACGGCCTTGGCTCGCTCCAGTTGTGCGACCATGCCGACCTGAGTCGCCTCCTCTTGGGCTTCGGCGTACAAATCCATGATCGCCACTTGGCTGTCCAACTCGACGTCGAACATCTCGGCGACTTCACGATATTCGGTCAGGATCGCGTCCGCCGTCTCCGTCCAGGCGTCCGCGTCCGATTCCAGGAGCCCTTCAACGACATCGCGAGCCCGGCCTGTGAGTTCAGCGGGGTCTTCGCCTCGATTCGCCAGCACCGGGACCAATGCCGCCGCCGCGTACAAGACCCGGCCCAGGTGATGGGCCCTCGTGGTGGAATCCTCCGGGTCGGTCGGATTCGATTGGGACGCTACCGACTCGACGAGCATATCCGGAAGCTGCCACTCGCGGAGAACTTGGGCGCCGAATTCGACGTGGTCGGTTCCCAGGGCTTCCTTCTCCGCTTCCATCAGTGGCTTGCCCTTCTCCGTCGCCTCAATGATCTCGCCGTATTTGTCTCGAAGTCCTTGCGCCAGTGCCAATCGTCCGACGCCCGCCAACAGCCCCGCGGTAAAAGCCTCCTCCCGCTCGACTTCCTGAAAGTGCGCGGCGATCTGTCTCGCGATCACCGCTCGCAGGAAGCTCTCCGCCCAAAACGCCCTTAGCGAAAACCTGGGACAAGGCTGGCCGACTTCGGTCGTGATGAGGGAGAATCCAAGGGCGGTGAGTTTCACCGTCCGAACGCCCAACAGCATCACCGCCTCGCGGATCGACGTGATCTCACGATTCAGCCCCGAGATGGGCGAGTTTGCATATCTGAGGAGTCGACCGGCCAATGCCGGGTCCGACATGATCACATCCGCGATCTTCTGTATATCCACGTCGGCTGCGCGGCAGAGTTCCAGCACCGCAATCGCCGTACCCGGTGGGCTGGGCAGGCGTTTTGACGCCTTGATCTGCGTGAAGAGGGATGCCGAAGTCGTCGCTGACGACATGTCCTACGCTCCTATCTAACCTACCGGATAGCAAACTGGAACCGATACTAAGGAGAAGAATGCTCCGAGTTGAGATGCCACCTCTTGGATAGAACACATCTCCGCCAAGGCCAGTGCCTCGGCAGTCTCGACGGCCGCACGCATCTGTTGTACACGGAGTAGGGCGTCGACCTGATCGCCTTTAAGCATGCCCATGCTCATCGCGATCTCGCCGAACGGCCGATAATCTCGTCGTTGTTCATCGAGGATAAGGTCGATGTCTCCGCCGCTAATCATGCCGTGACTGAACGCGATCGAGCCGATCGGCTCGGGCGCGCTTCGCAACAGGTTCCGCAATTCTTCGACCCGTTCGGAGGGCACGGTGCCCTCGGAGGCGAGGAATCCCAGAAACGCATCTCGCATGGTGAGCCCCCCAAAATGAGTGCACCCTCTATGGCTCGAACGCATCATGCGGGGTATATCGCTCAACTGCCAACGGTGGTTGAGGTAATCCCTGCGTTGGACGGAACCCAGTCGGTAGCCGACGCGGCGGGGAGACCGCGACGGGCTCCTAGGGTATTGGAATGGGCGTTTTATGGTCCGTAGAGGTGAATTCAGACATCAATCTAAGCGGAGTAGGGAACGCGGGACGCCTGGTTGACCAAATGGCAGACATCTCGGCCCGCGCGCCAGCCAGCGTACGGAAAAGGTGTCCGGAAAGAGGTTGACGGCCGCTAAGTTAGTGGTTACAAACTTGCGCGGAGTTGGTGATCGAAGCCGTGCGATTCTGATGTGCCGCAGGGTGGGGGTGACCGAAACGGGCCTGAACGATGAACATCCATATCGGCATTGACATAGGCGCCGTGGGAATCAAGGCGGCCGTCCTGCTTCCGAAGGACGCGGTGAAGGGCCTCCATGACCGAGACGGGACAGGAAAGATCTTCCGAATCCTGCATGACGGGTCACGAGTCGGCTCGGCGGTCTTGATCGCGCGCCATCGTCGAACGCGCGGCCGCCCGTTGGAAAGCACGCGCCAAATGCTGGCGGACCTGATCGCCCACCTCGGCACCGACAACGTTGCCTCGGTGAGTCTGACAGGCTCCGGTAGCCCGTTGGTTGCGGACGCGCTTGATTTGCCGAGGTGCAACGAGTTCCAGGCCACGGCGCGGGCGATCGACCTGCTGCACCCAAACGTCCGAACCGTGTTCGAGATGGGGGGCGAGACCAGCAAGTACTTGCGACTCGAGCCGGATCCCGTCAGCGGGCGACTCGGGATTCTTGACTACAGCACGAACGGCGACTGTGCCGCCGGCACCGGGGCTTTCCTCGACCAGCAGGCGTCTCGCCTCCAGTACGCGGTCGAGGACATCGGCGATATCGTTGCCGGCGCTGACCGCGCCGCACAGATCGCCGGACGGTGCAGTGTTTTCGCGAAAAGCGACATGATCCACGCGCAACAGAAAGGCTTCACGCCGCCCGAGGTGCTCCGTGGTCTGTGCAATGCCGTGGCGGCGAACTATCGATCAGCCGTCGTCAAGGGCAAGACCCCCGTTGCGCCGATCGCCTTCATCGGCGGTGTGTCGGCCAACACGGCCGTTGTTCAGGGGCTGCGCGAGGCCTTCGAGTTGGACGACAACGCGATGGTCGTGCCGGACGCCGCCGAATCACTGCCTGCCGTCGGCGCGGCCGTCATTGCGGCGGAGATCGCGAAGGAGGACCGCGTCGCCATGCGCGCCCGCGTGGCCGCGCTGAGCACGGCGCCGGAGTCCAGGCAGCACACGTTCCCGACGTCGCCGCCGCTGAGCCTTGACCGCGTCAAGCTGTTGCATGACCGCGTGCGGGACTACAAACTGCCCACGAACGGCGAGAAGATCGACGCCTACCTCGGCCTCGACATCGGCTCCGTCGGCACGAAGCTCGTCTTGATCGACGACGACGGAGACGTCATTCACTCGATCTTCACGCGGACGGAGGGCCGGCCGATTCAGGTCGTCTCCAGGTGTTTGCAAGAAATGGAGGAGGCCGTCGGCGTCCATGTCCGGGTGCGGGCCGTCGGCAGCACCGGCAGCGGTCGCGAATTGATCGGCGAACTCGTCGGCGCCGACAGCATCAACGACGAGATCACGGCACACAAGACGGGCGCTACGTTCGTGGGCGATCGGCTCCTCGGACGCCGCCCCGACACCATCTTCGAGATCGGCGGCCAGGACAGCAAGTACATCAGCCTCGAACCTGAGAAACGACAAGACGTCGAAACGTCGAAACGTCGAAACGTCGAAATGTCGAAACGAGGAAACGTCGAAATCCCCGATCGTCAATTGGCAATTCTCGACGCGCCTGTGCCACAAGATGCTGGCGTGTGGCACCGCCGTCTCGGCGGTTACCCCACCGGCGAGACGCCGGTGCCACCCTGTGATACCACCGGCGAGACGCAGGCGCCGCCCGATTCGATCGTCGTCGATTTTACGATGAACGAGGCCTGTGCCGCGGGCACAGGCAGCTTCCTTGAAGAGCGCGCCGAGGAACTCGGCGTCTCGATCAAGGGCGAGTTCGCCGCCGAGGCCATGAAATCGAAAGCGCCCATCAAGCTGGGCGAGCGCTGCACCGTCTTCATGGAGCGGGACGTCAACACCTACATGCAGCGCGGCGCGAAGCGGGAAGACGTCATCGCGGGGCTGGCCTATTCCATCGGCTACAACTACATCAACCGCGTCGTCCGCGGCCGGCGAATAGGTGATTGCGTTTTCTTCCAGGGGGGAACGGCATACAACGATGCCGTCGCGGCCGCTTTCAGCGCCATTACAGGCAAGGAAATTATCGTCCCTCCGCACAACGCCGTTCTGGGTGCCATTGGTGTGGCACTTCTGGCGAAGGAGAAGGTCATCGCATCCGGCGTCCAGACGCGATTCCGGGGCTATGACTTGGGCGAAGTCGATTACAGCCTCCGAGAGTTCACCTGCAACGGCTGCGGTAACACCTGCTCCGTTCAGGAATTCAAGGTCGAGGGCGAGAAGACCTTCTGGGGCGACAAGTGCTCCGATCGCTATCGAAAACGGGCCAAGACCGACCGCAAGCCGACGATTCCGGATCTTGTCGCCCTGCGCCGCGAACTGCTGGATGCCGATGACTGCGGTGATCCGGAGGGCGCGACGGTGCGGGTCGGCATCCCAATGGCGATGTATGCCCACGATCAATTACCGCTGTGGCGACGGTTCTTCCGCGATTGCGGGTTTGCCGTCGTGACGTCCGCGGACACGAACAAGCGCATCGTCCAACACGGGCTCGATGCCAGTGTCGCCGAGCCCTGTTTCCCGATCATCGTCGCACACGGGCATGTCCTCGATCTGGTCGAAAAGGGCGTCGACCACATCTGGCTGCCGAACATCCTGTCCACCCCGACGAAGTTCCTCGACAACGAAAGCCACGTCTGCCCGTGGGGCCAGACGTTGCCGTTTGTCATCCGCCAGGCGCCGCCCGTTAAGGAGTGGGGCGGTCGCATCCTGTGTCCGACCATCCGCGCACGCGAAGGCATGGGCCATGTTCGTGGCGTCATGGTCGAAGCGGCTGCTCGCCTCGGCGTGGGACGGCCAGTCGCCGAGAAGGCCTTCGACGCCGCCTTGGCCGCGCAACGGCGGTTTCAGACGGACTACGAACGAGCGGGGCTCGAAGCGCTCGAGACCTTGAAGCGTACCGGCGAAAGCGGCATGGTCATCGTCGGCCGCCCCTACAACATCCATGACACGGGCCTGAATATCTCCGTCGCCAGAAAGCTGCGCGACTTCTACGGCGTCAACGTCCTGCCCATCGACGCACTGCCCGTCGCGGATATCGACGTCACCGACGTGAACGACAACATGTACTGGGAATACGGGCGGAAGATCCTCGCGGCGGCCAAGATCGTCGCGGACCATCCCAACCTGCACATCATCTACATCACGAACTTCAAATGCGGCCCCGATTCCTTCATCAAGGGTTTCGTGCGCCCCGCCTCGGGCAAGCCGTACCTCACGTTACAGTTCGACGGCCATTCCAACGACGCGGGCATGATGACGCGGTGCGAAGCCTATCTTGACAGCAAGGGAATCCTCAGATGGTGGCGACAACAACAGACCGAACCGACGGCATCAGCCTCGAAGGGCGAACCCTCTACATCCCCCAAATGTCCTACGCCGGTTCCCGGATGATGGCAGCGGCCTTCCGGTCGATCGGCATCGACGCCGCTCCCGCACCGGATTCCGACGCCGACACCCTCGAACTCGGCGGGCTCAACAGCAGCGGCGAGGAGTGCCTGCCCCACAAGGTCACACTCGGCGATTTTCTCAAGGTCTGCCGCGCCCCGGATTTCGATGCGTCAAAGACCGCTTTCTTCATGCCCACCGCCCACGGGCCGTGCAGGTTTGGCCAATATGCCCCATACCTGCGCCACGTCCTGGATGAACGAGGCTTCGGCGACGTGCCGGTCCTGGCGCCGTCCAGTCGCAACGGCTACGACGGCATCGGCGAACATGCCTCCGATCTGATGCGAACGGCGTGGATGGGCCTCGTCTGCGGCGATCTCGTGACAAGGTTCCTGCTCAAGACGCGCCCATACGAGAAGATCGCAGGCGACGCCGACGAGGTCTTCGAGCAATCCCTCGGGGCATTCGGCGGACTCGTGAGCCGTACCGGCCTCGATCCGAAACAGCGCATCGCCGCGCTC
>JAUVGW010000214.1 GCA_030593565.1 Phycisphaerae bacterium | reverse complement strand
CGATTGCTACAGTCTCGAAGCGTGCGGCTGTTGTGGACGCGACCTCCAAGGCCGAGCCGGTCTTTGTTCTTCACGCTTGTCCGTGCCACACCTGGATCGGCGCTGCTCTCCAAAACGCCTTCGTCGGCCACGGGGGGCCGACGCTACCGGCTTAGGTGGCCGAGGGCCAGCAGGGCGTAGTAAGTGTACTCGCTGTCTTCGACGTCGTCGGCCCAGTGGCCACAGAATGCTTGCCCGGTCCACAGGCTTTCCACGAATTCGATGCAGGCGTCCTTGATGCCTGCGATCGAGATGTCGAGCGATGACAGCGCGTGCAATGCCGTGGCCGTCGATAGCAGATCGGGAAACGGCACGGCCGGTGTTGCCAGAAAGCCGCCTTGGGCGAAGCACCGTGCCAGGAGCCAGTCGGCCACTTCTTGGGGCACAGGCCGGCCCAACTGGGTCATCAAGACGGCCGCCGCCGCCGTCGTGGGCGTCGTGCCGACGTCGAGGCCTTGTTCGTTGGCGAATGCGCCGTCGCTCGTGCGGAGCTTGTCGAGGCAGTGGATCATCCCCTCCGGCGCGGGAATCTCGCGGTCCAGGTCCTGGTAGGCGCTCAGCGCCAGGAAGCAGTTGTAGATCGTGCCGGATGCCGCGGCCGGTTCGGAGCCGTAGCCGCCGTCGGCACTTCGGTATGTTTCAAGGCGTCGCAGGATGCGGGCGGCGTGGTCGGCGTCGAGTGTGTTGTTCGGCACGGTTGCCCAACATCGGGCGAGACACGCTGTGTGGACGAAGTCGAGATCGGCACCGTCCCCGAAACGACGGAGGTAGTCAACGGTTGCGCCAGTGTGGCACCGGCGTCCCGCCGGTGTATCGTCCGGAGCAATGTCATCTGACGGCATGTCGTTCGGCGATGTATGGCTCGGCGTCGTATAGTCCGGCAGTCTATCGCCCGCCCGTATGGCATCCGGCGGTATGGCGTCTGACGGTGTGGCGTCCGGCGGTGTGCCGTCCATGGCGGCCAAGCCGGACAGTGCGAACACGGTGTAGTACAGGTCGCTTTCGCCCGAACGATCCGCGGCGCCGCCGTCGGCATTGAACTGCCGCCGGAAGAATTCGGCGACGGCGTCCCCCGCCTCAAGCAACAGATTCGGAGCCAACCTCGCTGCCCGAAGCATGTCGAGCGTGATACTCAAGGCAGTATCCTTGTATTTGCTCGTTGCCGAAGATCTTGCCGATCACGCGTCGCAGGAGGCCCTTGAGCGCGGGATCATTTAGCGATCGCAGGGTGTCCGTCGCCTGGGCGGTGTACGCGTCCAACAGGCCCTCGACGGTCTCGAACACGCCGCGCTGGGCGAGCAGGCGTTTGATGTCGTCGGCATTTTCACCCGGGCTTCGAGTTCGTTCCCACAACGAAGTCGTCAACTTCCGTTCGGCGCCAGCGCCGGCTCGTTTGTGGGCGACGGCCAGGACCAACGACGGACACAGCCCGCGCGGGTTGCCGGAATCTTCGTCAACGGTGAAGTCTTCCAAGTCGTCACGAATCTGATAGGCGATGCCCAGTGCCTCACTATACCGGGTCAACACACTGTGTAGGCCTTCGTCGGCACCGCTGTAACAAGCGCCCAAGCGCAGGGCGACCTCGAATGCCGGGGCGGTCTTCTGCCGGAAGATGTCGAGCACGTCCAACGAAGCCAACGGCCGCGGCCGGCGTGCCCAACAAAGTTCCGCGCCTTGACCACGGCTCAAGGTCAAATGGCCCGACGCCGCGATGTGGTACATCGCCACCTTCGTCGCATCATCCACGCCGAGTTCCCCAATCAGGCGATATCCCTCGCCCAGGAGGAAATCGCCGACGTTGAGCGCCACGGGCATGCCGTGTTCGACGTGCAGGGTTTTCTTCCCGTACCGTTCGTCGTCGTCGTCCTCGATGTCGTCGTGGACCAGGGACGCCTTGTGGAAACACTCGACGGCGATGGCAAGCTTCTTCGCGTCGTCATCGAGGGGCGGGGGCTCTCCGGTGCGGCTGCTTTTCAATGACACATGGACACACGCGGCAAGGTACGGCCGCCATCGCTTGCCGCCGCTGGTGAGCCAGTCGCGCGCGACCTGTTCGGTCTTGTCCTCGGCAGCGCCGAGGACGGCCCGCAATGACTCGTCGGTGAACCAGCTTTGCACGTCGCGCCGGAGTTCGCCTAGATCGAGGCGGTACGTCACGTCGTCGGAGGTCAGGTGGATGGCGTCCCAGACCCAATCGGAATCCACCGAAGTGCTCGCGCAGCCGTCCTGGAGCAGGGGGACGGCCAAACCGGGTACCGCCCGAGATTCCATGTGCGGGAAGCATTTTTCCAAGACGCTCATGCAGCTTACGCCGATGACGGCCTCGATCTGTCCCGTCTCGATCATCTTCGTGACCACGGCGGAGCCTTCGGCGACGAGCACGGCGTAGCCCAGGCGTTCGGCCTCGGTTTGGAATGAATGGATCATGCACTCGCCGCAGCCCTGACATACGAGGCCGAATTCATCGATCGGCGCAGGGCAACAGCCCTCGGCCCGCAAACACTGCGGCAGAAGCAGGAGGCGACGCTTGAACGGAATCCCCGCGACCGTGTCCCGCCAGGCTTCGTTGTTCACGATGACGGCGGTGTGATCTCGGTAGACGGGATCGGCCCCCGCCAGCTTACAGACCTCCTCGGCGTGGCGGCGCAATTCATCCACGGTGAGGGGCGGAACGAGGTTCAACCGCTCCACCCGCTGTCGGGCCAGACGCCTGATTTGGTCCCTTTCGGAGTTGGTGTCCGGGATGTTGTGCTGCGATGGTCGATGGGATTGACGGGGAATCCTCGGCGGCAGAATCAACGACGACGGCCCGCGCGGCTCACCCGAGCCCGGCTTGCTGCCGTCGGCGGGGGCATCCTGGGGATTCCCCGGCCTTGCCCCTCCCTCGTCGTCTTGCCGCGATTGTCGAATCATCGCATAGAGTCTTTCGTCGCCGCGTTTCCTGCGGCCCTATAGCGGTTTGCCTGTTTCGTAGCGGCCGACGCCCCTGTCGGCCGTCACATGCCGTCGGCCGTCGCAAACTGTCGACCGTCGAAAAACGTTGGTGTTCCACGTCCGACACGGGGGTCGGACGCTACAACTCTCGGCGTTCATGCGTATGCTCCGAAGCCGAAAAACCAGTGTTTCTTTGTGAACCGATACAGCCAGTTCTGCTCGGGAAGTTCCTGCCCAGGGATGTGCTGGCTTCCGAAGGTCTGCATGGCCTCCAGTTCCGTCAAGGCTGTTTGGCGCGCGGTCGAGTCCCGCGCGCATTGACATTCCACGATGGTCTTCAGCAGGTCTGGCCGCTCCAACACGATACACCCCCGGGTCGTCGATGTCACCGTGTCGCGAAAACCCTCGAGGAACCGTGATTTCGTTATCGTCTCATAGACGTCACCATCATGGTCTCGGATGTTCTCGCCCGCGAACTGGATGATCGGGCACGGTTCTATGTCGCCCCACGGGCTGATGTGGTGACTGATCCCCACAGCCGCGGGGCAGAGCGCGCGGCCTTCGTCATCCCAATAGGCGTCGACGACGCCGATGGGCTTGGTGTTGCGCATCTTCATGGCGAACCGGCGAACGCCGAGGACCTGCTCCGGCCGGAGGGCCAGTTCCGGTGACGGGTCGGGTCCCACAGGTCTATACGTCGTGTACCACACGTAGTGGACGCCCCGTTTGATGAGTTCATCTACCCAGACCTCGTTGACGAGATCGTCGTAGTTGTTCTGGCAAACGCTGGTCGTCACGCCGGTGATCAGGCGATGCCGCACGCATGTTTCGAGCCCGGCAAGCGTCTTGTCCAGGACGCCACGTTGCCCGCGCCGCTGGTCGCTGACCAGCTCGGTTCCTTCGACGCTGATCAGCGGTGTGGCGTTGCCGATGCGGCGCAGGTCGGCCGCCACCTCGTCCGTGATAAAATGCCCGTTCGTGAAGATCTGGAAGTAGCAATCGGGGTGTGACGCGAGGAGCTTGACGAGGTCGGGATGCAGGAACGGCTCGCCGCCAAGCAGACCGAAGAAACTGTTGCCGTGGGCCTTGGCGCTGTTGATCAGCTTGTTCATGTCGCCAAGGCTGATCATCGCCTGCGGTGACGCAACATCCACCCAGCAGCCCCGGCAACGGAGGTTGCAGCTATTGATGATCGAGACGTATAGAAACGGCGGGAAGGCCTGTCCCTTTTTGAGGCGCTTCTTGAACTTCTGCACCGACCGCATGCCCTTGTAGCCGAAGTTATAGCCGAACTTCCACAACAGGCGTGCGTCGGTCGTGCGCCACATTCGTTTTGCAGTCGATAGGACCATTCCACCCATTCCGGAAGGCGGCCTTCGGCCGCCTTTGGGTTTAGGGTCTACCATGCCAGCGCTAAGTAAGCGCCGGCTGAGCCCAAAAGCCCCCGACCCAGCGAGCCGGCTCGTCTCGAGCCGGTCTTGTCGTCGGGGGGTTGCCGCAGATATCTGGGAACGTACCCCCCGAGCAAGCTCGGGGGCTCCTGGCTCGCCCCCTCGATGCTCCACGGCCAAGCTCCGCCCGTTCCGGGCTCCGCTTGACCGTGCCACCCATCATCGGAGCGGTCACACAACGCCTAAATATCCCACTCTTGTTGCAACGAACTCGGCGGCGGTTGCTCACTGGGATTGCAACATTCCCGATGCTCGGCGTCCGGCGGTCCGCACTCCCCGGCGGCGCTTCCGTCGGCACAATCGCATGCACACTCGCAATTGCCGTCGGCATCGGGCGTACAATCGCAGTCGCACACGCAATTGCCGTCGGCGTCGTACGTACAATCGCAATCGCATACAGGTGCGGAAACGGGAGCCGAGGCGGGAGCAGGAACGGGAACGGAAGCCTGGACGGCCGCACGCGCCTCGTCACATTCGCCCTCGCACGTGTCCCCGCATGTGCCGGGCAGGGACCGCATGACATCGTCCGGTATGTCCAACTCCGCTTGTAGCTTCTTCAGGTCTTGCCGCTGGCCCTGCGACGCGCCGGATGCCTTTCGCGCGGTCGAGAATCGGGTCCTCGCCTGCTTGCCTCGTGTCCGCAGTGACGCGTGGACGTCGCGATCGACCAGGGCGGAGACATCCACCTTCACGGCCGCGTGCTGCACGTCCTCCTCGCGGACGACATCGCCATTGACCGGCGGTTTGTCGTACTTCGGGAAGATGATGGCCACGCTGGGACACACGCGCGCACATGCGGGACATCCGGTCTTGCAGCTTGCCGGCTTGCGAACTTCGACGCGATCGTCCGCGTCCAGCCCAAACACGCCGAACAAGCAGAAGCTCAGGCACTGTTTGCAGTTGGTGCAACGGTCGTAGTCGATCACCGGGAACCAGGGCATCCAGTCGCCGGGCTTCAACTCGGCACGCGGCTTCTGACACGCACACGCCTGCGCGGGCGGCGGGTCGGACAACAAGGCGACCACGACCTGCTCGGCACTTTGCTCGCGCATGTTGCAGATATTGACTCGTTCGTCCGGCAGCGGAGCACCGGCCGCATGAAACAGCCAGCGAACGGCCCGAGGATGGCAGGCGGCGATTCGCACGCTGCCCGATTCCGCAATCCGCTTTAGACGCGGGTCGTTTTTTGCGGACAGTTCACACATGTCCGCGATCGCCTCGAACGCCACGCCCGCAGCATCGAGTTGTCGAAGGACCTCCTGCTTCACCCGCGGCGGAATAATCTCGGCATGGGCACAATCGCAGTACAGCACCCTCGTTTGTTGATTTGCTTCCATTGGGTATCTCCGCGGACGGTTCCCGGCTAAACGCTATGATACAGCGTGCTTCCCGCCCGCCGCATGGGTTGGATCTTCCAATACGCCAGCGATCGCCACATCCACTCGAGCGGGCCGAACTTGAAGAACCGCAGCCAGATCGGGCTGATCACGAGTTGGACGGCGAAGATGGCAAAGACGATCAGCAGCGCGGACCAGTAGCCGATCTTGTTGAACAGCCCAAAGCCGTAACTGTAGAAGATAAAGCCGCAGATGACGGAGTGGCTGAGGTAGTTCGTCAGCGCGGTCCGCCCGACGGCGGCAACCGGACTGAGCCGTGCGAGCCAGTCCTTATTCAGGCAGACCAGGGCGACGATGCCGGCGTATGCCAGGGCGAGGCTTATGCTTCCGATGTATATGCCCACAAAGTAGAGCAATAACACCCAGCCGCTTTCCGGATCGAGCCAGTGTGCCCACAGCATCAACAGTTGCAGGGGCAGACCAACGGCCAGACCGATCCCGACCATGCGTCGAAACGTGCCTCGGTGCCGTTCGGGTTCGGTGAAGATGCGACGTTTGATGAAGTAGATGCCGAGCAGAAACGTGGCCAGGACGCGCCCACTGTAGACGAACACCATGGTCATCCAGAGGATAAGAAACGCAACACTCCGATGTCCGACCATCTCGCCCCACGTGCCTGATTGGTAGATACGCTCTTCATCCGCCATGAACCGGAAGAGCTCGTATAGCGGATGATCGGGCGATGTGGCGTTGCTCCGTTCTGCGATCTGGTTCCAGTCCATCGAGGATTGCGCCATTTCATCGGGTATGATGGCCGTGCAGCTCGTCATTAGGAGAACGGGAACGAGGAATACCACGATCGCGACAATAATAAGGGTCCTCGGGCGCGCCTTGTGGAACAGGAGCGCGACGAACCCGACCATGGCGTAGCAGAGGAGGATATCGCCGTACCACAATAGGGTCGCATGGGCCGCGCCAATGAGCAGCAACACCACCAAGCGGCGGACATAGGCCCCCACAAAAGACCGGCCCTTCGCGGCAGCGCGCTCGCTCTGAATCGCCAGGCCCATGCCGAACAAGATCGAGAACAGGGTGATGAACTTGAACGTCGCGAAGAACTCGATCAGGCCGCATGCGGTCGCATCTGCCCTCGACAGGCCGTCCCAATGCCAATCGGTGGCTTGGCTCATGGTGAAGGCGAAGAATTGAATGTTGACGATGAGGACACCGAGGATGGCGAAGCCCCGCAGGACATCGATCATGACGACACGCTCGCCCTCGCCCACAGGGGTCAGCGGCGGGGCGGGTGGTGTTCCGGCGTACGCGACGGGCATCACAGTGGGCGGGGGTTGATCAGTCATGGCGGTATTATGACGCACTCGCGGGGATTGCCCAACGGCTAAATCGATGGTTCACAGGAAGATAGAACGAAAACCCCGAGTAGGGTTCACGCGGATGGGGTCCATGACAGAACCGGCGAGGCGCATCGGTGCCGCACGGGGTAGCGTCGACCCCCCGTGGCCGACGTATCCGTGGAGGAACCACCCCGTTCTTCACGTCGGCCGCAGGGGGCCGACGCTACTTTCGGCGTTGCATCCCGCCGAATCTATCATGGACCCACGCGGAAGTACGAGGCAGCACGCGGGTTGCTCCGGGCATTCCCTGGGCGCTATACTCCCCAGATAGCCGGCACCGGCGTATCGACGGGAAGACGCCGCGCTATCCCCAACTAGGCACGGCCGCCACGAGGCCCCAGCAGCAAAGTGAATTGCACATGACCGTATCGAAAGACGCGATTATCGACGCCCTGCGACGAGTCAACGACCCCGAACTACACAAAGATCTCGTCACATTGGAGATGGTCAAGGACGTCACCGTCGACGAAGGGCGCGTCCGGATCGCGATCGAACTGACGACGCCGGCATGCCCGATGAAGGACGTGATTCGCCGGGACATCGAACAGGAGATCGCGAAGCTCGACGGCGCTGGCGACGTCGACATCGAATGGAGCGCGCGGGTCCGTTCCGCTGTGCAGGGGCCGACCGAACTGCCCGGCGTCAAGAACACCGTCGCCATCGGGGCGGGCAAGGGCGGCGTCGGCAAGTCCACCATCGCCGTGCTGGCCGCGCTCGGTTTGCAGCGCGAGGGCGCGAGCGTCGGCCTGCTCGACGCGGATGTCTACGGGCCGTCGATCCCCAAGATGCTGGGCATTGAAGACAAGCAGCCGATGATGGAAAACGAGAAGATCATCCCGATCGACGTACACGGCATTCGCGTCATGTCCATCGGGCTTCTCGTGCCGCCGGACAGCGCGGTCATCTGGCGCGGCCCGATGGTACACGGCGCGATCAAGCAGTTCATCGAGCAGGTCGATTGGGGCGAGCTTGATTACCTGATCATCGACCTGCCGCCGGGGACGGGTGACGTACCGCTGACACTGTCACAAACGCTGTCGGTCACGGGGGCGGTCGTCGTTTGCACGCCGCAGGACGTTGCCCTGTTGGACGCGGTCAAGGCCTTTCACATGTATCAGCAACTGAACATCGCGCCGCTGGGCATCATCGAGAATATGAGCTACTTCGTCGCGCCAGACACGGGCAACGTATATGACCTGTTCGGCCGCGGTGGGGCGAAGAAGACCGCCCAGCGACTGGGCGTTCCGTGCCTCGGTGAGATCCCGATCAACATCAGCATCCGCAAAGCGGGCGACGACGGGACCCCTGTGGCGAACTTCGAGAAGACGGACGACGCCACACGCGAGGCGATCATGACGTTCGTTCGCAACTTGGCAGGGCAGATCAGCGTGCGAAACGCCGTCCGGCCGGCCTCGCCGGCGGCGAGTACAACGTAGCGAGACGCCCGATTCGATGTCGCGTAGCGCTCTGTTTAGCCGCGACCCAAAGGGGAGCGCGCTCCCCTCCGGGTCGCGGCTAAACAACGAAATCGGTTGATTCCGGCCACGGGGGGCCGTCCGTGTTCAGCGGGGTGGCATGCAACGCCGTTAACTATCGTACGGGGTTTTGGATGGTTTTGAGTCATAATGAACGCTCCTTTCTGCCGATTGTCGCCTGCGCAATACCAAGGCGAGCAGAACAGGAGCGTTCTCATGATCATGGCCATGGAGGGCCGGCTTCGCAAGCTTCATCGGCGGGATTGGCCCGGATTCTTGACGCACATGGTAC
>JAUVGW010000098.1 GCA_030593565.1 Phycisphaerae bacterium | reverse complement strand
GGTACCGCCGCCAGCGTCGGCACCCTATTCGACTATTTCTCCGGGTTGGCCTTCGACGCCCAGGGCACCCTCTACGGCATCACCGGCGACGGGGCGAATAATCCCAACGAGCTCCATACCCTCGACCAGACCGACGCCTCTGCCACGTTCTTCATGGAACTGAGCCAGAGCTATTACAATGGCGAAACCATCGCCTTCAATCCTGATGACGGGCTCCTCTACCGCATGGGTGCCCCCGCCAGTAGGCCGCCGAGCGGCGGCAACGTCGGCTTCGAGTCCATCGATCTCACCACAAAGGTCGCCACCACCATCGAATTGTCAGGGGATCTCAACTTCTACAAGGCTCGGGCAATGACCTACAACGCTTCCGAGGGGCAGTTCCTCTTCGGTGCCAGCGAGGATATCTACAACATCACCGCCGGCGGTGAAATAAGCCTCCGGGGCATCCTCGATCACGTCTCCAAGGGTTTTGTCTTCACCGGCGACAGCGGTGACTGCAACCGCAACGGTGTCCCCGACGAATGCGAAGACTGCAACGAAAACGGCCTTGCTGACGAATGCGAACTGGTGGCCGACCTAACCGCTACCGGCTCCCCCGATTATTATGACACCCTTCGCGGTGGTATGCCGTTGGCGGTCTTCTATCACGTCAGCCCGCTCACCGCCCTGGCGAGCGGCGTGGGGCAGATACTCTTCAATGATGAATACCCGCTGGCCACCAAGGACATCGCCGTAGACCCCACTGACGGGAAAATCTACACCGTGGAATTCCCCTTTTATTATGGCGGAAGAGATGGAGGCAACCAGCGCATCGTCCTTGTCGATCCTGACACCGGCGCCGGCACGACCCTGCCCGAACACACCGACCCCGATGGCGGCGGCTACCCCGTCCTGGGATTGACCTTCGGCCTGGACGGCACGTTCTATGGGATCGGTCATCCGGAGTTCGCCGAGCACCCCGGATTCCACGTCATCGACAAGACCACCGGCTTGATCAGCGCTACCCTCAACGACGAGGTCCACGGCTTTGGCATGGCGACATCGCCGGCCGGTGAGATCTACTCGGTAACGCTGGCGGAGCCGCCCACGACGCAGCCCGTGGACAGGGATGACCCCGAGATCACAACCACGCTCCAGCGACATGATCCGGCTACCGGCGATGTCGTCGAATCGGTCGATCTGATCGTCGAGTCGAGCGAGGCTACGGTGGTCGTGGACATCGCCTTCGGCGCCGATGGCGTCCTCTACGGCATCACGATGCCGTTTCTCTATGGCATGGTCGAGTTGGACCGCGGCCCCTTCGGCAACATGTTCGCCAATCTGGTCTCCATCGATCCGGCCACCGGCGCCCTGACCGATGTCGGTCCGACGGGAGAATTCCTCCTCGGCCTCGGCGGACCGGCCGCCGCTGCCACGGCCGCGGACTGCAACGAAAACGGCATCCCCGACGACTGTGAGTTGGAAGGCAACGACTGCAACGGCAACGGCGTGCCCGACGAGTGCGACATCGCGGGCACCACGAGTAACGACTGCAACGGCAACGGCGTCCCGGACGAGTGCGACGCGCAGCTCGTGCTTGATGCCTGCCCCGACACGATCACCTTGCAGGCGATTGATGCCGCCGGCATCATCGTCGACTATCCGACGCCCGCAACGCAGTTCGGTGGTTGCGAGGTGGTCGTCACGGTCGATCCTCCGTCCGGGACGTTGTTCCCGGTCGGGACGACGACGGTGACGGTGACAGCGTCCGATGAACTGGGTTCGCAGCTCAGTTGCACGTTCGACGTGGTCGTGATTCCGCCGGCGGAACCCAGCCCGGAACCGACGCCTCCTGGCCCCGACCCGGAGCCGGAGCCGCAGCCGGTACCGCCGCCCCCGCCGTTCTGCGTGCCCTTCTTGTTCCAGACCTTGTGCGGTATGCCGATGTGCGCCCCGTGCTGGTTTGGGGGCATCGCGACGACCTTCGTCGGTCTGGCCGGGATGAAGTGGAGCCTGCGACGCCGGAGGCGAGCCAATCGTCGCGTCCGCCGTTCGTGACGGCGTTGATTCCGTCGTATCGTCGGCTCCCCGCGGCTGACGGGAATCATAGTGAACCGCTCTCTGTTGGGGGCGGCGTCTGAAGAAACCTATGGACGGACAAAAGGTCCGCCCCAAAAATCGAACACGGCATCGCCATCTGAACGAAACAGTCGTGAAGATGGCGGTGCCGTCTTTCTATTCTCAAGACGGGCATATTCTCTTTTGCGATGTCTGACGGCGCCGGGACGTCCTTCGGCCGCAGCGCCAAGGCGCCGAGGTCGTCGCACGCGGTACGCGCTGACCTGTCAAATAAGGCGATTCCCGATCCTTCCTTGTCCCATAATAACCGTTCCCACAGACCGCTCCTCACCTCGTTCAATTGATGCTTGCGGCTTGTTGGTTGCCAGCGGTACAATCGGGTCAGTGGTGTGTCGGAATGGGGGCGTGGGCACACAAGCCTGTCTGCCCGCAAGACTCAACTCTGGACGGGCACCAGCGTTGATGGATGGCAAAGGGGGGGAATGTGACGGGAGAATGTCCAGGAGAACATCGTGAACATACTCGCGGTGTTTTCTTATATTGGCTTTGTCTATATGTCTGTTTCGCACAGGTAATTCCTCGTCTTGTTTGAAGGAGAATAGTAATGATCACCCAAGGCATTCGACAACGACGGATCGCAATTCGCATCGTGGCATGGATAGCCGTAGCGGCCGTGCTCGTTCCAACGGGCGCGGCTTCGGCGAAGTCGCTGTATCTGACGAGCCAGGACGGCATCATGTCCGCCTGGGACATCCAGGGAACAGACCTGGTCTGGCAGGCCCAGGCGAGTGTCGGCGCGGGCGTCGGCCTCGCGATCGACTCCGACGCAACGCCGCCGGTTCTGTTCCAAACATCCGAGGGCTATGGCACGATTCAGTTAAAAGACGCCGAGCTGTTCACGGACCTCGGCTTCACGACGGCTCCCGACGCCAGCAACCTGGCAGGCATCGTGTACGACCACGAAAAAGGCCTGCTCTACGCAGTTGATCGCGGCACCACGCATTTGTACGTCTATACTTGGGACGCGACGACGTACACGCTTACCAACACGGTGACCACCGCGCCTTACTACATCGACCTGCCAGGTGTCAGTGCGTATGGCATCGCGCTGGACGAAGTCAACGACCTGCTCTACGTGGCCAGCTACGACCACATCGATTGGTTCAACACGTCTGATTGGTCCTCTGCGGGGAGCTACACCCCGAATAACATCTGCATCGGGATCGCGGTGGACGTCACGAACGGGCTGCTATACTTCGGTGGTGCGTGGATGCAAGATGGGCTCTCCCAGTACAACTTGGCCACACAACAGGAGACGTCGGTATACCTCGGCTCGGGTGTCGGCGTGATGGGCGTCGCCGTGGATCCCGCCACTAGCCTGGTCTACGTTAGCACCGGCTATCAGGGAAACGATCTTCGAGTCTTCGACGATACGCTGACCCAGCTCTTTGTGGTTGCCAGTGGCGCCTACTCACCAGCGGGAATCTGCATCCCCGGCAGGGAGATTTCCTACAACCCCCTCGGTTTCAGCAAGGATGACGGGCTGGACGAAGGCGCCTGTGTCAACGCGGGCGATCAGATCACGTACACGATCTGCTACGAAAACGACAACGAATACGACGTGACCGGGGCCGAGATCGTCGACGCGCTGCCGGAGGGCGTCACGTTCGTTTCGGCAACCGGCGGCGGGGTGTACAACGCCGAGAAGCACCAGGTCTATTGGACGATTGGCGATATCGCTGCCGGAGCGGCGCAGCAGTGTGTCGAGTTGGTTGTCCAGGTGGGCTCCGTCATGGAGGCCGGCGAGGAAATTAGCAATCCGGCGACCATCGACAGCAACGAAACACCGCAGACGACCCAGACCGAGATCACGCCCGTCTGCGAGCTGGACTGCAACAACAATGGCATCGCCGATCGGCTGGACTTCCGCAAGTTGTATTCCGTTAGAAACTGTTTCGAATGTCATGCGGAGGGGGGAGGAGGGGGCAGTGACGGCCTCGACACGATCGATCCATACACGGGAGAGACCTTGGCGACCGTTACTATCATGCTGCCGAATGAAGAAATTGTCGGGGCCAACGGCCTGACCGCGCATCCGACCACCGGCGCATTGTGGGCGATCCTGCGCACCTATGATTATGATAATGGTGAGAGGAATGGGGACGATGATCGCCACCTGGGAACCATTGATCCCACCACCGGCGCGGTGACGAGCGTTGGCGAACTCAGCGACAAGTTCGCCTCGATCGCTTTCAATGCTGCGGGGACGCTCTACGGCATCACCGGCGACGGGGCCGAGACCCCGAACGATCTCTTTACTCTCAGCCTGACCGACGCCAGCGCCGTGTTCGTCATAGATCTAGGCGACGGCGCCCCCTCGGGGGAGGGGAACGGCGAGGCCATCGCCTACAACTTCGACGACGGCCTGCTGTATCGCATGGGCGCGACGGTCGAGGAACCGCCGCCGGGCCGCAATGGCGACATAGGATTTCAGTCCATCAATCTGACCACGCTGGAAGTCACGGACATCGAACTCTCCGGCCCTGATGTCTGCGATACCGTCTATGCCTTGGTGTACGACGCCCCGCTCCAACGATTCCTCATGTCCGGCTGTGGTGGCGAACTGTTCTCCGTCACGCCGAACGGCTTCTCAACCCACGTCGGTGGCCTTGACGAGAAGTCCAAGGGACTCGCGTTTCTCGGCAGCCTCGACTGCAACGGCAACGGCGTACCGGACGAGTGCGAAGACTGCAACGAGAACGGCATCGCCGACGAGTGCGAGTTCGCGGCCGAACTGACGACCACCAGCATCATCTTGAGCGAGGGGGATGCAGGCTGGTTCGGATACGTCCACCCGCTCAGCGCGCAGGAGCGCATTGTGGGTCCGATCGCGCCGGGAGGCGACATGCCGATATTCAAAGATGTCGCAGTCGATCCGACGACGGGGCTGGTCTATACGGTGGACTACCCGATTCAGTTAGCGGGTATGCGATTTAATGTACAATACATCCACCAGATCGATACGTCCACAGGGGAGGGCACGCCGCTGCCGCAACCTCTGGATCCCCAAGGGTACAACATGTACACCGGCGGGCTCACCTTCAGCGCGGACGGCACGATGTACGGCATTGGCTTTGATCCGTACTCATCAACCGCCGGAGACCCGGAAATCGCCGGGATCGTCGTGATCGACAAGACGACCGGTGCGATCTCGCAGGAGTTGAACCCCGAGGTGCATGGCTTCGGCATGGCGACGTCGCCGGCGGGAGAGATCTACTCGGTGACGGTGGCGGAACCGGCTACGACGCAGCCCGCAGGCAGGGATGTCCCCGATGCCCTCACAGCGCTGCAGCGGCACGACCCTGCGACCGGTGACGTCCTTGCATCCGTGGACCTGACCGACGCGGCGAGCCAGGACCTCATGATGGTCATAGACATCGCATACGGCGACGACGGCTTGCTGTACGGTGTGGCCTGGTACTACACGGACTTTGTGCAGCGCGAAGGCGGTCCCGGTGAAGAGCTTGCTGACTACGGCAACCTCGTGACCATCGATCCGGTCACGGGCGAGCTGACGCAGGTGGAATCGCTCCACGCAGTGCTAATGGGTCTGGGCGGGCCGACGGATGCTCCGACCGTTGTGGACTGCAACGACAACGGCATCCCCGACGAGTGTGAGACCGACTGCAACGACAACGGCGTGCCCGACGACTGCGACATCGCGGACAGCACGAGCAATGACTGCAACGAAAACGGCGTGCCGGACGAGTGCGATGCGGCGCTGTTGCTTGCCGCCTGTCCCGACACGATCACATTGCAGGCGATTGATGCCGCCGGCATCGTCGTCGCTTATCCGACGCCCGCAACGCAGTTCGGTGGTTGCGAGGTGGTCGTCACGATTGATCCTCCGTCCGGGACGTTGTTCCCGGTCGGGACGACGACGGTGACGGTGACGGCGTCCGATGAATTGGGTTCGCAGCTCAGTTGCGCGTTTGACGTGGTCGTGATTCCGCCGGTGGAGCCCAGCCCGGAACCGACGCCTCCTGGACCCGAGCCGGATCCGGAGCCGCAGCCGGCACCGCCGCCGCCGCCGTTCTGCGTCCCGTTCTTGTTCCAGACCTTATGCGGCATGCCGCTGTGCGCACCGTGCTGGTTGGGAGGCATCGCGACGACCTTCGTCGGTCTGGCCGGGATGAAGTGGAGCCTGCGACGCCGGAGGCGAGTCAGCCGTCGCGTCCGTCGTTCGTAACGGCGTTGATCTTATCATATCGTCGGCCCCGTCGCTGATGTGTTCGTGACGGGGCCGCATGACCGGGCCGGTGTCGCCAATGGCGGCGCCGGCCCGGTTTAAGCGCGTCAGGCATGGCGCTGAAAAGTTCGTAGGGTGCGTCCCGGACGCACCTTTTCATGCTACGCGGCCGTCGCTTCGGTCGCCTTGGCGTCCTTCTCGAATACAAAGACATCACCCGAGGCATCCACCGTCAGCCCATCTCCCGGCCCGTACTCGCCTGCCAGGATGCGCTTGGCCAACGAGTTCTCGATCGCCTGTTGGATCAGCCGCTTGAGCGGCCGCGCCCCGTAGGCGGGGTCGTGGCCGTCGACGGCGAGTTTGCTTCTGGCCGCGGCGGTTAGTGTCAAGGTGATGTCACGCTCCGCGAGGCGGTCTTGCAGGTGGCGCAACTGGATGTCGGCGATCAGGCCGAGGTCGTCCCGCGAAAGTCGGTGGAAGATGACGGTCTCGTCGATGCGGTTGAGGAATTCGGGGCGGAACGCGGCCTTCAGCTTCTCCTTGATCTTCATCTCGATCTCGATGTTGATCAGCGTTTCGTCGGCATCGTCGATCGCACGCGCATCGAGTTCGGCTTCACGTCGCCCACGGGGGGACGACGCTACTTTGTCGGTCGCACGCGCATCGGATTCGGCTGCACGTCGCCCATGGGGCGACGACGCGAGCTCGGCGATGAAATCGCTGCCGATGTTGCTCGTCATGACGATGATCGTGTTCTTGAAATCAACCGTTCGCCCGTGGCCGTCGGTCAGGCGGCCGTCGTCGAGGACTTGCAGCAGGACGTTGAAGACGTCGCGGTGGGCCTTCTCGATCTCGTCGAGCAACACGACGCAGTACGGCTTGCGGTGTACGGCCTCCGTCAGCCGTCCGCCTTCCTCGTATCCGACGTAACCCGGCGGCGCGCCGATCAACCGGGCGACACTGTGCTGCTCCATGAACTCACTCATGTCGATCCGGACAAACGCCGCCTCGTCGTCGAACAGAAACGCCGCCAGCGCCTTGCACAGTTCCGTCTTGCCCACGCCGGTCGGGCCGAGGAACAAAAACGAACCGATCGGGCGATGCGGATCACCGAGTCCGGCCCGGCTGCGGCGGACGGCATCGGAAACGGCGCGGACGGCCTCGTCCTGCCCGACAACGCGGTCATGTAGCCGCTGCTCCATGCGCATCAGCTTCTCCTTCTCGCCTTCGAGCAACCTGGTGACGGGCACGCCGGTCCACTTGCTGACGATCTCGGCGATCTCCTCGGCCGTGACCTCCTCGCGCAACAACCCGCCTCCGCCTGCATGGAGATCGGCGAGCTTCTTCTCGCGCGCTTCGAGGGCTTCCCGCAATTCGGGCAATTCTCCATAACTGATCCGGGCGGCGCGCTCCAATTCTCCACTACGCTGGGCTTCTTCAAGTTCCACCTGCTTGGCGTCGAGCTGTTGCTTAGCTTCCTTGATGGCCTCGAGTTCGGCCTTCTCGTTTTCCCACGTTGCCGTCAATGCGTCGCTGCGTTCCTTCAATTCCGCCAGTTGCCTCTCGACGTTATCGAGTTGCTTCTTGCTGCCGTCGTCTTTCTCCTTCTTGAGCGCCTCTCGCTCGATTTCGAGCTGCATGATGCGCCGCCGCAGTTCATCGAGTTCTGCGGGCAGCGAGTCGTTTTCGATACGCAGCCGCGCACCGGCTTCGTCGATGAGGTCGATCGCCTTGTCGGGAAGGTGACGGTCCGCGATGTAACGGTGCGACAGCGTGGCGGTGGCCACGAGGGCTGCATCCTGAATGCGCACGCCATGATGCGCGTCGTAGCGCGGCTTGAGACCGCGCAGGATCGCGATCGTGTCTTCAACGGTCGGCTCACCGACATAGACGGTTTGGAATCGCCGTTCGAGGGCCTTGTCTTTCTCGACGTGTTGGCGGTACTCGTCGAGTGTGGTCGCGCCGATGCAGCGCAGCTCGCCGCGCGCCAGGGCCGGCTTCAACAGGTTGCCCGCGTCGAGGGCACCTTCGGCCTTGCCCGCGCCGACAACGGTGTGCAATTCGTCGATGAACAGGATCACCTCGCCGGCGGATTCGGTTACCTCGCGAACGACCGCCTTGAGCCGCTCCTCGAATTCGCCGCGGTACTTCGCGCCCGCGATCAGCGCGCCCATGTCCAACGCGACGACGCGCTTGTCCTTGAGCGCTTCGGGGACATCGCCCGCAAGGATTCGCTGGGCGAGTCCCTCGACGATGGCCGTCTTCCCGACGCCCGGCTCGCCGATCAGGACGGGATTGTTCTTGGTGCGCCTGGCGAGGACCTGCATGACGCGCCGGATTTCCTCGTCGCGGCCGATGACGGGGTCGAGCTTGCCTTGCCGGGCCATCGCGACGAGATCCTGGCCGTATCGCTCGAGGGCCTGGTAGGTGTCTTCCGGGTTCTGTGACGTAACCACGGCACCGCCACGGATTCCCTTAAGTGCCGCGAGGATGGCATCCTTGTCGACGCCGCTGACGGTCAGGATCTCCTTGGCCTCGCTTTTGATCTCCACCAACGCAAGAAGCAGGTGCTCGGTCGAGACAAACTGGTCCTTCATGTGCTCGGCGAGTTTTTCTGCCTGTTGGAGAATCTCCTGAAGCGGCCGGCTCGGCGCAAGCGATCCACCGGCGACCTTGGGCAGGCGGTTCAACTCCGACTGGGTGATGTCGCGGATTTGTCCGATGGCGGCCCCCGCCTTCTCGAGGATCGGCACGACGATGCCGCCCGGGTCGCCGTTGCCGCCGCCGTTGCCTCCGTTGGCCTTGGCGACGAGCGCGGCGAGCAGGTGCACTGGCGTCAGCTCGGCATGGCCGTTGTCCTGGGCAAGCCGCTGGGCCGCTTGGATGGAGTCGAGTGCCTTGACCGTGAATCTATCTGTACGCATGGTGCTGTCCTTTCCGGCGGGGGACCTCCGCTGGCCAGACTGACCCTGCACGCAGCGTTCCATTGACGCGTTGTGCCATAACTCGTGCTGGTGCAGGATGTTAATACTGATGATTCCCCTGTGATTCTGCCAGTTTGACAGGACGGAATGGCAGGCTGGCGGCGGTTGCGAACTGGGCCGGCACGCTTGGCTAGAGCATTTCACTTAATGGTGTAGCGGCCGACGCCCCTGTCGGCCGTGGATTGCTCGATGATCTTACGTCCGACACGGGGGTCGGCCGTAGAACACCAACGGTTTCCGACGTCCGACACGGGGGTCGGCCGCTACACGAGCGCGCAAACCGCTGCAAAGACCACCGCCCGGCCATTCTTGCGATTGCCCTACCCCAACACCTTGCCTGCCAGCTTGGCTACGGCTTTCAGTGGGATAAACCGCTGTAGGAATCGGCTGAGCCGGTTGAGCCGGTCGGGGATGAAGACCGGTTTCTTCCTGACGAGAGCCCGGTAGGCTCGATCCGCGACCCAGTCGGCCTCGACGGCGAACCTAGTGAAATCGTGTCGCGCTTCGTAGCCGCCCCGGTCGAAGAAGCCGGTCCGGACGGGACCGGGACAGACGCACGTCACGACGACGCCGGCGCGCCGCACCTCCTCCCACAACGACATTGAAAAGCTGAGGACGAACGCCTTGGTCGCGCCGTACACCCCCATGTACGGCGTCGGCTGGAAGGCGGCGGCACTGGCGATGTTCATGATCCAGCCGCGCCGCCCCGACAGCATCTCCGGCAGGACAAGGTGTGTCAGGCGAACGAGGGCGGACATGTTCAACTGCATCATCCGCTCGGTGGCAGGCAGGTCCTTCTCGGCAAAAGTGCCGTACTCGCCGATGCCGGCGTTGTTGACGAGGACGTCGACGCGGCCGAACGCATCACGAGTTTCGGCAACGGCCCGTTCGCAAGCGCCGGGCTCGACGAGGTCGGCGACGATGATCCTGGGTGTTTGCCCGGTGTCCGCTGTGGTGGGGACGATCTCGTCGGCCAGGGTTCGCAGTCGGTCTCCCCGGCGGGCGACAAGGGCCAGCTTCGCCCCGCCCCGGGCGAAGCGTCGGGCCAGTTCGGCCCCGATGCCGCTGGATGCTCCCGTGATCAGGACCGTTTTGTCTTTGAACATCGGCAAACTCGTGATGTTGCAACGCTGACATGATTGACGGTATCATGGACAAGGCTGTCGAGCAACTTCGTCTTGGAGATTGGCCTCTGATGAGAAAATACACAGCGATCATCGAACGGTGCCCCGACACGAGTTTGTATGTGGGATTCGTGCCAGGCTTCCCCGGCGCCCACTCTCAAGGCAAGACGACGGACGAACTGATGCGGAACCTCCGCGAAGTCGTCGAGATGCTGCTGGAGGACGGTGAGCCGCAGTTGGAATCCGAGTTCATCGGGATCCAGAACGTGGAAGTCGCTTGAAGATGGCGAAACCTCCGATCCTCAAGCCCCGCCAGGTAACCGCCAGGCTCACAACGTTGGGCTTCGCCGAAGTTCGGCAACGGGGCTCCCATAAGCAGTTTCGTCATCCAGATGGCAGGTGCACGACGGTGCCGTTTCATCGGGGGCAGGATATTTCGCCGATTCTGCTGAGACAAATAGCGAAGGATATAGGAATGACCATCGAGGCGTTTCTGGCGGCGAGGAAGTGACAGCTCAACCAACCACGAGGAACAAGAACCGTGAAAGGTATTCAATACGTTGTTGACGAGAACAGGGAAAGGATTGCGGCAGGCAGTGATCAACCGACAGTAACCGTTCGCGTGCTCTTCGCCGCCGACATGCGGGAGATCCTCAAGGAATGGATGAACAAGCCTGGATTGCACTGATCATAGGCACCCATCATCAGCCGTCCACTGTCGCCTCTCCTAATCTTCGCGCTGCTCTTGAATCGCGAGTTTCGGAAACACAACTGGCAGATATGACCGAACGGGCAGCGACGTTTCCCGACATTCCATTAGAGGAACAGCGAGAGATCGAACAAGCCTTGAGGTTTCCTGAAGGAACTGCGTCAGAAGTACAACAGGCGTTGGTCGAGGAGTGCATCGAAGCGGTGACCCGACTATTCTTTCGTGTGGCCGAACGTGGCGAGACGTTCGGGGATGTTGGCAGGGTTCGGGAGCGGTTTGGGAAGACGCTCGAGGAGAATTACGGTCTGTCCACGGGCCCTTTCATGGATCTTGCTCGTGCGTATTGGACCTACACTCTTGAGTTTGCCGACCTTCAACCTTCGGCGACGCAAATGGTTTTCTACCATGTCATCAAGACCGTAGAGACCAACATTAGGTCGTATTCTTTCCGACACCCGGCCAAAACAAGATTCCGGTGGAACATCGCATCGATATGATGTCCGAGTTCCTGACTGTCTACGCCCCAAACATGAATGCGGACGAGTTTTTCAGGGACAACCCGGTCCTGGCTGCCGAGAAGTACTGAGGGGTTCCTCCACGCATACGTCGGCCGCAGGGGGCCGACGCTACATCCCACGCACTGAAGCGTCCCGCCGAAACTATCATGGACCCGCGCCCACGCCTACACATAGCGGGCCGTTGCCGAATTCGCCTCCTGCCGATAGACTACTGACGAGTGTTGTCATGAGCCAGCGAGCGAAGATCGACAAGCCTGTGCGTGTGCCCGTCCTGCCGGGGGCCATCGTTGTGGTGGTGACCCTGCTTGGGGCGGACAGCGCCTTCGCTGCTTCGATGACGCTTGATCGGGCGCACCGGGCTACGTCTATCGTCGCGCGGTCCATGGTGCCGTCGAATGCCACCGGCACGGCGCGGTCCTCCCACATGACCTGGGCCGCGGCGAGTCTGATCGTGTTGCTTGTTCTTGGGCGGCAGGTGCTGTCGGTTGTGCCGCGACCGACGGTGGTCGGTCTGGTTCCACTCGCCGGAGCTGCATCGACCGTACCACTGCTGCGTCGCAAATCATCGATTTCCTATCACATCGGCGGGTCGCACGGCCCGTAGATATCCACCACGAACTGCTGCGGCGTCGCGCGGCTTGTTGGGCTGCGCTCAAACGCGCTCCCCTGCGGGTCGCGGCTAAACGTTGCGCGTGAACGGCACGGCTAAATGAGGCGGTGTTTCACATTTCGACGTTTCGATGTTTCGACGTTTTGATATTTCGACGTTTCCGAAGGTGCAGTGATGGGTGTGCTAACCGCAATTGGCGTTAGTTTTCGTAAGCTATTCGGGTCGCGGAATGAGCGGCTTCTCAAGCAGTACCACAAGCAGGTCCTGAAGATCAGCCCGCTCGAAGACGATTGTGTCGGTCACTATGACGAGCGCTTTGCCGAGGCCGTCGCCAAGCTGGCGGACGACATGCCTGACGACGAGCGCGCGGTTGCGGAGCAGCAATTGCGCGTGGACCTCAGCAAGGACCTGCGAGATCAGGCTGAGGCGTTGAAGACGCGGCTGGCGGACGGGGAGGCCGTCGAGTCCGTCCAGTTTGAGGCATTCGCGATCCTGCGGGAGGCGTCGCGCCGGGCGCAGAAGCACCGGCATTTCGACTGCCAACTCGTCGGCGGCCAGGTCTTGTACGAGGGCAAGATCGGTGAAATGAAGACGGGGGAGGGCAAGACCATCGTCTGTCACCTCTCCGCGTTTCTGAAGTGCCTTCAAGGATTGAAGGTCCACATCGTCACGGTCAACGACTATCTGGTTCAGCGTGACGCGGGATTCGCGCGGCCGATCTTCGAGCTAGTCGGGATGACGGTCGGATATATCCAGTCACAGGTGGACCCGGGCGGGAGGGAAGGCATCCGCCGCGAAGCGTACGCCTGCAACATCACCTACGGCACGAACAGCGAGTTCGGATTCGACTACCTCCGCGACAACATGAAGACATCCGTCGAGGAACAGGTTCAGGGCAAGCTGGACTTCGCGGTCGTGGACGAGGTGGACTCGATTCTGATCGACGAGGCCCGGACGCCGCTGATCATCAGCGGCCCCGCCGAGGATGATGTCAACCGGTATCGCACGGCGGATGCCGTCGCGCGCGTGCTGCTTACGAAGCAGACAGCCGCAAACACCGAAACAGCCAGGCGCCTCAAGCAGTGGGGCGACAACCCACCGGAGGATTTTGCCGCCGCGCCGAAGTTTCATGATGCCGTCAAGAAGTTCGAAGTCGATCCCAATTGGGTCAATGAAGACGAAGGCGAGGCGATCGGCCACCGGCAGTTCTACGTCGTCACGCGCGAGCGCAAGCAGGCGACCGTCACGCACGAGGGCATCAGCGTGGCCCAGGAGCAGCTCGGCGTCGGTTCGTTGTACGTCGGCGCGAACATGGAATGGCCGCACCTGATCGAGAACTCCCTGCGAGGGCATGTCGTGTATGAGCGCGACGTGGATTACGTCGTAAAGGACGGCGAGATAATCATCGTAGACTCGTTTACGGGACGGCTGATGGTCGGTCGGCAGTGGTCGGACGGCCTGCACCAGGCGGTCGAGGCGAAGGAGGGTGTGAAGGTCAAGGAGGAGTCGCAGACGCTCGCCACGATCACGCTGCAAAACTTCTTCAAGATGTACGACAAGATCTCGGGGATGACGGGTACGGCCATGACGGAGGCCGACGAGTTCATGAAGATCTACAACCTCGACGCGGTCGCCATCCCGACGAACCGGCCCGTCAACCGGATAGACTACCACGATCGCATCTACAAGAACGTGGATGACAAGTACAACGCGATCGTCGAGGAAATCCACGACATCTACAGCAAGGGCCGACCGAACGATCCCTATTTCCTGGAGCCCATCCTACGAAACCTTCGCGCGATCGTCGCGAAGGAGGGTCGATCGACGGAGTTCATCGACAGCGCCTTGGCCGAGTTCGACGGCGGGCGGGGCGACGGCACGCGCATGGCGGAGGCGTACGATGAGGCGATGGGCGACCTCGCGAGGGGCCGACCGGTCCTGGTCGGCACGATCTCCGTTGAGAATTCGGAGAAGCTGTCCAATCTCCTGACGCGCAGGTATGGGGTAGATCACGAGGTCCTCAACGCCAAGCAACACGCTCGCGAGGCGGACATCGTTCTGAAGGCGGGCGAGACGCATGTGCCGACGCGCGGCAAGGACAAGACGCCGCGCGGCAACGTCACGATCGCCACGAACATGGCGGGCCGCGGGACGGATATCAAACTCGAGGCGGGCGTTGTGTACGAGAAGTGCATCGGCGATTTGGGTCCGCCAGACAATGGGAACGGCAAGCGCTTCACCTGGAGCGAGAAGGGCGTCACGGGTACAAAGTGCTGCATCAAATGTCCGGACTATGATTCGAAGACGAGCTGCGCGCATTGCTGGAAGCCGCAGGTCGATCCGCGTTTTCCCGAGATGGGACGGAAGGTGTGTCTGCTGAACGCGCCCTGCGGGTTGCACATCGTCGGTACGGAGCGTCACGAATCGCGGCGGATCGACAACCAGTTGCGCGGTCGATCGGGCCGACAGGGCGATCCCGGTTCGAGCCGGTTTTTCCTGTCGCTGGGGGACGACCTGCTGCGGATGTTCATGGGCGAGTGGACGCTGAAGATGCTGGAGAAGATGGGCTTCGAGGAGGGCATGGCGATCGAGGCGAAGTCGATCAACAAGGGCATCGAGCGTGCGCAGAAGAAGGTCGAGGAGAAGAATTTTGGCATACGCAAGAACCTGCTCGAATACGACGAGGTCATGGACCATCAGCGACAGGTGTATTATTCGCAGCGTCAGGAGATTCTGGAGGCGGCGCTACCCGGCAAGTCGGAGAGCTTGGTCCGCACGATCTGGCGGATGATCGACGACACGATCGAGAATGCCTCGGCCAAGTTCCTGGCGACGGACTACGGCGCGCAGTGTGTGTGCGAATGGGCGCGGAGTCAGTTCGACTGCCAGTTCAACCCGAAGATCGTCGACCCGTACGACGTCGCCACCACCCAGCGGAACATCCGTGAGGAGGCCAAGGAGGAAGCCCGGAACCAGATCAATCTGACGGTCGGCGAATACATGGATGTCGATGTGGACCGTAAGCAGTGGGACATTCGCGGGCTGGCCCGGTGGGGTGAGTCGCATTTCGGGAGCAAGCTGACGCAGAACCAACTGCGCGATATGGATGTGGAGGAGGTCCAGCAGCATCTTATCGAGGCGTCCGCGCTGAAGATCGATGCGCAGGACCTTGCGCCGATAGAAAGATTCCTCGATCCGTTGGCGGGGAAGATATCGGTGATCAACTGGGCGCGGCAGAAATTCGGCCTCGACCTGAATCTCGACGACTTCGTCGACCTGCCCGACAACGAGATCACCGACGGACTGACCAAGACGATCCACAAGGCCTACCGCGAGCGCGAGGTGCGTTATCCCGTCGAGTGGATTCTGGAACGGACGTTGCTTAGCCAGACCGCCGACAGCGCGTATACGGCGGACGCCTTGGTCCAATGGGCGAACCTCAAGTTCAACCTCGAGTGGACGGTGGATCAGGTTCGCGATCGATCGCCCGACGCAGTTGCCAAGGAGCTGTTCGATTTACAGCGGGACTGCTTCCGTGGTGAACGCATCAATGAGGAGATCGAGAAGGCTATTTCGCGGAATGCGGGAGCGCCGGCTGACAAGCTCGCCGAATGGGGCAAGCAGCGATTCGGGCCGGCGTTCGATCAGGAGACCTTCGACGCGGCGGAAGATCCGCGCGATGTCCTGAAGATGTTCGGACAGGACCTGCTTCGGCGGGAACTGACGGCGCTGGAGCGGTACGTGCTGCTGCAAATCTACGATTCAGGCTGGAAGGAGCACATGCACGCGATCGACCTGCTGAAGGAGGCGATCGGGCTGCGCAGCTTTGCCGAGCAGGATCCGAAGATTGCCTATAAGCGCGAAGGCTTCCAGATGTTCCAGGAGATGTTGGACGCGATCAAGGAGAAGGTCACGGGCATCATCTTCCGCGCGCGATTGTCGGATGATACGGAGGTGCGAAGCCGCTATGCCGGCGCGGCGGCCCAACACGCCGACGCAACGAATGTGGGCTTCACCGGGGGCGGGGTAGAACGAGACAGGGATGCCGCGATGCGCGCGCAGGGCCAGCAGAAAGTCGAAACCATCCGCCGCGAACAACCGAAGGTCGGCCGAAACTCGCCCTGTCCGTGCGGCAGTGGCAAAAAATACAAGCAGTGCTGCGGGAAACCTGGGACGTGAATCGTTGATCCTTATCCTGCGAGCCGTGCCTATGCACACGGTTCCGTCATCCCCGTTCGGAGGTTCGTGTTGTTTTGACCATGTTGCCCCAGGGCAGGGCTCACTAGTGCTTTGTGACAGATCAAAGGATGGGTGCC
>JAUVGW010000129.1 GCA_030593565.1 Phycisphaerae bacterium | reverse complement strand
ACTTGAAGTAGACTGCGCCGGCTACTGGCTGGGCGCAGGGACCGAGTGTAGCGCGAACCCGTGCCCGCTGTTTTTACCGGGCGACATGAACTGCGACACTCTGATAGACGGCTTGGACGTTGCCCCCTTCGTACTGGCCCTGCTCGACCCGTCGGGCTACGAGGCGGCCTACGCGGGTTGCGAGTTGAGCAATGCGGACGTCACCTGTGACTGGGTGGTAAACAGCGACGACATCCCCCTGTTCGTCGATTGCGTCCTCAACGGCGCCTCCGAATACTGCGGCGTGGTGATAGAAACCGTTTCCGTCGGTAACCTCGGGAACGCTGGCGAGCTTTCGGGCAGTGGCGCCGGCGCCTTTGGCCCGGACCGGATCTGCGGCGCGGTGGGTTACGCCTACAACATCGGCACGTACGAGGTCACGGCCGACCAGTACCGCAAGTTCCTCAACGCCGTTGCGGCCAGTGACCCCTACGGACTGTACAACACGAACATGGACAGTTCTTCGTACGGATGCCAGATCACTCGGAACGGGAGTGACGGCAACTACACCTATGATTTCAGCGGGCGCCCCAATGGGACGGAAGACGACTGGGTGACTCGCCCTGTGAACTATGTCTCATGGGGTGATGCGGTGCGGTTTGCCAACTGGCTGCACAACGGCCAGCCGACGGGCGCGCAGGACCTGACCACGACGGAAGACGGGTCCTACTACCTCAACGGGGCGATGAGCCGGGCCGAGTTGATGGCGATTGTTCGCGAGCCGGACGCTACATGGGTGATCCCGTCAGAGGACGAATGGTACAAGGCGGCGTATCACTACAACGACGGCGTAACGGGCAACTACTGGGACTATCCCACGAGCAGCGACATCCTTCCGAGCAACGATCTTGTAGACCCCGATCCTGGCAACAACGTGACGTTCTACGACAGCGGCCACACGATCGGCAGCCCGTACTACCGGACGGCGATCGGCGCTCACGAGAACTCGGTAAGCCCCTACGGCACATTTGACCAGGGCGGGAACGTGTATGAGTGGAACGAAGCCATACTTTACGGTCTGCTTCGCGGGCTGCGTGGCGGCTCGTTCGACCACCTAGGCGGGACCCTGCGCGCGGCGGATCGCAACTACAGCCGCTACCCAGCGGACGAGCACAACCACGCCGGGATTCGTGTCGTCGAAGTTCCTTGAGCACGCCATGATGGCGCTGCCGGCTTTCGGAGGCGTGGGAGTGATCGGTAGGAGAAAACGGTAGGGAGCTTACCCTCTATCCTTTGTCACGGTTGCACGTTATCCGAGCGCCGGGCGCCGTGCTCATCCCGAAGGGTGCGCATGGCACGGGGCGAAGCAGGACGTGGCAGTATCCGCGTCAGAGATCCGAGCCGAGCCCTTGAGCAGTTTAAGAAAGGGTGTAGCATCCGACGCCCCTGTCGGCCGTCAAGGGTGGTTGGTATTCGTCGTCCGACACGGGGGTCGAGGCTGGTCAAACATTAGCGAATCGAACGGCGCGGAGCGCCTTCAACAGGCGTAACCACCAAAACAGCAGCGTCGCCGGCAGCGTAATCAGCAAGGCAAGCACCACGACTTCCCACCCGTCAACGCTCGTAGCACCCCAGAGGGTCCACGAATACGAATACTCGAGCCAAGGCCCAACCGGAGGCATCGCGAATACCGCGCCCGCCAGGCTGACCAGCATCACAGGCCAAATCAGAGGTGACGCATAGTAGCAAGTGATGGCCGACACCCGATAGTCACGCACGCCATATCTCCACTGCGCCCAGATACACGCCGCGAAGGTCATCCCGGCCTGAAAGACGAGCGGTGCAGCGAGACACGCCAACGCGATCGGTCCCATGGCAGCCTCGAAGATCCCCGGCATCGACATGTAGGTGATGGGAGCCACACCGCCAACTGTCGCCCCGTCCTTCAGTTCCGCCCACGCCGAGATACACGGCATCGCCAGGCGCAACAAAGCGAGCTGAGCAACGCTCACCAACAGCCATGTGCCCCACCAAAACCCGCGAGCCATCCCAATCCCGGCGTGAACGGGTATCTGCCGAAACGGCTCAACCCCGCGAAGCACCGTCCCCTGCATCCGAACCAAGGTCTTGAACCACCGCGCGCTGAATCTTCTCTCGTGCCAGTCGGTCCCCCCGCGACGCCCACCCGGCAGCGACTCCCGAACCGAAAGGCCACACTCGGGGCATCTCGCCTCATATGGGAGGCCGATGATCAAATACCCACACTCGTCACAGTGCGGCTCACGAGGACTGAATGCCGGGCCATGGGCATCACCGACGTACTCGTGGGCACCGACAATCAGAAGCCGCACAAGCAGGAACGCGAAGGCGGCCAGGATCAGAAGCATTACGATCACCGCGGTAAACTCGACGGACTCAGGCTGCGAGTAGCCGTCGTAGCCTTCCGAAATGAAGTAGACCGTCGTGCCATACGCCGAAACGGGGATGACGATCGTGGTCGCCCAATATGCATTCTTCACGCTGCGCTTCCACACGGACCACGCACTGTCGCCGCCGGCGGCGAACGGCATCATCGCGGTCCCCAATAGCACAATCGCCAATTCGAGCAGCGGCACCGTCCCGAGGATCGTCAGCGCGGAGAACCAACTCCATCCCGTCCCCCCCGACGCTGCCGCGGAATAGAGCAGAAACGTCGCCACGGCCATCCGCAAGTCGTGAAGCCCCCGGACCTCATCCAGTCCCCAACCTTCCGCACTGTCCATCATGACCGGTGCGCAGATCACCGCAGCGAGAAACACAGCAACAACGTGCCCTGCAAACGCCCGCCGAAACGAACCGGCTGCGAGATGCGGACCGTACCGCTTCGGCAGCAGCCAGAACAGGAACAGTGCCCGGATGAAGCCGATCCGGCGGGGACGTTCAGGCGTCGGAGCGGTCGGCGGAAGCAGTGGCGCCACGAACGTAGCGACTTCGTCCCCCGCCAGTGCCGCGGCCGCTTCCTGTGTCCTCACGGCAGCACCTCCGGCCGGCGTTCCCGGCTGTACACTATGTCCCTCACTCCGCCTGCGTACGGATCCGGCTTCTCACCGCCGTCATCTACGCGATCATGGCCGATGCTATACAGTAGGAAGCCATCTCCCTCGCGCCGGTACCGCATGGTCTGACCATCGGCATAGTCGATGGGCAACCGAGGGAGATAGTCGGGGACAAGTTCGTCGAGCCGATCGGGATAGGCGCCGTGGTCCCGATGGAACTCTTCAACGGCAAGCATAGCCAATGCACCGTCCATCCAGCAGCGAGCGTAATAGTGCCAAATGACCACCCTGGTGAGGGGGGCGGACGAATGTCCCGCAATACCGCAAAGCGCATCCTCTCCGAAAGGATACCAGTTCCACACGGTGGGATCAGGGGGACCGGACACGAGCTTCATGGCAGCCTCAGCGTCTTTCAAGTGCTGCTCCATATAAGCTAGCGCGGTCTGCCAATCATAAAACACCGGTGAAGTCAGATTCCACAGGCGCGAAACCGCTGACGGTGTCGCGGGCCAGTAGTCTCGCCCTGCCGCTTCACTGACGTCGAGCCAGTCTCCGCCCTCACGTACGTAGTTCCGCTCGATGGTGTTGAGCTGGTTCATGCGCTCGCCGATCAGTTGTCCGCGAGGATCGAAGACCGGCCGCACGATGTCATCGATCCGCCGACAAAGCGCCACCGTGTCAATGCGCTTGTGCGGTTCCCGACTGGTATAGATCATTTCATAAGACAGAAATCTCAATATTGTACTTGCGTACGAATGAGTCTCGGCAAGCCGTGGACGGTGGACCTGACGAGCGAGTCGGCAGAGCATGATCCAGTCTTCGATCATGGCCGTGTCGTCACCTCGATGTTCGCGAACCCATCGCGAATGAGCGAGAATCCACTGCCTCCACCAACGGCAGGTGTGGAATCGCCCGTACGGCTCTGCCTCCAAGTCAATCGGCTCCGCCCAGCCTGCCTCAACGGCACGCACGAGTGCGGCCCGTGCATTCTTGAACTCAGCAGAGGTAAAGACCCCTGTTACCGTCTGTGTGTCGGCCCGAGATTCGTCCCACGAGCCACGCAGAATATTCTCCAAATCCCTCGTGACAAAACTGGGGGGAAGCCCGTCAGCCCACACGGTGTCTTCCAGAATCTCCTCGGCCTCCTTAGCGCTGATCGCGCCCTCACCGGGTGGATCAATCGCGGCAATCTTGGCCACCCAGTATTCCGGCCGCGGCGTTGGGCGCAGGGTCAGCCGCAGATATGCGAATCGTCCGAGCCAACCGACCAGGATCAGCAAGGCGACGACCGCCACCCAGCGGTGCAGCAACCGCCGCCGCGCGACGGCAGCGGTCTGGCGCGCCGTCGGCGTTTCGGTCGAGCAGGATGCATCCGAAGAACTCAAGCGAGCCACTCCCGACCAGCTACGGCCCTCAACGCTCGCCCCCAACCAAGTCTACTATTGTTGCGTTCAATTCCCGAAATGTCAATATCCGCGAAGATCGACACGGCCGGCGCGAGAATCCCTGCTGTTCTTAGAGCAGTTTAGGCGTGAGATGGCATATGACGCTGGTCGCGATCAGTCATCCCCGTCGGCCACAGGGGGCCGACGCTACAACGAAGCCTCAATTGAGTATGAAAACTCAATCCTAAAATGCTCTGCTGGCGGATTTTTGTTTTGCGTTACGCGCCAGGCTCGCCGAACTCGCTTGGCCGCAAGAACGATCCCGGATCCCACACCTCCCCAAAATCAATGCTGCGTAATTCCGGCTTTTTCAGGGACGACTGCTGAGTTGCCGGTGATCCCACCGGCGAGACGCCGGTGCCACAGGCAAGCATGAAATGCCATAATAACTGATGACCGTCTGCCGGCCCGAACCGCCTACCGCAGCGCCCGCGGCTGCCAGATCGTCAACAGGGCCGGCAGCAGCAGCAGCGTTGCCGCCAGGCAGGTTGCTACGCTCAGCACGACCAGCCCGCCGAGCCGGGCGTTCGACGGGACTTGTGACAGGATCATGATCCCGAAGCCCAGCGCGATGGCCACCGCGTCGAGGATCACCGCCGGACCGGTGGCCGTGACGGCATCGACCGCGGCCGACCGTGGCACCAGGCCCGCCCGACGCGCATGGCGGAATCGTTCCGTCAGATGAATCGCGTAATCCACCCCAATGCCCAGCGTCATTGCCGAGAACATCGACGTCGCGACGCCGAGCGGAATCCCTAGCACGCCCATTACCGCGAAGTTCACGAGCACGGCCAGACTGCACGGCAAAACGCAGTAAATCCCCCAGCCAAGCGACCGCCCCATCAGCACCGTCACCGCCAGAATCCCCAACAGCGACAGCACCAGCGACCGCACCTGCGTCGTCACGATCGCCCCGATCAGCGCCTGGCTGACGGCCACGTCGCCCGCGAAGTCCAGCTTGATGCCGTGCGGCGCGAGTTGTTCCCGTTCGTACTCGCGGATGTCGTTCATCAGGCGACGCGTGTCAACGTAGTTGGCGTTCTCGAGGAATATGGTCGTCAGGCTTTTCGTGTGGTCCTCGTCCAGAATCTCCCGTAGCCGGTGCTCCCCCAGCACCCGGCGATAATGCCCCCACATCGCGAGCACGTTGTAGCCCTCAGCCGGAATGCACCGCCGCGATTCCTTGGTGCCGCCGACCATGTAATTGGTCGTCGCGATGTAGTCGGCCGTGCCGATCACGCCGCCGACGGCTTCTTCCTTGTGCGACTCGATAAACGTCTCGAGGCCCTCGATGTGCCGAATCGTCTCCGGTGACAGGAACGGCCGCGGCCGGATCTCGAACGGCAACTCCTCGCCTGGCTTCGGCAATGGCAGCGGCTTGAGCGACCCGCAATACCGAACCGTTTCAACCGTGACACCGTCATCGTCAACAGCAGCACTCGCAATCTGGCTCCTTCGCTCGCGGAGTGCCAGGTCCCTGCGCGACGCCGGGACGCCGGCCAGTGCGCCCGCCTCGCGACGCACGCCCAGCCATTGGCCCACGAGCGCTTCCGGCGGATGCGACGGCATCGGCGGCAGCTTCGCTCGAAAATGATCCACATCCGCGGCGGTGAGGCGACCACTGATCACGCTGTCGCCCGCATCGGCCCGAACGAGCAGAATGTGCGTGCCGTGGAACAACCGATTCACGAGCTGCGTGGCCTTGTAGAACGCGCTGTCCGGCGAGAACCCGTCGATCCAACTGTCCTGCACGATCACCCGGCGCACGCCGAACGGCGCAGTCGCCACCACCAACACGGCCATGATCACAACGGCGTATCGATGGCGCACGACCACCGAAGCCAACGCCTGCAAGACCGTCCGCCGCGGCTCCGGAGCATCTCCCGATGCACCGGTGCAGCCATCGTTTCGCCCGTTCCCGCACGGCCGGGCCGGCGGTGCCACAACAACGTCTGTGGCACAGGCATCTCGCCCGTGTCCGCTCCGTCCGGCCGACAACTCCGCAGGCGTTCTACGACGCCGATCGAGCAACACCAAGCACGCCGGAATCACCGTCAGCGACCACAACATACAGAAGATGATCCCGACGGCGGTAAAAACCCCGAAAGCCTGCACGGGACCGATCGGCGAAATCGCAAACGACAAGAAGCCGATCGCCGTCGTGATGGACGTCTTGACCACCGGCCGACACATCTCGTCCATCGTCGTTTCGACGGCCTCGACGGACGAATCATCGGGCGCCTCGCGCCGCCGCTGCCGATATCGGCTGAAAATGTGTATCTCATCCGCGATGCCCATCGCGGTCAGGATGATCGGCAACACGGCGATAGTCAGATAGACCGGCACATCGCACCAGCCCATCAGGCCAAACACAAACGCCAGGCAGGCTCCGACCTCACCGAGCGGCAGCATCGTAGCCCCGAGGCTGCGGAAACTCAGCAAGAACACGAGCGCCATGATGCCGATGGCAATCGGCACGAGCCCGATGTGTCGCCCGATGAACCTGCGGACTTCATAAAACGACGTCGGGACGCCCGTGCTTTGTTCGTCCCCGTCACCTTGCAGACGATGCCCCATGAAGGCGGACGGTACGCCGAGGTCCTCCAGGATGTGCGTACCCAGCAGCGATTCCGCAACCGGGGCGCCCACCACGCATACCTCCTCGGGGATCGGACCATGCGCGGCGATCGTGTCGTGGATCGACGCGTACAGACGGGGCCGGTCGACGCCAGCCGGCACACCGATCAAGATCGCCGTCGCCGATTCGTCATAGGACACCAGCGTGCCGGTGTAGATTCCAAGCCCTTTCAAGTCGTGACGGATACGAGCCGAATCCCCAGCGGTTTCGGGCGGCGGTTCCAGGAAACCCCGGTTCTTCAACGTGCCGGGAAACACACGATGCGACTTCTCCGTCGCCAGGCTGACGACATTCAGGGGGTCGATTCCCTCCAATTCCCCGAACAGCCCGGTCCATGTGCGGATCAAGTCGAGCGTGTGAATGTTGAACACACCACCGGGTTCGTCGCACCGAATCACGACGGCAATCTGATCATTCACGCCGAACTCGTCGCGGATGGCCCCGTCGAGCTTGATCTCGGGCGCATCGGCCGGCAACAGGGCGTTGCCGTCGGTTCGCAAGCGCAGGTGCAACACGCCAGGCGCGACGGCCGCTGTGATCAACAGCGCAACAAGCACGACGCGTCTGGGCTTGCGAATCGAATAACGATAGACCTGTTTCAAGCGAGCTCCCGTCGTGCGTGTGCCGGCGGCAGACCTTCGAATGATCCTGGGCGAATACGCGCCGACAACCGACCGTAGCGTCGGCCCCCTGCGGCCGACGTCGACTGCGTGGGGACCTTCGCCCGATGTCTCGTCGGCCGCAGGGGGCCGACGCTACACAAAGCGCGCATCGCCCGTGCAGAATGCGCCAACGACACATCGTGCCGCTAGATGTCGTCGGAGTATAGGCGCAAACCGTTCAGCAGGGCTTCCGGAATCGGGATCGGCACGGCACGTTCGCCTTCCGCGCGCATGCACGCGACCTGCTGTTGGCCCTTTGCAACGAGCTGTTCCTTGCCGTCCTTACACCGGTAGTACTCGTAGTCCATTGTGATTCGGTTCTGCATGTGCTCGCCGAGGCGCATCCGCACAGATATCTCGTCCAGGCCCCAGACCTCCTCGATGTAGTCGCACGAACACCGAACAGTGACCATGCGGAGGTCCTTCGCCAACTCGGCCAGGATCTCGGGCGCATGGTCGCGAAGGAACATCTCGCGGCACCGGCCCTGCCATTCCAGAAAATGCGTGAAGTAAACATTACCCACGATGTTCGTCTCGCCAAACCCGACCACATGTCGATATTCATACGCCCGTCGCATCTGTCTTCCTCGTCAACACGCCAATAGCCAATCGTTCCCTGCCGTCGCGCATCAGCACGACACAGGTACACAACGTCATCATTCCAGACGCCAACACGACCCAACCATCTTCGTGGGCCGACACGAAGACGAGCGGTGCATCCATCGGGATGCCCGCCTTCTTCAGGCACTCGCACGCCGCCCACACGCGCGTCGCGGCCGTGTCGTCGTCTTCCTTCGTTTCACGAGCAATGACCTTCGTCAGTGCGAATCGCTCCGAACCGAGTAAATCACGCCATACATCCGCACCTCGCGTCGACACCGGCTCCACATCGCACGCAACCGGCCCCGATCCGGCCACGGCAAGCGTCAGGTCCCCCGCGTGCGACGCCGACACCGTCCGATCCCCCGGCGCAACCGGCCTGCCGTCCGGCCGTCTTGCGACGGCCTCGTTAGACCCGAGCACCTGCCGAATCGCCGCGTCGCTACGTTCCTGACGTTTCGCCGCCGGTCCCTGTACGACGCACGCATTAAAACCCGCGGACGCCACCAATTCACCAACACGCCGTTCGACATACGGCCCCAGAAGCGGCCCGCGCCACTCGATATCGGCGCCGAAACGCTCGACGACCCGTAAATGCAGACCTTCCCACCGTTCACACACAACACCGTCGGTCCGCAGCACCTCGACATCATAGACAAAGGCGTCGCCATCGTGCGAGCGCTCACGGGCATGCACGAACAGCGGCCCACCGGTCTGCGCCATCTCGGGCAACACGCGATCCACCCCGACGGGGAGAATGCGGGCATGCGGAATGCACGCCTGAATCGCGTGGATGGTAGCGTCGCGTGCGCCGGGATCACCAAGCACAAGGTCGGCCGGCATGTACCGCCCGAACCAATCCGACCCGTCGTCCGGCGCGATCTCCGCCACGCACTCCGTCGCCATCAAATGCCGATAACCACGCAATCGGCGGAATCGGCCCTTGTGAAACAGAATTCCGCCGTACAGGTCCTGCTCGGGGTCAAGATCGACGGGCCGATCGGACAGCACCAGCGGCCGCGGACCGGCCGCTGACTCGCCGCCGCTTTCTGATTCTGCACCGCCTGACCTGCCATCATCCTGCTCGGTATCCTGCTCGATGTCCTGTCTGACACCTGACGGCGGCGAGAACACACACGTTGCACTGAAATGATCCACCCCGAAGCCGGTCTTGCCGCTACGAACCACGACATCCACCCGATCCGCCCCTCGCACAAGCGCGGCGACGCGAATCGTCTCCGGTTCGCCGGGCGGCACGACAATGGGTCGATTGAACGCCACATCTTCGAAAACCGGCTGCGTGTCACTGTCGACCAGCGCCATGGACGCCTGCGCCATCGCTTCCAAACCCATCACCGCCGGGAACAATCGCGCGCCCGCAAATTCGTGGTCAGACAGATACGGATCAGTCTCGACCGCCAGATCAACATCCAGAACAAGCTCGACATCCGGGTAAAAAACCCGGGGACGCTCGACGAAACGCAGCAACGGCAGCTCGCGCGCCTCGAATTTCAAGGTCGGCGGATCGCCGAAACGACCCGCGATGACGATGCGCGTGGACGGCGTCGGCCTTGCCAGGATGTGCTTCAACTGGCGGATACCCTCGTCCGTCGTGATCGGTGTGATGCCCTGTTGCATCAGGGCGTCAACACGGCCAAGCCGTTGCCCCATGCCGACGCCGGACCAAACCGACCATTCCAACGTCAGGCACCGACAGTGCGCGTGCTCCTTGCCCCACTGATCTACATGCCCGGCGAGCCAGTCATTCGCCACAGCGTAGTGCGCCTCGCCCTGCAAGCCCGTCCGCGCGATGATCGAACCAAACGTGACCAACAAACGCAGCCGAGCGGGGTTCAACACAGCCAGGATGTTGCGAATGCCCCGCAACTTCGGCCGCAGTGTCGCCGCGAATGCCTCCTCGTCGAGCGACGTCAGCAGTTGCGGCACGTTCGTCCCCGCCCCGTGCAACACCGCCGTCACCGGGCCGAGTTCCGCCTCGACCTGCTGCACGGCATCACGCATGCTCTCCATGTCAATCACGTCCGCCGACAGGTAGCAAAACGCCACGCCCGCCGCCGACATGCGCTCCAGATTGTCGTGCAGCTCCGTATCCGACTCGGGCTTCGAACGACCCAGCAGCGCCAAACGAACACCGGTTTCATTGGCCATCGCCAACGCGCATTCCGCCGCGATGCCCTTACCCCCACCTGTCACAAGCAGAACATCATCCGGCCCCAACGCCGCACCACAAATACCACTACCGATATCGCCACCGCAGCCAACCCCAACGCCGCCGGTGTCGGCCTCAGCCACGGCCCCCGGCACAGCAGCCCCAACGCCACCATCCAGCAACCGCAAGACAGGCACACGGCGACGACCTGACGCGTCGTACCAAGCCTCCGTGTAGTCGTCGGCGGCCATGGCCTCCGCGACAACCCACTGCGCGGCCTGCGGATGGTCCGGCGGCACATCCACGACGCATGTCGTGACCTTCGGCCGCTCCAGATGCAGCGTCCTAGCCAGGCCCGCCCCGCCGCCGCCGTGTTGCACGACGACGAATCTGATGTCCTCGTCTTCCTTCTCGGGCACGGCAGCTCGGGCCGCCTCCAACATCAAGCCGACATGGTCCTCGCCGGGATCCGGCGGCAAGCACAACACAACACCGCCCGCCGCCACATCAGCAAACGCCGCCTCCATGGTGTCCTTCAACGGATGGTCGGGCGCCGCGAACACGCGCCAGCCCCGACCGGCCGCCGGATGCTGTCCCGTCGGTAAGCCACGCTCGATCAACTCGACGTAGAACGGTCTGATCCACGCGTCCACACCGGCCGGCATACGCTCGTCTTCGACGACAGCCCCCGCCCCGCCGCGCTGCGCCAGTTCATCCAATGCCTGCGCGATCCCCGCCACCGTCGCATCCGCATAGTCCATCGGCGCAACCGGAGGCGCCATGCCCAGCCGCCGCGCCGACTCCGCCACCAACTGCCCCACGGCGATCGAGTTCAGATGCAGATCGCCGAGCAGCCGATTCTCACTATGCACGGCCGACACTGGCAACTCCGTGCGCTCGGCCACAAGCTGCCGCACAACGTCCAACGGGTTCGCGTCCGCGGCGACCTCCGCCGCGCCTGCATCGTCCTCGCCCGTGGACTCGGCGGACCCAGCCTCGTCTTCATACTGCCAGCCGCCTTCGGAAACTGGAGCCCGCTCACACGGGTTCACAAAAAACTTCGGGCGATAATCCAAATCAAACGGCCGCGTGAAACGCCCCTCGGATAATGCCGCCCGATCCACCGGCGCGCCCATCGCAAACGCCGCACCAATGGCCCGCAGCAAACCCGCCAACGACGACCCGCCGGCATCCGTCGCCACGATCGGCTTGTCAACAAAATCGGCCGCCAACCGGCGAAGCACCTCGCCCGGGCCAACCTCGATCAACAGATCCGACGCCTCGGCCACAGCCTGCGCTGCCTCCATGAACCGCACCGGCGACGTAACCTGCCGGCACAAGATCGCCGCCGGATCATCATCGATCGCCAGCCGCGAACCCGTCACTGTCGACACGACCGCTCGGCCCAACGGTTGGAACGTCTCGGCGGCCAGCCGCGCGGCGAGCACCGGCGTCGCCGCCTCGACCAGCGGCGAATGAAACGCATGCGATACCCGCAAGTTCACCGCATGGACGCCCTCGGCCTTCGCACGCGCCACCACGGCGGCTACCGCCTTGGATTCACCTGACACCACGGTCTGCCGCGGCGAGTTCAGCCCTGCGATGACGACCGCCTGGCCATCCGACAGTTTCTCCACGACTTCCCTCGGCGCGCGAAGGCCGGCCATACCGCCTGTCGGGCTGCCCAGTTCGGCCATTGCCTTGCCACGCGCCTGGGCAATTCGCAAAAGCGCCTCCCGATCATATGCGCCACCCCAGTACAGCGATGTCAACTCCCCCAGACTATGCCCCGTCGCGACACATGCCGTCACACCGAGCCGAGCTAGGACATCCAGCGCAGCCGCGGACGCCGTGACGATGGCGGGCTGGGCAACCTCCGTCGCCACACCGTCCACATCGGTAGGCAGCGCCGCCGCCTCGTACACATCATCCACAAACGCAAACCGCCGCCGCATCGCACCGCCGTCCAAATGCGCCGGCGATCCCTGCCCCGGAAACAGAAAACCGATCCGTGGTTCGCCATCAGCCGTGCCGAGGCAGACATCGAGACCGCCGTCCGCGCGAATGCTGCACTCCGCATCGGCCGATTGGCACCCCTGCCCCGCCGCATTGCCCTCAGCAAGCCACCCCGCCAAAACACCCAACCGCTCGGTTAGTTCGGCCGGGGTCGACGCCACGATCGACGCACGCACATGCGCACCGTTGGTCAGACGGCCCAGGCATGCCGACAGGTCCGCCAGCTCGGCATATGAAATCCGCGGGGCTATCTCGACCAGCCGCTCGACCAACTCGCGCAATGCCGACGTGTCCTCGGCACCGAGCAGGAACAGCTCGGCATCCTGTGCCGACGTCACCAACGATTGTGTGACCTTATCGAACGATCCCGCCCGGTCTGTCGCGGCACCCTCCAAAATGACGTGTGTGTTGATACCGCCGAATCCCATCGCGTTGACACCCGCCCGCACAGCGTCGCCCGCAGGCCAGCATTCGCCCCGCCTCAGCACGCGCAACATGGGGGCGTCCTGCGTCAATGCCCGGTGCGGCTGTTCGCATCCCGTCACAGGCGGCAACACGTGGCGATGTACTGCCATGGCCGCCTTGATCAAGCCGGCCACGCCCGCGGCAGCCTTGGTATGACCGATGTTCGCCTTGATGGAACTGATCACCGCCGGCCGGTCGGCCCCCGCCTCGCGCCGCGCACGAGACAACACCCGTAGCTCCGTATCGTCGCCGACTTCCGTGCCCGTACCATGGCCCTCGAAATAGCCGGCCGTCTCGATGCCGAAATCCGCCCGCCGATAGGCCCGCTGCAAAGCCAATAGTTGGCCCGCCTCCTCGGGCCGCGTCATGCCGCCCGACCCGTCCGACGATATACCCCACCCGCGAATCCTCGCATAGACCCGCAAGCCACGTGCCTCGGCATCCTCTTCGCGCATCAGCACCAGAAAGCCGCAACCCTCGCCCGGCCAGAAACCCGCCGATCGCACGTCATAAACGCGCATCATCTTCGGCGCCAGCGCCTTGGTCTTTGCAAAGCCGACCAACTCGAACGGGTCCAGGCTCAGGTCGACACCGCCGGCGACTGCCACGTTCATGTCACCCGTTACCAACGACGAACAGGCGTTGATCACCGCCAGCAGCGACGACGAACACGCCCCGTCCACCGTGTACCCGCCGCCCTTGAAATCGAAATGGTTGCAGATCCGCCCCGCGATCGTGTTCGACAGGCCGCCCGCCAACGTCTCTTCGCCGACCGGTGCAAACGGCTTCTTATAGTCCTTCTCCAGCTCCTTCAAGAACGCGCGCCGTTGCGAGGCGTCCCAGCCCTCCGACGCCAACGCCGCCTCGACGACCCGGCGAACGTATGGCCACCGAAGCCGCATCACGCTCGCCCGCGAGAACTCCCCCGTCAACGTGTTGCCCAAGACGACGCCCGTCGATTCTCGGTCGAGG
>JAUVGW010000253.1 GCA_030593565.1 Phycisphaerae bacterium | reverse complement strand
CCGTGTCGGCCGAGCCCGTGAGCGGCTGTTTTCCCGTACTCTACGGCCGACACGGGGGTCGGCCGCTACAGTCCATGGGTGCAGCCGACTTTTGCCACGGGCTGCTAGACCCTGGACCCTCAGAAAACGAGAATACCGGCGTCGGGAGTTGAACCCGAGACCTTCTGATCCACAGTCAGACGCTCTAGCCAACTGAGCTACACCGGTTACATTCAATCCTGCCTGGCACACGGAAAATCCGATGCGCCACATCCATCTGGCGTCCGGAATCCGCCGGCCCCGTCTGCCTGCGCTCCCACAGCCAGCACCCCCACACAGGTCATAGTATCGCCCACGTCGGATAAATCCGCAAGTCCTAACCCGGCGAGGCGTGTACGTCACAATTGTAGGTGCGTTTTTTGGTACTGGTACAGTTTGAATTGGGGAGCATCGGCCTCTGGCCGGTACGTAGGGCGAAAACGAGGATTTCGTACCGGCGGGACGCCGATGCTCCCCAAACTTCACCAGTACCCGTTTTTTTGTGCCGGCTTGACACCGGGCCTCCTGACTGATAGACAAGGAGCCCGCTGTCCGGCGTGATGGACACGGCAGATAGATTGACGAGGCCCTGGCTGATACGAGGAACATAGAACCATGCTCACGAACCTGCTCATGTTCGCCCAAGAAGCTGTGGAAGACACCGGCGGAGTCCAGCCGATCGAGGAAAAAAGTTATATCTTCACCCTCCAAAATCTGCTTCTCGTCGTCGCCCTGATCGTGGTCGTCGTGGGATTCAAGATGTACCGCGACAAGACCATGAAATAGGACTCCTCACGCCCTTTGAGGCGGTGTCGCTGCTTGAAGGGCGTTCCTCGAACTGGCTAGGCGCGTCCCCACCTCTTTATTTGACGCCCCAACCGATATCGCCCGCCCGTCATGCGGAGACTATGCATCCGGAATGACGAGCGGGAATGATTCCAGCGGACATCCCTCGCAACGAGCCCGAGTCTTGCAGTGGCGTTTGCCGACCGCCACCAACAGCGCGTGGTACTCGTTGAACATCGCCGCGTCGGCCGGCAGGTTGTCCTCGAACAATGCCTTGATCTCCTCGTATCCCACTGGGGCATCGATCAGGCCGTGTCGCCCCAGGACACGGGCCGTGTAGCCGTCGACGACAAATGTCGGGACGTCCAGGGCGTACAGCATGATGGAGTCGGCGGTCTCGGGGCCGATGCCGTTGATGCTCAGCAACTGACCGCGAAGTTCGGTTGCGGCCACCCATGCCAAGCCATCGAGTTTCCCGTCGTGCTGCTCCCATAGCCACGCGACGAAGTTCTTCAGGCGCCGTGACTTGACCTTGTAGTAGCCCACCGGGCGAATCAACTCGGCCAGTTGCTCGATCGGTACGTCCCGCAAGGCCGCCCAATCCAACACGCCCGCCGCTTGCAGCCGGGCAATCGCCTTCTCCACATTCAGCCAGTTCGTGTTCTGCGTCAGGATCGCACCGACCACGATCTCGGTCCGCGTCTTTCCGGGCCACCAACCCTGCGGGCCGTAGGCTTCAATCAAGACGTCGTAGAACCGTTGCAGGATGTGATTCGCCGGTGCCGGCATTGATCCAATCTTACCATGTTCCACGGCCGATCATGGCCCATGGCTCGAATGGGCAGAAACAAGGCACTGCCCGCCAGCCGCGCGGCGTGGAGCTCGGCTCGGGTCGGGGATGCCGGCGCGTTGCGATTCGCCGATTGTCATGGTAATCATACCGCCATGGCCAAACGCCAACACAGGCGAAAACCACCCAAGACGCAGACAAAGCGGGGGGCGAAGAACCGTCAGGCGTTATCCGAGCACTACTGGGACGTCACGCACAGACCGTTTCAATGCCTGACATTTCTGTTGCCGCTGGTGCTGCTCTACGAAATCGGGATGGCCGTCTCGCATCGAAACGTCCCGATCGACGCCCGTCCCGGCTTGGCGGCACAGCAATTATTGCACTGGTTCTTCAGCCTATTCGGCGCCACCGGCGTCTATTTGCCGGGAATCGCCCTGCTCGTCGTCCTGTTGGTGTGGCACATTGCCTCCCATCATCCCTGGAAGGTTTCGTGGTCGACCCTGATCGGCATGGCCATGGAAAGCATCGTGTTGGCAGTTCCGCTGCTGCTGCTGAACGAGATCATCGGGCCGTCCAGCCCGCTTCAAGGCGCGGCTCGGTCGGTTCAGACCTCCGCCGCCGATGACCTTCTCCTGAGCGTCGGTGCGGGGATCTACGAGGAACTTGTCTTCCGGCTGATGGTGATTTCGCTTCTGACCCTCCTTCTGATCGACATGGGCCGTGCCAAGCAGGTCACGGGCGTGGCGTTGGCGGTAATCCTGTCGTCGTTGTTGTTCGCGGCCCACCATTACGAGCCGATCGGGGCCGATACGTGGGATGCCGCGCAATTCGCCTTCCGGGCGGCGGCGGGGGCGTACTTGGCGGCGGTCTTCGTCATGCGCGGCTTCGGGCTGGCGGTCGGTTGCCACGTTTTCTACGACATCATGGCATCTTTCTTCGTCTGATCGTTGCCGGCGGGCGCGTTGTCTTTTGCAGGGTCCATGACAGATTCGGTGGCCAGCGCTTTGTGTAGCCGCGACCCGCAGGGGAGCGCGTGGAGGACTCGCTCCCCTGCGGGTCGCGGCTAAACGGCGGAATCGGTAGGCTTCGGCTGTGGTGCGTCGCCCTTCACGTAGCGCCCGATGTAGGCCGTGGCGAAAATACGAAGCGGGCCCCGCTGGTACGGCTCGGCCCATCGCTTCAGCCGCAGGGCCGGCATCGGCGCGAACCGGCGAAACGGGTAGACCGCGACTTCGAAGTTGTAGTAAGCGTGACCCGATTTTCGGCAGCCTTGCGACGTGAACAGGTGATCGAGCCTGCCGGGGCGGAACTTGTGGTGGGAGAATCCACCGCCTTGCGTTGCGCGGCCCGCCAGTTTGCGAACGGCACGAGCCGCCGTGGTCACGAACGGCGAAAGCAGCTTGTCTGCCACCGCATCAACACAGATCGCATTCGGTACGCTGATGATGATCGTGCCGCCGGGTTTGGTCGTTCTCAGCATCGCCTCGGCGGCCGGTTGCGGATCGTCGAGATACTCAAGCAAACCGAGGGCGATGACAACATCAAAATGGGCCTCGGGATACTTGATGTCTTCCACGTCCCCGACGGAGAACTCGACGGTTTGACTTGTCGGCTCGGCGGTCGCCTCGTATCGCCGAGTCGCCTGCTCGATCATGTTTTTCGACAGGTCCACGCCGTGATAGTGGCCGCCGCGCCGGAGCACGGACGGCACCATCACGCCTGTGCCGCAGCCGACATCAAGGACGTGGGCTCCCGGGCGGAGGATCGGTTCGAGCAGTTCGTCGACGCGCTGCCGCCGGGCGATGAAACTGTGGTTCAGGACGGCATCGCCATCGTGGTCGTATAGGTCCGCCCATCGTCCGTCGATAGCGAAGTCGTCGAAATGTCTCAGGACGTCGGTCTTTGTACGCATCAGCGGTTTCCCGTCGTCTGGTGTCGCTTCAGGTTGACATGCAGACCCACAGATTGCTCAGCCGCGTGACGAGGACGCGGCCATTGCTGATTCCGTCGCAGACGATGCGCGGCAGCATGAATGGGTCGTCGCCCTTTCCGCACGCGCCACGATTCGTCGTGACGGCCGTTTGGAATCCCGCCCGTCGGACGAGGTCGGGCGTTTGCTCGCCGATGTTCCAGGTCCGCCCGAACGGATAGGCAAAATGCTTTACCTCGACACCGAGTTCGTCCTCCAATCGTCGTTTGGACGCGGCAATCTCCTCGGCGGCCGGCTGCCAACCCAAGGCGGCTAGGTTGGGATGCGTCGCGGTGTGGGCGCCGAATTGGACGGGACCGTGCATGTTGCGGATCAACTCCCAGGTCAGCGGGGCATGCTCGGCAAGGCATCCGGCGTCGAATCTCGCACCTTTGAACAGCTCATGCAGCCGGTCATCGCGCTCGGTCAACGGGCAGGCATTCAGGACGGAGATCGCTTCGCGGTAGGCGCGGCGGCGGTCGTCATGGATGCGCGCCCGTTTCAGAATCCCCGTGGCGCTGCCGTCTCGGCTGTGTGGACACGGGCGAGATGCCTGTGCCGCAGAAGTTATAGGACGCATGATGAGCGCCTTGACCTTGTTGAACCACAACACATCCTGATCGTCGATTGCGGCAGTGGGGACGAAGACTGTCGCCGGTGCTTCGTATCGCTTCAGGACGGGGAAGATCTCGTCGTGAAAGCGGCGATAGGCATCGTCGAATGTGAGAACGATGCTGTTGGGGGGCAGATCGGTGGAATCGCGCAGGTAGTCGGCACACCGATCCAGCGTGACCACGCGATAGGCCTGGACGAGCGATCGCAGGTGGTCCTCGAAGACGTCGGCCGGCGGATTGTGGTAATTCAGGATGACGGCCTTGTGCCGATGCGGGCGTACCTTGAGCCACGCGCCCAGCAACCCTGAACGCCACATGAAGGCGGAATAGCGGGTCTTGATGAGGTTCTTGACAGCCTGCATGGATCGGTTTGTCCGCGACGGGTCGAGGCCCGTCACGACGGCTCCGTGGGTGGGGCGCGGCTCCCGCCTGTGGGGCGATTCTTCTCCTGTTCCTATCGGCGGTGATCGCGGGCGCATTGCAGCGGCAGTCTTGTGGAACCGGCGTCTCGCCGGTGCCACACATAGCAAACGTGAAATACGAGAGTGGTCAGCCCAGAATGTTGGACACGGCTTCGACGATGTCGTGGATGTGACGGCCGACCATCCACATGGGGAGAATCATAAGGGCGACGCCGATGATGACGAGGCAAACGCCCCGTGTGGATGGAAGCTGGGCGATGGTCGCGAGCCGACGGTCGAGTTCCGCAGCAAACTGCGGGAGACGTTTTGCAGCGGCTGGATCGTCCGTTTCGATGTGAAGCGTGATATTGCGTAGCAGTGCGAATTTCCTCACGTGAATGGCGACCAGCCCGGCATCGTCCTGCCACGTATCATCCGTCCAACGCCCCTTGAAACCTGTTGCGCGGATGGCGCCGTCCAGAATGCGGCGGCAGCATGACTGGTCAATGTTATAGATGACGAAACCTGTGCCTGCTGTCTTGAGCATCCAAACGAACAGTCCTGCGGCAAAAACGAGTCCGACGATGAGGAGCCACGTCATACCGGACCCGACGAATGTCGGGAGCGGCCAAAGGAGGATCGGCATGAGGGCGCAGGAGAGTGTCACGAAGTCGGTCCGGGCCGTGATAAGAAAGGGGCGGGCGTGGCTATTGACGAGGCCGAGGACGAGGAAATAGAGGGCAATAGGCAGAACATTGCCGACAAGCATGAGCACATCTACGGTTTGGTAGTCGCCGGCAAACATGGGACACCGAAGAATTTACGCTACGACTAGTGTCGTGACTCACACAAGTGACATCTCGTGAAGGCCGCAGCCGATGGCCAGCTATGGACGACCGCCAAACGGCATGTCACACCAAGCGGCCCGATGGCGACAGGCTATTCCCGAGGCACCACATCAATCGGATTCCGAACCAGGGGCGGGACGATCGACATGCTCGGCCGTGTCCGCCACCTTTCGGTACCCAAGGTATTTTATCACTTCTAGGACCTCAGTCCAAGTCGGAAACGGCCGATCGTTGGCCCGCTTGTACTCGTCCATGGCCATGACGAACTCGAATTGCTCCTGGTTGAATTCGCCTTCTTCGGCGTCCTTTCTGGCATCGGCGCGACGGCGCCCAGGCCCGCGACGCCGTTCGAGCCCGCCACGACGGTCGACAAAGTCCCTGCGCGGGTCCGGACGTTCTCGGCGTTCGGACTTGGACGTTGATTGTGGTTGCGTTTTGTCTGGAGGGGATTTCGCATTCATGGGCTGGCCCTCGCCTGATGCAGGTATAGACAATCTCCTCCATGGTATCGGTCAGAAGTCGTGGTCGTCTTCGTCGAAGTCGTCGACAACGACATCGTCATTCTCGTCCTCGTCGGCATCTTCGTCTCCGTCGTCCTCATCCCGTTCGCAGTCGTCTTCGCCATCAGGTAAAAGGATGTCGTCATCTTCCTCGTCTTGAATCCGGGTGACGAGCAATTCTGACGCCTCGATAAGGCAATGGGGTGGGACCAGAACAGCGAAACCGTTTCTCAAGCGACTTGATATGTCGCCTTCCAGGCGGGCCGGGATGCTCTGTTTGGTCAGGAGGTCTCGACAGCCTGCCGCTTCATCGCTCGATTTGGCGAACATGACTTCGACAAACGGGCAATCCTTGGGCTCGCCACAACGCCCATCGGACCCAAGCGCTTCATCAACCATTCGCTTCCACTCCTGAACAGGATGGTCCGGGCCGGCAGAATATCGACAGTGTGCCGTCAACCTGAAGCCTATCGGGCTTACTGTCCTTTCGAGAATCCATTCTCGGTCTCACGGGCGGATTACCGGGCCGGGGACGGCCCGGCTCGCTTGGGACCCGTCAGAATCGAGGTTGACGGCACAGCAATGCTATCGCGACGCGGGGAGCATCCGTCCAGGCCGACGAGCATCGGGTTTGGATATTGCGTATCGCCGGCGCCACGCGAGCAGTATGGCATTGGTGATACTGTTTTTGGTACGCCGATGTCAAGCCCTCGCTGTCGGCGGACGCCCGCATTCCGGAGCGAGGCTCCGCCGAACGGCGTTCTTGTCCCGCAGGCATCTTTGGCGTGTCAAGCATGAACACGGCCCCGGACGTGAACGTCCGGGGCCGTGGGATCGGTATTGGTGCAGGCCCAAGGCGATTGAGGCGCCTCAGTTAGCGATTCGGTAGAACCAAGACGGGCTCGCCGGCGGGTTCTTCCGCCTGTCTGAAGAAGAAAAATCCACCGCCCCCTCCGCCCGTTGAACCGACGGAGTATTCGGCCTCGAGTGCCTTGTCGATGCGTTTTTTTACATCAACTAGGTGTGCCTTGGTGGTCATGTCCAGATCGGCCGCTTTGAGGGTCTTTGCGATTTCCTTGGAGAGCTTGGCGACATTCAGACGTGCCAGGGCGTTGGCGTCTGCCGGAACGAGGCCGCCGGGCTCTGACAGGACCATGTTGACGAGCGAGGTAACGTGGTTCCTTTGTAGGTTCCGGCGAAAGCTGTTGATAAACGGCTTTGCCTCGGTGCCCTCGCGGTCGTCGTCGTCGAGTTCCGCCCAGATGGCCGAGGTGAGGAGCTTGAAATGCTCGGCGAGAGAGTAGGTGCCTTGGTCATTCGTGAACTTGACTTGGTTGTCGTGGATGCGCCCGATGGTAAATGGATTCGTGAGGGTCAGGAGACACCGATACTGGGCTCGCTCGACGAAGTCGTGGATGTTGAATTCAACCACGAAGTCGTAGTCGTCTGAGCCCCAGTGGCTGTAGCGTCCGGCGGCGAGCTTGCCGAGGAGTTTCGGGTCGAATTGGTAGGCGTCCTCCGCGAAGACCTTCTTGCAGACGAACTTCACGGCACGACGTTGCTTCTCGGGATCCACGGGCAGGATCGGCGTCCGCGCGTCGGGGTCACCTTTGTGGTCGCGGTTGAAGATCTGGCCGCCGGCGAATCGCGCGACGTAGGTGCAAGCGCCGGCGCGCTGACTGAGGATGCTCCTGAAAGCGCGGCGGAGACGCGTGTAGGCCTCGCCGTCTTTGACGGCCCACTCGTCGAGGTCCTTGAGCAGGCTGTCGGCGAGTTCGATCTGATGTTTGGCGAAGTCTATGACGTTTCGTCCGGCAT
>JAUVGW010000260.1 GCA_030593565.1 Phycisphaerae bacterium | reverse complement strand
GTCAAAGTCGGGTGAGCCCGGGCTGCTCGCGGCGGGGACGGTGGCGCCGCCCTGGAAGCTGAAGGCATCCAACGGAGAAACGGTCGCTCTCAAAGCGCTGCGCGGTAACATCGTCGTGATGGACTTCTGGGCCACGTGGTGCGGGCCCTGCAAGGATGCCATGCCAGGAGTCCAGAAAATGCACGTGAAGTTCAAGGATGAGCCAGTAAAGATTTACGGCCTCGCCACATGGGAGACTGGCGACCCGGCCGCCTACATGAAGGACAACAAGTTCACCTATGAGCTGTTGATTGGGGCGGACGACGTCGCAAAGGCCTACAAAGTCAGCGGAATCCCCACGTTCTATGTCGTCGACAAGCAGGGCATGATCCTATATGCCTCGTCTGGCTTCACGCCGAATCGGGAGAAAGAACTCGCCGAGGTCATCCACAAGGCCCTGAAGGATGGCGGCAGCCGGTAGTTCTCCGACACCCCAAGAGCGTTTCACTTAATGGTGTAGCGTCCGACCCCCGTGTCGGACGTAAGATCATCGAGCAATCCACGGCCGACAGGGGCGTCGGCCGCTACAGGCAAACGTGAAATGCTCTAGTCTGACGGCGCTGACAGCCCGTGGCAGAAGGGTAATCAGCGGCTCGGAAACGCCGTTCCCGACCGTGAAAACCACCGGCGAGACGCCGGTGCCACCCAAGGTCCTGAAACAGTCTCTCAACCGCGACCCAGTGAGGACGACCAAGGAGGGAGTCCGAACGAGCGAGCCCTCCACGGCTCCCCCGTGGGTTATGTCTAAACGACGGAATCGGTAGGTTTCGACCGCGGGGAGCCCCGTGACGTTGACCCTCATGCCCCGCCCAAGCTGTCGTGGGCCCCGCAGGCCGGCTGGTTTGGGTGCAGGCTGGACAGACAAAGCCCGATATGAGAGGTATTTGCGGATTTGGACTTGCATTGAATGGCCCATCGGCGTACATTCTAATAGCACAATGGTACGGTTGGACTTGGGCGGACACCCAGTGCCTACACTCGCCTCCCACCAGACAGAACTGAACCGTCCAAGTACGCGAAAACCGAGGAAATACCCACCAGACCCTCCCAGGGCTGAAGATGAGGGGGCATCACCTGGGACCTGCCGGTCCGTTTCATAGCGGACGAGCGTTGTTGTTTAAGGAGAATCCCATGATGCGGCTCCGCTTGCTGTGTGGCGCGTTGATCGTTTCACTGTTCCTGACAGGCGCTGTGGCGCATGCCGACGAGGCATCGGCCGGCGACCAGTTGACCAAGGCGATCAAGCTCTACGAGGCGCTCGATTACCAGGGATCGCTCGAGGTGCTCAAGGGCATCGATAAGGGCGACCTTTCCGGAGAGGATCAGGAGCTTCAATATCAAAGGTACGTCGCCCTGGCGCAGGAAGCGATCAAGAGCGTAGCCAAGGCGAAGGCAGACTTCTCGAATGCCGAGCGGGCGGTTAAGGCCGGCAACAAGGCGGCGGCCGAGAAGTTCTACAAGGCCGTGCTCGCCAATCATTTCGCGCCGTCCGGTCTGGTATCCCAGGTTCATTCAAGGCTGAAGGCGTTGGCGGCCCCGCCGACGAAGCGCATCGAACGCGCGCCCACACCTGCGCCGGCCGGCGGTTCTTCGATCCTGGAGAAGCTGTCGGAAGAACATGAACTGCTGTGGCAACAGGCGGTAAAAACCTATCACGACGCCGAAGCCAAGATTCGCCGGGCGGTGTTGGACAAGGACTTCGTGGAAGCCCATCGACTGATGGACAGCGCGAAGCAGACGATTGAGCTGAATCGCCGCTATGCCTCTCCGGCCGCGTTGTACGAGGATTACCGCAACCAGGCCGGAGGACTCGCGCAGTTCATCGACGATGAAGAGCGCGTGTACGAAGAACAGATCATAAAGGTGAAGCGTGCCGAGGTCGAGCGGCGTCATCGGGAACACATCGAGAACATCAAGGCAACGAAAACGCGACAAATCTCCCAGTTGATGGATCAAGCGGCCGAGCTCAGGAAGGAACAGCGCTACGACGAGGCAATCCAGGTGCTTAAGCAGGTGCTGGCCATCGACAAGAAGCACGAGAAGGCTTCGTGGATGAGGGAAACGCTGGAAGACCTGGCGGTTGCGGCCCGCGACATTGGGCACGTCAAGGAGATCGACAAACAGGCCCAGGATTTGTTCGTCCTGAACGACGAGGCCCGTATTCCTTGGCACAAGAACATGCGGTTTCCGAAGAACTGGCCGGAGATCCGAGCGAAGCGCGGCGATGTGGAGGAATCGCAAGATAGCGAGGCCACGATCATCACGAGGGATAAGCTCAAGAGGCGAGCCACGGAAATCTCGTTCGACGCAGAGGAGTTCGAGGAGGTGATCGAGTACCTGCGCAGGGCTACCGGGCTAAACATTATCCCGAACTGGCCGGCGCTGGAGGCATCGGCAATCGAGAAGGACGCGGAAATCACGCTTCGCGGCCTGACGGATGTGACGTATCAGAAAGTGCTCGACCTTATTCTGGACGAGGTCGGAGCCGGTGAAGTCGAGTTGGCCTACGAGATTGAGGATGGCATTGTACGCATCTCGACGAAGGAGGATTTGGGCCGACGGGCGGTCGTACGCGTCTACAACGTCATGGACCTCTTGATCTCTGTGCCGGACTTCAAAGGTCGCCGAATCAACATTGACCAGGTCGGCCAGCAGAGCCAGGAAGGCGGACTCGGCGGTGGCCGATTCCTGCGCGGACAGGGGGGTGGAGGTCAAGGCCAGGGAGGCCTGTTCCAGGGCGGCCAGAATGACGAGGAAGAGGATGACGGCGAAGACGCACTCGAACCCATCATCGAGCTGATCCAGGAAGTGATCGACCCGGAAAGCTGGCGAGAAGCCGGCGGCCACGTCGGTTCCATCCAGGCACTGCACCAGCAGTTGATCATCTCACAGACCGTCACCGCGCATAAGGAGATTCGTGATCTGCTGAGCCAGCTTCGTAAGTCGAGGGCGTTGCAGATCGCCGTCGAAGCTCGGTACATCACGATTTCGCGGAATTGGCTCGAGCAAATCGGCATCGACCTGGATATCGTGCTCAACAACGGAAACGCGGGATTCGACCAGACGACGGTCCTCGACCCGGCGACCAACAACCCCATACTGATGCCACGACAGTTCACGCGGAACGGCTATACACCGCTTGCACCAGGCGGCGTCGGGTACACCATGCCGACGCAGCCGTTCTCCCAGCCGTATGGACAACCCGGTCTCGTTCCCGCCACGGGCAGCATGGGGCCCCATTCGAGCAGCATGACCCGAATCCCCATGGTGAATAACACGCTGGACCTGGCCTCGCCGTCGGACACGAATATTGCCGGCTCGCTGGGGAGTCTGGCAAACTCGACACCGGCATTCCAGATGTTCGGCAGCTTCCTGGACAACATCCAGGTGGATTTCCTGCTCCGCGCCACGCAGGTGGATCGCCGATCAAGCGATCTCGACTCCCCGCGGCTGGTCTTGTTCAACGGTCAACGGGCAACGTTCGAGTCGTTCATCGAGCAGGACTATATCGCCGCCTTGACACCGGTGATCGGTGAAAACGCCGGCGCCTTCTTCCCCAACGTCACGACCGCCTTGACGGGCCGGTCGTTGGACGTGCAGGCCACGGTGTCGCCCGACCGACGCTACGTCACGATGACGATCCGGACCTTTACACGCGTGACCGGCGACTTCCGGACAGTGTTCTTCGGCGGTTCCAATACAGTCGGCTCCGGTTTCATCGAGTTGGCGACCCAAACGACGCAGCAAATCCGCACGACGGTCTCGGTGCCGGACGGCGGCACGCTGCTGATCGGCGGCCTGAAGCTCTCCGGTGAACGTGACGTGGATGCCGGCGTACCGATCCTGTCCCGAATCCCGATCCTCAAGCGGGCATTCTCGAATACGTCAAACGTCAAGGACGACCAGGTGCTCCTGATCCTGATCAAGCCGACGATCATCATCCAGGAGGAAGTCGAGGCCGAAGCATTCCCAACGTTGTCGGCGCTGACAGATTAGCACCCGCCTGGTCGGTCTTGCTGTGACATAGGCATCGCGCACGAATAACATGACTGATTGTGCCGCTTGGCTGGCCTGCCGGCTTGCCGTTTGGCGGATCAACCGCCTACGTTATTCCTGCGCCTTCTTCTTGAACGCGTCTCGCGATACCATCACCCCAGATCATGGATCCTGCACCACAACACGGCTTCGACGCCGCGAGTCCACTCCCGCCGCGGCGAGCTGACCGGCTCGGCATCGCCGCGTGCGTGGTGGTCGCCTGCCTGATCCTGTCGCTGTCCTGGTTCAAGCTCGGCAGCCTCGATACGGGCTACCACATCGCCTACGGCGGGCACTTCCTGGATACGGGCAACATCGTAGATATCGATCCGTTTCTGTATCCGGAAACCGCCAAGTCCTTCGTCAATGCCAATTGGGGAAGCCAAGTCGTCATGGCGTTGGCCGAGCGTATCGCCGGTGCGGCCGGCCTGATCGCCCTGCGCACCGTGCTGATCGCGATCATCTTCGCCTGCATCGCCGCAGCACTGCGCCTCACCATACGCGCTCCGAACTCACAATCGTCAATCGTCAATCGTCAATCGTCGATCGTGCCTTGGCTTGCCTGGACGTGGCTGCTTGCCGGCATGGTCGGATACGAACGGTTCAGCATGCGCCCGGAGCTATTCAGCTATGCCGCCATGACCGTGATGCTGCTTCTGCTCATGCGCGGCCTGCATTCTTGGCGATCGATCGCCGCGCTGGGCGTCTTGCAGCTTTTTTGGGTAAACCTGCACAGCTACTTTCTCGTCGGCGTGCTCATGACCGGTGCGTGGCTCGTCGGGAGCGCACTATCACCACGACGCTCCACTTCACGGGCAAGGACATCGGCTCGACCCGGCAGGGGGCTGCGGCTGGTGGCGATCGCGCTCGCCGTACAGGCGGCCGTCTGCTTCGTCAATCCGTGGCACTATCGCGGAGCCATCTTCCCGGTCATCACCCTCCAGTTCCTGCACGGCGAAGACGTCATGGGCGGCGCTGCCGGCGACGCCTCCCGCAGCGCCTGGTCGGAAATCTCCGAGTTCCAGTCGCCGTTCTCGTTTGCCGGCGAGATGATCTGCGGCCGCACGATCGATGCCTACTACGTCTTGCTCGCCGTATTCGTCATTGGCCTGATCGCGCTGCTGGCCCGCCGCCGATTCGGTCCCGCGCTGATCGTCCTGCTACTTCTGCTGATGTCACTGAAGATGCGGCGAAACATCGCCCAGTTCGCGTTTGTCGCCGCGCCGCTGTGCCTCGGCGCAATCGCCGCAGCCGTGCCGTGGTCGGCCTTCGACACGCGTCTGCGACGTTTCGCTAGGCCCGTGGCGGCCGGCATCGCGATCGCCTTGGCCTCCTGGTGGATTGTTGGCATCTGCGACGGACGATTCTATTACAGCGAACGCCGCGTCACCCGCGAGGTTGGCACGGGCTACAGCGAACGGACCTTCCAACGCGGCGCCGCGGAATGGCTCGCCGCGCATCCGAGCGTGCAACCGCGACTGTTCGTCGACTACTTCTCGTCGAGCAACACGCTGCAATGGCTGCCGGATCGGTTCAAACTGTACGTCGTCACCAACACGTTCGCCTACGAAGACGACACCTTGAATACGGCCTTCAAACTCGGCCTCGGACAAACCGACCACAACAAATTCTTCGGCGACCACAACGTCCGTGCCGTGCTGCTGCACTGCGGCCCCGACACGCAGATGCTCGTTCGCGGGATGGTCGCAGACGAAACCATGTGGTCGCTCGTGTATTTCGACAAACACAGCGTACTATTCCTCCGTCAAATCGATGCCCACAACCAGGTCATCCTGAACAATCAGGTCGCCGCAGGAGACCTCGATCCCCGCGAATGGTCCGCCTCATTGACGGGCGCGGATCGCGCCAGGGCATTGGCGATGAACACCGCCGCCAGCGTGCCGCTGTGCCTCGGCTGGTACGAACCTGCGAGGACATTGTTGGGCGAGACCGTCCGACTCGCGCCGGACTATCACGAAGCCTGGACAAACCTCGGCCTCTGCCACGGCATGCTCGCCAACGCGGCCATCCGTGCCCAAGATCGAGAAACGATTCTGTCCGAACTGAAGGCCGCCGTTCGCTGCTTTAAAACAGCACTCCGGATCGAACCCGACTTCGAAACCGCCAAGGCCAATCTGCGTAGGGCACAAAGCCAACTCCGCGCCGGAAGCTGACTATGCGCACCACAAAAAAAAGGTTCTTTACGGATTATCGGGGAGTGCCAAAGCCCCGGCAGGGGCGTCAGAACATAGCCCACGGCGTGAGCCGTGGGATCGCATCGACAGGCGCTTTGCCCAGCCCCAGCGGGGCGGAAGATACCACCCGACCTTCTCCTTCGCCCCTTCGGGGCTCGCCGGTTAGTACACGCCAGAGCCCCACGGCTCGCGCCGTGGGCTTTCTTCTTGCGCCACTCCGTGGCTGGCTGGGCCATGTGCATTCCCCGAATTTCCGTGAAGAGCCCAAGAAAACACCGCCACCCGTCGACAAGGCCCGCAGCCCGCGATCCGAGCCCGGAGCGCAAGCGACAAGCCCTCGACGAAATGGCACGTTCCATCGAGCTTGGCAACGCATCTCAATAATGCTCGCATGTACCCTCCTGGCGGCCACACTGCCGCCCGGATGCATCCCACCGTCCGACCGTACCCCTAGTGACGGCCCCAGACATGACGGCCACACTGCACGACAGGAACAACCCGACGCTCCCCGCGTCGTCGACTACAAACCCGGCATCAGAATCGACTTCCGCGTGCCCCAGGTCGAAATCGACGCCGAGGTCATCCTCCGCCGAGGCCAACTCGAACTGTTCGCCTATGCCAAGGCCCCGGTCCCCAAGGAGCACGAGACCATCCTGCGGCTCAGTGTGTCCCCGTTGCACATCCACGAGGCGTTGGGCTTGATCGGCCTCCAGCCGGGGCACCCGATGCGATATTTCCCGGAGACGGACAAGGTCCAGATGCCGACAGGCGATCCCGTCGACGTCCGGGTACGCTACGAATCGCAGGGCAAGACAACGGAGGTCTCGGCCTGCGCCTGGATGATGAATCTCGAAACGAATCAGCCCATGGCCCCGGCGCACTGGCTGTTCACCGGTTCGCGGCGTTTGGAAGACGGCCGGTTCTTCGCCAACTTCGAGGGCACGGTGGTCACCGTCGTCGATTTCGACAGCGCCCTGTTGGCCCTGCCCGGCCCGCACAGCCCCTCGGACGACCAGCTTTGGCTCGGAGCCAACACCCAAGTGATCCCTCCGACAGGCACAAAGGCCGTACTGATCCTCCGCCCGGCATCACCAGCCACACGGAAGGAAAAAAGGGGTCAAGGAAAAAAGGGGTCAGGCTAGAATGCCATTAAGTTAAGGACCACCGCCATAAGTTATTTTACCACAAGCGTTTAGACGCGATTGCGCGTTCCAAGGCCTCCTGCCATGATGTTGATGGAAAAACGACATCACAAAAGGAGG
>JAUVGW010000285.1 GCA_030593565.1 Phycisphaerae bacterium | reverse complement strand
GTCGCCGGTGCCACAGGCTGGTTGACAGGAAACTGTATTAAGGGGCCGCGTAAGAATAACGTGTACGTTTGATCCGCCAAACGGCAAGCCAGCGGGCCAGCTCACCGGGGCAATCGGTCATGTTCTTCTTGCGCGATGCCTAAGTGTGCTGCACGACGACGATGTTGTCCGGCAGGAATGACAAGACGTTGGCGACGTCTTCCCAGGAAAGCGCATCGCCGCCGGGCCGTGGGAGCAGCGCCTTTGCTTCGCCGACGAATTCGACAAGCTCGTGTCCGCTACGCTCGATGATGTTCAAATCCGGCCCCGACCACTCGAATTGTTGGATCGGAAAGTTGAGAATACCCGGCCGTATCTCGTGGACGTGGTTCCCGCGCGAAGCCAAGGCCCGGCCCAAGTCGATTTCGATTCCGCTGAACTTCTGGGCCGCTTCCTTCGCGATGCCCGAGTCCATCACGGCCATGCCGTCAGGCGTCAGGACGCCGGTTGAGAGGATGCAGCGGTAGTCCGCAGGTTCAAGCCACAGGTTACATACTTTTTCCATCATGTCCTCACCTGCCACACGCTGCTCGCGCGGTCGCGTCCTATCGCATGACTCCCCTATTATCGTATTATCGGTGTTTTGCATAGTCAGGTTTTGTTGGCCTCACGACAAATCAGCGTATCTGATGGGCAACTTCCGATAATACCTGTGCGGCGCTGAATCCGGCATGTGTCGGGCATGCCGCCGGCGTAAGAACGCCGAATTCGACGCTACGACAGCCACCACAGCGCCCAAGACCGGGCATGACTCGCCGGAAAGGGAACGTGAGATAAGGCAAAGCGACGGAGATCAATTGTCGTAAGCCTCGACGGAGGCGTAGTTGCTTTGGTACTCGGCGTTGTCGGGAAAGAGGGCCAGCGCCTCCTTGAAGTCTTTGGCGGCTTGGATGGGCTTATCCTTGTTGATGTAGTCCAGGCCTCGCGTGTTGTAGACCTCGGCGAGCTTGGTCTTGCTGACCTCGTCGTATTGATCCAGCTCGTATGCGCCGCGGTAGGCGTCGATGGCGCCGGCGTAATCGAGTCGGGCCAGCGCTTCATCGCCCCGAAGAACGTAGGCGTTGCTCAGGTTGTCCTTGTACGTGTCGTTATTGTGATCTAGCTCGTAGGCGCGTCGGTAGGCCGCGATGGCTTGCGCGTAGTCCTCCTCCGCCAGGAACTGGCTGCCGATGTCATTCCGAATCTGGGCGAGTTTCCGCCTGTAACTGGCATTGTCCGGGTCCAGGTCGTAGGCCGCCTGGAAGGCGAGGGCCTCCTCGTCGATGTCGTCGCCCGCCGCCTCGTGCCGTTGCTCGAGTTTGAGACCGGCGGCATAGGCGCCGCCGGCGATACGTGTCCTGAGACTGTCGCTGCCGGCGCTGCCAAGCGCCCGCGCGGCCTTGCTGTAGGCGGTAATCGCTTGAGGGAGGTTCCCCAGCCGGCGGCTGCGATCCGCCTGCGCGAGATAGCCTTCACCGAGCGCCTCGCGCACCTCGATGTTGGTCGGATCGAGGGCGTCTGCCTGGTCGAAGTTGACCAGCGCGCGAGAGACCGCCCCCTGATCCAAGAGCTTGCGTCCGATGCCGACATGCGCCAGCGCGGCATCCGTCCGAGTGAAGGCATCCGTGTCCGCCAGCGACGCCGCGATGTCAAGGGTTGCCAAGGCATCCTCGAATTCGCCGAGGCGGACCTGCACTCGGCCAAGGAGGCGATGAAACTGAGGGGCGCTGGGAAGTCGTTCGATGAGATCCTCGGCCAGACTACCGAGCCGTTGCAATTCGACCTGATCCGCCACCTCAATCGCGGAGAAGGCGTACGACAAACCGTTGAAGACGTCGTTAGTTGCGAACAGGTTTTCTGCCAGGAGAATCTGGGTCTCGCCGTGGTCCGGCCGCCGGTCGGACAATCGCATCAGCAGGCTGATCCCGCGTTTTTGCGTTGAGGATGAATTGAGCAGCTTGGACGCGGCGTCGAACACGGCGTCATCATCCTGGGCGAGAATCCGCGCGTCCTGGGCGTCCTCACCATAGCCCCTGCCCGGCGCGAGGAAGTCGGCCCGGAGAAATAGGCGTTCTGCGTCTTCGTGATTTCCTTTGAAGCTCTCAATTAGGCCGCTTGCATGAATGGCGGCAGCGTTGTTGTTGTTCTTGGCCAGGAGGTCGCTGAGGACCTCCTCGGCGGCATCAAACGCACCATTCTCGATCAGGTCGAACGCATCTTCGAGGGCTTCGATTTCTGAGTTCGTGAGCTGCTGGGAGTTCTGGGAGAGGATACCGCTCTGTTGCGCGCCGAAGACGCCTGCGAGGTTCGAGTAGGTGTCGTCCATCGGTATTGACGACTCGCCCAGCGACAGAATCGACGCGGGGCCGAATGACGATGAACCGAAGGCGGATGACGCCGTGGTCGACATCGACGGCAGAAGGGCGTTCAGGGCGGAAAGCGCGGTTGTGTCTGTGCCGATTTCCATATCGTGCTCTGCGCCGGGGTCGCCCAGCAGCATGTCCAAGTATCCAATCCATGTGGGGTGACGGGCAAGTCGCACCGGCATCGGATTCGGACTCCGATAACGCAGCCGTCCCCTGTCCTTGGTCGTTGTCTTCATCGGGATGCCGGACCGCGCGCTTCAGTAGTGGCGTGCGGATTGTTTTGGGACTGAGTGCCCTGTGTCCGCCAAACGGCAAGCCTAGTTGTGGCGTACGTCATTTCAGTAGGTAAGTACAAGAGCCCCGGCAGGAAGACCGGCTCGAGACGAGCCGGCTCGCTGGGCCGGAGACGTGTGCGACGTTACCAGGCCGCGAGTTCGCCGACGATTTCTTCGACGAGGTCCTTGACGGTGACGATGCCGACACAATGGCCCCATTTGTCGACGGCGATGGCCATGCGTCGGTGTTTGCGCTGCAAGGTGGCGAGGGCGTCGATGACGGGCATATCGGGCGGGAGTTCCACGGGCGGTTGCACATGGGCGAAGACGGACGCGCCAGGTTCGGCGGTCAGCAAATCGAGCAGGTGGGCGATCCCGACGATCCGTCGTCGATCATCGGCGCGATGGACCGGTAATCGGGAAACAGACGTATTGCGGATGGTGTTCTCGATCTCGGCTTGAGATGCGTCGGCGCTGATCGTGGCCGTGGCGGACCAGGGGACCATGACGGATCCGACGCGGATGGATTTGAGCGTGTGGATACGTTCCAGCATGAACACCTGGGTGCGACTCAACGCGCCCGCGGCAGCGCCTTCGCGCAACATCTGATACATGTCGAGGCGGGAGTGAAGGGCGGAGCCGGCGACAGGTTGATGATGGAGTCGTTTCATGACGAAGGCGGAGACGCGCCCTTGGAAGGCGACGATGCCCGTGGCCCGGAACAGGCGATGGGCGCCGGCGAGCAGCGACGATATCCGAAGCATGAACCGATCGGCTTGGCGTTGAAAAATGTTCTTGGGGACGACCTCGCCGAAGATGAACACGACAGGTGTGAGGATCAACGTAGTGTAGAGTTCAGCCAGGTGTTCGCGCTGGGCGGCGGAGTGGCCCGAGATACTGCCCAGGAAAATGACGGTGAGACACGCGGGCGCGAGGTAGTTCGCGATGTTGGTGCCGAGGAGCGTCGTGAAGAGGAGGCCGGGCTCATCGAGCATGAGCCGCTGAAGTCGAACGGCGGATCGGTGTTTCTCGTAGGCGGCGAGGCGGAGACGCATCCGGTTGAGGCAATAGAGGCCTGTCTCGGAGCCGCTGAAGAGACCCGACAGAAAGACGAACCCGACACACAGACCGGCCCACAGGAGCACTTCCGGGTTTGACATGTTAGCCATCATGGCGTGTCGCTCCCGCTTGCTGTTCCCGGTTCGACATTGCGGTGTGGGGCGGCGTCGAGCAGGCGACGGAGGTCCGGGCTTTCTTCCACGGGATCGGTCAGCGTCAGCCGAACCTGCAGGATTCGATGTGCCTTCATGGCGACGACGGCCAGCGTGGCCGTTCCGATGGAGACGCGATCCCCCTGTTTTGGAACGCGATCCAACTCCGCTGCGATCAGACCGCCGACCGTGTTGAATCGTGATTCTTCCAGAGGGAGTCGGAAGGCCTCGCAGAAATCATCGACGTCGAGCGTGGGATCAACGACATAGGTCGTGTCGTCGATGCGTTGGAGGGTGGGCATGATCTCCGGTTCGTCCGGTGCGTGGAGTTCGCCGACAATGGCTTCGACGACATCTTCGAGGGCGACGACGCCTGCGATCCCGCCGTATTCGTCAACAACCAGGGCGAGTTTCGAGCCCGAAGACCGGAAGTGGGCGAGGAGGGCCTCGACACGCGCCTGCTCCGGGATGAAATGGACGGGCCGGACGAGATCGCGGAGTGGACGGTCGCGATTCAGCAGGAACTCCCTGACGAGGATGATGCCTTTGACATGGTCGATGTCGTTCTCATAGGCGGGGATTCTGAGGAGGCGGCTGGACCGCACAAGGCTCGCGAACTCGGTGGTGCTATCAGCGAGGTTGAAAGCGACGACGTCCACGCGGGGGACCATGAGTTCCTTGACGCGACGGTCGGCGAGATCCATGACCCGATGGAGCAGGGCGTTTTCGCGTTCGTCGATGTGGCCTTCGTCCTGGCTGATGTTGACGAGTTGCTGGAGTTCGTCGGCCGAGACGGGAGGCATCGGATGCTCGGAGCCGCCGAAGATTCGGGTCAGCGGTTCGACGAGCAGCGCGCCCATGATTCGGTGTATGGGCCACGTGGCGGTCTGGAGGAAGCGGAGCGGGAATGCGACGAGGGGTGCGAGCCGATCGCTGACCGCGAAGGCGACGAGCTTGGGGATGATCTCGGCGCCGAACAGCACAATCAGGAATCCAACGAGCCCGAAGATCATCGTCCACAGGGGCGAGGCCCCGGCGAGACGGTTGACGGTGACGGCCAACATGGAGTAGAGCAGGATGTTGACGGTGATGTTGGCGAGGAGGACGGTGGCAAGGAGCGAGTCCGAATCTTCGCGAAGTCGGATGACCAGTTGGGCTGTGCGGCGTCGGGATTGACGAAACCTGGCGAGCTGCTGGCGCGTCAGGGCGAACAGAGCGGTTTCACTGGACGATATGAGGCCGCTGAGCACGACGAGCAGGCCCAAGGCCACGAGGCGCGGGATGTTGTCTCGGAAGGCTTCCACCAAAATAATTCCACCGGTCAAACGTGCGTGAATCTTAAACACGCCCAAGTCGGGTGTCGATCGCACCGGGGCCGGCGATTGATGATCGACGATTGACGAATCGGTGGGGGGGCATCACCGATTCGGGAGGGCTGCGAGGCAGAACGTAGCGTCGCCCCACCGTATGTGTTTGGCCGGGGTGGCATGGGTTAGTATGACAGCGCTATGTTGCCTCGAACGGCGGTCAAGAGCCCCCGAGCTTGCTCGGGGAGTACGTTACCACATGCCGCAGGGCTACCCCCCGACCAAGGTCGGGGGCTCTTGGGTGTCGCCAATGCCAATCTAGCGCTGTCATATTAGTGCCGGGGTGGCATGGGTTAGCGGAGCCGCGTTGAGCGGCGGAGCTTACCCGTGGGAAAGGAACATCGAAGTGTTCCCACGGGTAACGAGTGGGCCACCTTGCGGGGTGCCCCACTCGTTACCCATGCCACCCAACCTGAACTCTGAATACATGCGGGCTTCTGCGGTCCGCGAGTGGCGGAGTGAGCAGGGCCGGCAGTATGATACTTACCTGGTGCAAGGTCACGGTCGAGTGTGTGCCCCCTTCTTTGCGAAGCAAAGGGCGGGCGAGGAGCGTCGTTTGGAATTGGGATTGACACAGTATCTGCTGCTGGTCCTGCTCGGCCTGTTGGCGGGCGGGAGCGGCGGGTTATTGGGGATCGGCGGATCGCTGGTGATGATCCCCGGCATGATCCTGTTGTTCGGGGCGGAGGGGCGGCAGCCGGGACAGCATCCGCAGCATCTGTACCAGTCGGCGGCGATGATCGTAAATTTCTTCGTGGTCGCCCCGGCCGTGATCCGGCATTGGCAGGCCCGCGCAACGGTGCGGGCCGTCGTGTCGTGGACGATCCCGGCGGCGATCATCGGCGCGGTGGCGGGCGTGATGATCAGCGAACTGGCCGTCTTCAAGGATAGCGGTCAAGGGTATCTGCAAATCGGGTTCTCGCTGTTTCTGGCCTACGTGATCGCCTACAACGTGTGGAAACTGCGGACGCCGAAGCCGGGTTCGACTGAAGAGCAGGTCGGCCGGGCACGGATTTCGCCGCCGTTGATTGTGACGGCGGTGGGCCTGCCGACGGGGATGGTCGGCGGCCTGCTGGGGATCGGCGGGGGCCTGTTCGCGGTGCCGGCACAGCAGGTCCTGCTGCGTATGCCGCTGCGCAACGCGATTGCCAACTCCGCCACGACGATACTATGGCTGAGCGTCGTCGGGGCGACTTTGAAGAACTATCACCTCGTCGAGCACGGATTCCAAATCCGCCATTCAATAATCCTGGCCTTGTGCCTGATACCATCGGCGATGATCGGCTCGTGGTACACGTCGGCCCGGGTCCATCGTTGGCCGGTGCGTGTCATCCGCTTGGTATTCGTGGCGGTGCTGCTGTACTGCGGAGCGAGGGTGTTTCTGATCGGATGGTCGCAGGTGGGGGGGTAGGGAAGACAAGGATGAAGGGTGAAGGATGAAGGATGAACGGGTGAGTGAAGGGGTGAGAGCCGCCGGGTGCCATGCTTTCACGCGACGGAGTCGCGGGTAAGCATGTGAATACCGAGGAAGACATGCCTACCCGGGCTTCGCCCGTGAAGGCATGGCACCCGGCCGACGCTACAGTTTTGAGCCTTTATCCCGCAGATGCTACGCCAAACGCTCCGTGG
>JAUVGW010000162.1 GCA_030593565.1 Phycisphaerae bacterium | reverse complement strand
AGGCGGCTGCTCGTGTTTCCGAGGAAACCCGCGGCCGATGTCAGGGCGTTCCCTGGTTGGATGTCATCGGCCTGCGGAACCGATTGATACACGCGTATGACTCCGTCGATTTCGACATTCTGTGGGACATCGTGCAGGATGATCTTCCTCCCCTGATCGTACAGTTGGAATCAATACTACGTAGCGGCGACGTTTGACGGTCGAGCCTTGAAAACCATGAATTTTGAATGGTCAGACGAACAGACGCTCCTGCGAGACACGCTGGCCCGCTTCAGTGATGAGCAGATCCGGCCGTGCGCGGCGGAGATCGACGAGGCCGGGGAGTTTCCGCGAGATTTGTTCATGAAGCTTGCGGATCTGGGCTTCTTCGGGTTGCGTTATCCCGAGTCGCTCGGCGGCACCGAGGTGGATCTGCTGTCATACTGTCTGGCCCTCAGCGAGGTCGCGCGCGGCTCGCTTTCACTCGGCGCGGTTGCCGCAATGCAGTCGTTGATGGGCACGCATTTTCTGTACGCACATGGTGATACGGCGGTTCATGATCGGTTGTTGCGACCTGCGATCCAGGGAAAGAAAATCGGTGCGTTCTGCATCACCGAGCCGGATGCCGGCAGCGACCTGTCCGCCATCTCGACATCCGCGGAGAAAGTAGAAGGCGGCTATCGACTCAATGGTCAAAAAACGTGGATCACCTCGGCGCCCGTCGCGGATTTCTTCACGGTCTTCGCGCGAACGGGAGAAGACAAACGACTGACCGCGTTCCTCGTCGAGAAGGATTTCCCCGGCCTCGTCGTCGGCAGGGCGATCGACAAGATGGGCTGCCGGGCGTCGTTGACGTCGGAGGTGTTCCTGGAAGACTGTTTTGTTCCGTCGGATCATCGACTCGGCGAGGAGGGCGAGGCCGAAGGCAGCCTGCGCAAGATTCTAAGCGAGATTCGCATCATCACCGGCGCACTGGCGGTGGGTGTAGCCCGTGCGGCACTGGCTGATGCCCTGCAATACGCGGCCGAGCGGCAGCAATTCGGCAGGCCCATCAACCGTTTCCAGGCCATCCAGATGCAACTGGCCGAGATGGGCACGGACCTCGAAGCCGCGACACACCTGGTACACTATGCCGCGTGGTTGAAGGACAACGACAGGCCGTGTGGACGCGAGGCGGCAATGGCCAAGCTGTTTGCCACGGAGCGAGCGGTCGACATCTGCGACAAGGCCACGCGAGTCCTGGGGTCGTACGGCTTCGCCATGGAATTCGCGGCCCAGCGGTATTTTCGTGACATTCGCTTTACACTGTACGGCGGCGGTACGAGTGAGATCTTGAAGACGATCATCGCTAAGGAGATGTCCAAGTGACCGCAGGCCTGGATCATGGGAGAGGATTCCCGCCGGAGTGGGTGCGAGAAAGGATTCTCGCACCAGCGGTTGTCAACCTGAGGACGGCACGTATGTCACGACGACAGCGGCCCCGGAGGGGCCAACGCGAGTAGCCACGGGCGCAGCCCGTGGAACCAGGTGCCAACCACGGAGCCCGCCCCGGCGGGGCGGAGGAAGATGCGCGGTGTTGGCATCGGATTCGTGGGTCTGAGGCTTCCTCCGCCCCTCCGGGGCGGAATAGGATGCGGGCCAACCGAGTCCACGGGTTACGCTTCGCTTCACCCGTGGCTATTCGCCTCGGCCCCTCCGGGGCTAGGTGTTCACAGCGCCGAACGCCTGTGCCACATTTTGGTTGCGGCCGAAGGCCGCACTGTGCCACAGCTTGGTGGCGATGGCTTCGGGGAAGGAGACCGGCACGTGACGACGAATAGACCCATCCGAATCCTGCTCGCCAAGCCCGGCCTGGACGGGCACGACGTCGGCGCGAAGATCGTCGTGCGCGCCATGATGGACGCCGGCTTCGAGGTCATCTATACGGGTTTGCGAAAAACGCCCGAGCAGATCGTCCGCAGTGCCGCCGACGAGAATGTGGGCGTGATAGGCCTGTCTATTCTGTCCGGCTCGCACATTCCCATATGCCGACGGATCAAGGATCTTCTCGACGAAAACGACCTGACGGACGTCCTATGGATCGTCGGCGGGAACATCCCGAAGAAAGACCACGACGCGCTCAGAACGCTCGGCGTGGATGCGGTATTCTCTGTCGGCACACCAACGCAGGCCGTCGTCGATTATGTTCGGGAGAAGGTGGCATGAGCCCCGGTGGAAAGCCAAATCCAACGCCCATTTTCAACGAATCCGGCTTGGAGATCAAGCCCGTCTACACGACCGAAGACGTGCAGGCCAGCGGCGGCGCGGACGGCATCGGCCATCCGGGCGAATTCCCGTTCACGCGCGGGATACACAAGGAGATGTACCGCAAGCGGCCGTGGACGATGCGGCAGTATGCGGGTTTCGGCACGCCCGAGGAGACCAACAAGCGATTCCGCTGGCTGATCGAGAACGGCCAGACGGGCTTGAACGTGGCGTTCGACCTGCCGACGCAGGTCGGTCTCGATTCCGACGACCCCATGGCCGAGGGCGAGGTCGGCCGCGTCGGCATGGCGGTTGACACGCTTCGGGATTTCGAGATTGCGTTCGACGGCATCGACCTCGACAAGATCACCGTGTCGCTCACGATCAACGGCGCGGCCGCGATCCTGATCGCGATGTACCTGGCGATGGCCGAGCAGCGCGGATACGACATCCGAAGGATACGCGGCACCGCACAGAACGACATCCTCAAAGAATTCATCGGTCGAGGCACGTGGGTCTTCCCGGTCGAGCCATCGATCAAGCTCGTCGGCGACACGATCCTGTACTGTGCGGAACACGCGCCGCTGTACAGCCCGGTGAGCGTCTGCGGCTATCACATTCGCGAATCGGGCGCCGACCCGGTGCAGGAGATGGCTTATGCCTTCTGTATCGCCTGCGCGTATGTCGACCATGTCTTGGCGCGCGGGCTGGACATCGATGAATTCGCGTCGCGATTGTCCTTCAACTTCGACATCTACGGCAACCTGTTCGAGCAGGTGGCGAAATTCCGAGCGGGCCGCAGGCTGTGGGCGCGGCTGATGAAAGATCGTTACAACGCGACGAATCCGAAGTCCATGTGGCTGCGGATGATCGCCGGCGGCGGCGGCGGCGGACTGACCATCGAGCAACCCGAAAACAACATCGCCCGTGGGGCCTATTACGCCTTGATCAGCGCACTGTCGGGCACACAAACGATGGCGCTCTGCTCCTACGACGAGGCGTACACCATCCCGTCCGAGAAGGCCGCCCGCATCTCCCTGCGCACGATGCAGATCCTGATCGAGGAAATGGGGCTGTGCGACACGGTCGATCCACTCGCCGGCTCGTACTACGTTGAGACGCTGACGAACCAGTTGGAGAAGAAGATTGTCGCGTGCATGGAGGACGTGGACGCCCGAGGCGGGATTGTGAAGCTCGTTGCGGAAGGCCACATACAGAACGCCGTCTCCAAACAGGCGTATGAGAACCTCAAGAAGCTGGAGCGTGGCGAGATTCGCAAGGTGGGCGTGAACTGCTACTGCACGGAAGAAGACGAGGAACAGCCGGTCGAGTTCCATCCCTTCAAAGAAGAAGACTGCGCGCAGCAGGTCAAACGCCTGGACGGCCTCCGCGCGGAACGGGACGATGCAAATGTGAAAGCGGCATTGCGAGACGTCCTCGCCGCCGCCAAGGCCGGCGACAACGTCATGCCGGCGATCATCAAGGCGGTCAAGGCCTATGCCACCGTTGGTGAATTGACGCAGTGCCTCGTGGAGGCATATGGGCGGTATGAAGAGCCCGTGTGTTTTTGATGTTCAGGAACCGGTGTAGACGTATCGGCAGGCAAGATGCCACGCTATGCACGTAACTCTGATCTCAACATATACATATCCGGTCGCCTTGGGGATGCGGTATGTTTCCGCATTCCTCAAACGAGCTCATCACAAGGTGACCTGTCTCTTCATGAGTTCCAGGCAGGATCAATCCGGCACGATGCCGCCGTCTCTTCTGGACGATTTTGTGGATCATTGTCGAAACGCCGACGCCATCGGCCTGAGCTTGATGACCAACTCCTTTTTTCGGTCTCGCGATCTGACGAAGGCACTCCGCAGAGCTGAGATCAAGGCGCCCATCATCTGGGGTGGCACGCATCCCACCGTCGCGCCGCGAGAGTCGGCCGAAGAGACCGACTACGTGTGCATCGGCGAGGGCGAGAAGGCTTTTCTTGGTTTTCTCGATGCGATGGAGGCCAACCGAGACCCTGAGAAGACACCGGGTTTCGCCTATTTTCGTCATGGCAAATTTGTGCGGAATCCGATTTATCCGCTGGCGGACGACTTGGACACCTATCCATTCCCTGATTACGATATGGAAGGCCATTATGTTGCCGACAAGGGGCGACTGGTTCCAGCCAAAACTCAATTACTGCGCGGGGCGCTCCGGCGCTACCGCCTGTCCTCCACACGGGGTTGCCCTTTCTCCTGCTCCTTCTGCAATAACGCCACCCAATTGCATCTTTACCAGGAAGCCGGTTATGCGCACCACTGGGTCCGCAAGCGGTCCACGGAAAGTATCATTGTGGAACTCGAGCAGATTCGAAGCCGCTATCCAAAGCTCGAAGCGGTCAACCTCATCGACGATCTCTTCCTCATCCGCCGGGAGGCGGAGGTGAGGGACTTCGTCGAAGCCTACGAGAAACGGATCAACCTGCCGTTGGAAATCGATGCGTTCCCCAACACCGTGAACGAAGCCAAAATCCGGCTCCTGTCGCGCTTACCCATTGAGTTGATCAGTATGGGGATTCAAAGCGGCTCGCAAGATACTTTGTACAACATGTACAATCGCCCAACCAAGGTTGAAACGGTGGCGGAAGCGATTCGTATTATATCTCGTCATGGTCTGCGGGCAGAGTATCACTACCTGGTGGGAAATCCGTTTGAATCCGAGCAGAGTATGATCGAGACGCTGCGCTTCGCCGCCCGTCACCACCGTGGGCCGGCCAAGCTGCGAATCTTTCCCTTGCAGTTTTATCCCGGTAGTGTGTTGTATCAGCGGGCCCGGCAAGAGGGGATCATCGGCGAAGAGCACGAAGATGCCTACAGGCTCGTCTACGCCGGAAAGAAATACCTTGCGAGAGCGACTTATCTGGAAATCTGGCTGCGAATCGTCTTGGCCTTGCGTGGCGCGGGCGCGCCGTCACGATTGGTCCACAGGGTGATTGACTTTGCAGTCCATCGCTGGGCCCGCAAGTGCCTTGATAGACGCTGGTTTGCCCCACTTGCGTTTGTCGCTTACCGCGTCGGGCGCGTCTTGCACAAGAACCTCATATACAAGCCGTTCGTCAAGCCGGTGCGGTTGTTGCGATCCCACCTACAATCGTGACGTGCACATCCTCAAGAAGCACCCACCGAACGGTGCGTGTGTCGCAATCAGGAATCGTGTATGATGCCGTGACACGGTGGATCGAAGCCTCAAGATCGTGGAGATGGTGCGATGGTACGAAAAGTAGGCATCGATGTGCCGACGGAACGCATCGTTTCGTTTTGTCGCAAGTGGAAGGTCATCGAGTTCGCCTTTTTCGGATCGGTGCTGCGAGATGATTTCAGCCCCGACAGCGACATCGATGTGCTGGTCAGTTTCGAGTCCGACGCCCCGTGGAGCCTGCTGGATATTGTGACGATGAAGGAGGAGATGGAAGGCATGTTTGGGCGAGAGGTCGACCTCGTCGAGAAGAAGGCCCTTCGGAATCCGTTCCGCAAACGTTCGATCCTCGATAGCTATGAGGTCATCTATGCCGCCTGAGAAACAGGATGAGGCGTACCTGTGGGACATGCTCGACGCCGCCCAGGCGATTCAGCAATTCGTCGAGAATCGATCGCTTCAGGACTACGTCGCGGATCGCCTGCTGAGAAGCGCCGTCGAGCGAAATGTGGAGATCATCGGTGAGGCGGCCCGCGGTGTGTCGGTTACGTTTCAGGCGGCACACGCGGAGATTCCCTGGCGGGCCATCATTGCCCAGCGAAACGTCATCGCCCACGACTATGGGGAAATCGACGACCAGCGTTTGTGGGCCGTGGCCATGAAGTTCATTCCCGAGTTGATCGGCCAGCTCGAGCCGTTGGTTCCGCCGCTATGAGATACTGCTCCCCCAAGAGGTGATTCATGCCGCTTGAACAGAGTGACAGGTATCTGGCACCGCACACCGTCCAAGAGGCGACGCAGGACGCAGCAGGGCAAGGCGCCGCCGTCCTCGCTGGCGGCACGGATCTCCTGCCGCGTTGGTCGAAGGGTGTGGTCAAGCAGCCCGATGCGTTGGTAAGCCTCAAGGACGTGGAGGGCATCAACGGCATCGCCCGTATCAACGGCGAGGTTCGTGTCGGCGCTCTTGCGACGATGAGCGAGATCGCATCCGATCCGATCATTCGCGACGCCGCGCCGGTGCTGGCGAACGCGGCCGGGCGGATCGCCTGTCCGCAGGTTCGCAATCGCGCGACCATCGGCGGTAATCTGTGCAACGCCTCGCCGGCGGCGGACACGGCCGTGCCGCTGATCCTGCTGGATGCGGTCCTCGATATCGCCGCATGGAACGGTTCGAGTTTGACGGCGCGTGAAGTCCCGGTCACCAAGTTCTTCAAAGGCCCCGGCGCGACGGTCCTCGCGCCAGGCGAACTTCTGACCCACATCCGCTTCAAGCCACTGGCCGCGGGAGCCTATGCGGCATGGGACAAGTTCGGCACGCGACCGGCAATGGAAATCGCCGTGGCTTCAGTCGGAGTCGCCGTCAGGCTCGACGGCGGGACGATTGTTCACGCACGGGTCGGCTACGGCTCGGTCGCGCCGGTTCCCATGCGCGGCCGAAAGGCCGAGGTGGCGCTGATGGACAGGCCGTTGTCCGCCGAAACCATCGAGCGGTGCCAGGCCGCCGCCCGCGACGAGATCGCACCGATCACCGATGTCCGCGCATCAGAGGGATACCGCCGAGACGTCGTGGCGGTGATGCTGGGCAGGCTGCTGAGAAACGTCGAAAGCTGAAAGCCGAAAGTCGAAAACCGACATGTCGAAACGTCGAAAATCGAAAGGTGGAAACGAGTGAGCCTCGTCGAGCTTGCCTTTGTTGTGAATGGCGAATCCGTCACCTTGAGTGTGCCGCCGTTCGCTACCCTGCTGGACGTGCTGCGCGATGATCTCGAGCTGACCGGCACCAAGTACGGCTGCGGCGAGGGTGAGTGTGGTGCGTGTTCCGTCATCCTCGACGGGAAGGTCGTGAACGCCTGCCTCGTGCCCGCCCTCGAGTGCGAGGGCGCCGAGGTCCTGACAATCGAAGGCCTCGCGTTCGGCGGCAAGATGCACCCGCTGCAACAGGCCTTCGTCGACCACGGTGCGATTCAGTGCGGCTTCTGCACGCCGGGCATGATCATGGCCGCCTACGCCCTGCTCGAGGCCAATCCCTCGCCGACCGAGGAAGACGTCAAACGCGGTCTGGAGGGCAACCTGTGCCGCTGCACGGGATATCGAAAGATCGTCGATGCCGTGTTGTCGTTCGCGGGGGGAGGTGCATAGTGAACTCTCAGTCGTCAGTAGTCAGTCATCAGTTGGTGCCCGAGAAGCAGCGCGCGGGTCAGATTGCCACGAAAGACACGCTGATCGGCAAACGCATCCCCAAGCTGGACGCGCCGGAGAAGGCCACCGGCCTGGCGCGATACATCGAAGACATGAAGCTGCCGCGGATGCTGTACGGCAAGATCCTGTTCGCGGACAGACCCCACGCGCGGATTGTGAACATCGACACCGCAGCCGCCAAGGCGATGCGGGGCGTTCGGGCCGTCATCACCGCGGCAGACATCGAGTTGGTGCCATTCGGCTTCGGGCAGGACAACACGGCCTTGAAGAAGGACAAGGTCACGTGCACCCGCGACGAAGTGGCGGCTGTCGCGGCAGACACCCCCCAAATCGCGGCCGAAGCGGTGTCGCGCATCCGCGTCACCTACGAGGACTTGCCGGTGGTGGCCTCGACCGACGAAGCGCTCGCTGAAGGGGCGCCCGTCATCCACGCCAAGACACCCGACAATGTCCCATTCCAGTTCGACTATTCACACGGCGACATCGAACAGGGCATCCGCGAATCGGATGTCATCCTCGAAGACACCTATACGCTAGGGCGCCAGGCGCACTGCTGTCTCGGCACGTCGGGCATCATCGCACATTTCGAGGCGGACGGCCGGCTGACGCTGCATTCGCTGACGCAAGTCCCGTTCCTATACAAGAACGACCTGGCGCGCATCATCGGCGTCGCCCCGGAGAAGATCAGGATCATCCAGCCGCCCATCGGCGGCGGCTTCGGAAGCAAACTCGATATTCACCCGTTCGAGCCGATCTGCGTGTTCCTCGCCCGGGCGACGTCACGACCCGTACGGCTTTGCTTCACGCGCGAGGAGGAATTCCGCGCGACGCCGACCCGTCAGCCCATGGTGATTCACCTAAAAAGCGGCGTGCGAAAGGACGGGACGTTCACGTTTCGCGATGTGCGAATGCTGCTCGACAACGGCGGCCGCACATCCTGGGGCGCGACGACGCCATGGATCAGCATGAGGACGTTTTCGTCGCTGTACCGTGTGCCCCACGTCCGACAGCACGTGGACGTGGTCTACACGAACAACATCTACGCCTGTGCATTTCGCGGTTACGGCAACCCCCAAGCCACGTTCGCCCTCGAATCTCAGGTCGACAGCCTGGCCGAAGTCCTAGACATGGACCCGTTGGAACTGCGGCTCAAGAACGCACAGAAGCCCGGTGAGACCACGGGGCAGGGCATGGTGCTCGGCACCTGCGGTCTGGCTGACTGCCTGGAAACGGCCACCCAACACGCGGGCTGGGGGAAGAAGCGTCGAAACGTCAAAACGTCAAAACGTCAAAACGTCGCAGCGCCCAACCAGCCCGACCGTACATCGTTTAGCCGCGACCCAATGGGGAGCGCGTCCACCGACCTGTCGAGCCATCGACACATCGCCCACGGTATCGGCATGGCGTCCCTGTTCCACGTTGGTGGCGGGGCGAAGATCTACCGTTCCGACGGCTGTGGCACCATATTGAAGCTGGACGACTTCGGCGGCGTCACGGTCATGACCGGCTCGTCCGAGATCGGCCAGGGCTCGGAGACGGTCATCGCCCAGATTGTCGCCGAGGAGTTGGGCCTTTCCATCAGCAACATCCGTGTGATCAACAACGACACGGAACTGACCCCGTGGGACGTCGGCGTTCACGCCAGCCGAACCACCTTCATCGCCGGCAACTCGGCGTTGCGGGCCGCGCGAGATGCGCGCCGAAAGCTCATCAATGCCGCGGCGGCACGCCTCAAACGAAAGCCCGACGATCTGGACCTGCGCGGCGGCAAGGTCGTCGAAAGATCGAGTGGCGAGCCGCTCGAATCCATTGGCAAGATCATCCGCGGCCTGCACTTCGGGCGCACGAAGAACGAACTGGTCATGACGACCGATTTCTACGAACCGCCGAGCACAGCCCCCGACAAGGAGCAGAAAGGCGACATCTCCGCCTGCTACGCCTTCGGGACGCACGTGGCCGAGGTGGAAGTCGACCTGGAAACGGGTGTCGTCAAGGTGCTGCGGATCTGTGCAACCCACGACGTGGGCCGCGTGATCAACCGCCTCGGCATCGAAGGCCAGGTGGAAGGCGGCATCGCCCAAGGCATCGGCTACTGCCTCGCTGAGGAACTGAAGGTGGAGGGCGGGCGCGTCTGCAACCCGAGTTTTACCGATTATAAACTGTTCTCGACGACGGACTTGCCCGAGCTGGATGTCTCGTTCGTGGAGACCAACGACCCAGCCGGCCCGCACGGCGCAAAGGGAATCGGCGAATCCCCGCTGATCCCCGTCGCCCCGGCCATCGCCAACGCGATCTACAACGCCACGGGCGTCCGCATGACGGAACTACCACTCACGCCGGAACGGGTATTGGCCAAGCTCAAGGAAGCTCGCGAGAAGGAAACGATCAGCGATTGACGGTGCACGCAACAGAGCCGGCATGTGCCAGATATCAGAGCCGGCTTATATCACATATCAGAGCCGGCTTGTGCCAAGCCGGACCGGGCCGACACGGCCCGGCTCTGATGGCGCAGTCGCGCTGGGATGAACGCGACGGTAAACAGCATTGGATGAACAGGAGTTGTTTCGCGTGGACAAACTGACGATCCTTTCCCTCGAACAGGCGCTCTCACTTTCCTATGCCACATCGCGTTTCGTCCACCTCGGCTGGCGGGTGATTCGCATCGAGGCCACGCCGATAGGCGGCCGGCTCCCCGGCGACCCCAATCGCTACGTGGGCAAGGAGGGCGAACGGCCCGACCAACACGCCTACTTCATCGGCCCGAACGTCGGCAAGGAGGCCATCGCCCTGAACCTGAAGGAGGCCCGGGGGCGCGACGTGCTCAAGCGCCTGATCGCCGAACTCCCTGTCGACGTCTTCGCGTGCAACACGCTGCCGAAGCGATACAAGGAACTCGGCATCGACTACGAGACGCTCAGCGCCGTGCAACCCGAGCTCATCTGGGCCGGCCTCTCCGCGATGGGACCAAACTATCCCGACGTCCCCGGCTATGACCCGGCCATCCAGGCCATGACGGGCTACATGGACCTCACCGGCGACCCGAACGGCCCGCCGATGTTATGCGGCGTGCCCTTCGTCGATCTGAAGGCGGGCGACGAGGTTTTTGCCAATGTCTGCCTCGCCCTCGCGGAACGAGCCCAGACCGGCAAGGGCAGCCGCATCGACGTCTCGATGGCCCAGGCGGCGGCGTCATGGCTGGTGACGACGATCCCGCTACTCGACCTCGGCTACGGCCCCGACGAGGTCCGCCGCAGCGGCAACGAACACCGCGAATTCGTGCCGGTCAACGTCTATCCGACGGCCGACGGCTACGTCTATCTCGCGATCGGCAACGACGTACAGTGGGCGCGCCTGATCTCGATCGAGGCATTTTCCCGCATTGGCTCTCCGTCGCGAAAGACGAACGAGGGCCGCCGAGGCCAGCGGGAAGCGATCCACCGCGAGATCGGCGCAGTCACGCGCGCGGGCAAGACCGACGAACTGGTGAAGCTGCTCGGCGAGAAGGGCCTCGTGGCCGCCCCGATCCGGACGATTCCCGAAGTCGTCGACAATCCCCCGATTCGGGACGTGCTGTTGGAGAGCACAACGCCGGCCGGCAAGTCCGTCCGCCTGCCACCGCCGTCTGTGGAGCGGACGCACATGACAACTGCACAGCGGCGTCTCACGTACCCACCGGCGTATGGGCAAGACACGGGTGATGTGTTGAAGGAGGCGGGGTTTGGCCACGCAGAGATTGCCGAGTTGAAGGAATCGGGGATGATCGCGTAGCCGCACAGCGCGGTCTTCACCGCAACCAAACTGCGGCACAAGCACCTGAGCCTGCAATCCCAACGACGGGAGTGGCACGGTTAAGCAAAGCTTGGCCGTGGTTGGTGCCCGACCGCTGCCTCGCCTTCACCGCGGCTGAAAGTTTGCGGCGGTTTTCACTTTTTTTGGTTCTTCACGGAATATCGGGGAATGTCGAAGCCCCGACAGGGGCGTAAGAACATAGCCCACGGCGCGAGCCGTGGGGCTCCGGCGTGTGCGCACCAGCGAGCCCCAAAGGGGCGAAAGAGGAGGTCGAGGGGTATCTTTCGCCCCGCTGGGGCTGGGCAAAGCGCATGCCGATGCGATCCCACGGCTTGCGCCGTGGGCTTTCTTCTTGCGCCACTCCGTGG
>JAUVGW010000419.1 GCA_030593565.1 Phycisphaerae bacterium | reverse complement strand
CCACGGCCGACTCGACCGACTTGGCCTCCACGACACCTTGTGATTTCCTCGACTTGACGATCCGTCGCCTGCGCGTTGTAGTAGCCATCGGGCTCCTCCTGTGGAAAAAGTTCCTGTTTCACATCCCAGAAGGATGCCCCCTCATTTCGATTTCCACAAGATTCCACCCTACCTCCCAGAATGATCCCGCCCCCTTTCGCAGCTTGCTGTTTGCAGGCAAGCCCAAGTGCAAAAAGGTGCAACTTTCCGCAACTTTTCGGCGATTCAACGCCGTAGCGGCGCGGAGACGGCGCGTGACCGACCGGCAGTCGCCGGCCCGGCCCTCTCCCTTTGGACGTATTGAATGCTTGTTCAGCGTTCCGCCTCGTCGGCGCTTGGCGGACGCTCGCTGAGATGGAAGGTGTACGGATCGGGCAACCGTTGAGGAAAGCCCCTTCAAGGCTTCCCTTGGGGAACTTGCTGGTGGAACAGCCGGCTCAGGGATTGGTGGCTTTCATACCTGTCGATGGCTGAGTCGGCGGCGGAAACTCCGACAGTTCGCGGAGGCGAAAGTCGTCGGGATCAGGCAATCGCATTGAATCGCCTTCAGGATACCGTTCCTGGTTGGGCATGTAGAGGTCACCCAAGGTGCGCGTCTTGGCCACGAGGCTGCCGTATTCATCGAGATCCCATCCAAGGCCTATGGACGGTGTCCCATCAATCTCGAACTCAAGCGAGATGCGCGCGTTCCGCGCCGAATCCTTCAGTAGAGGCGGCCCGACGCTGAACTGGGCGCTGTCCAGCGCAAAACGGGGGTCGATGCACTTGTACCATGCCGGACTCAGCGGATCATCGCCCGGCTCCGAGCTAAGATAAGCTCGCTCGATGACACCTGCCGTTGGCCGGACGGCAAACACGACAATCGGAAAAGCTCTTATTCCCTCGCCACTGACACCACGTTCGTACCATTTGCCCTCCGTATTGTCACCGGAGAACACGAGCAGCCGTGGTCCCGACATCCAATAACAAGCATTCAGCGATCCCCGGTGCCATACCTGGTAAAGGACATTGCCCCGGAGGTCATAGACACGAATAGCTCGGGACGAGTAGAGGCAACTGTAGACCGCAACAATCTCGTCGCCCGGGCGCTCCGGATATATGTCAGCGACAAGACACAGGGCAACGCCGAAGTCCTCTTCCGAAAGCCCCCCCTCAAGAACCACCGGCGGCAGGTCGTCCGCGATGAGCTGTTTCTGCCATACGGGATGGTCAAGATCTCCTTCTGCGTCGAAGGCGCACAGAGAGTTGGGATAGGGCGTTTTGCGTGCCTGATCGAAACCGACCAAGGCCAGCTTCCCGCCGCCGAGTCCCACCGGACGCTCGACCAGCTTGGCAAATTTGATAATACCAGGCACTTCGGCGGTCCACGTCTTCAGCGGTCTTTCACCGTAAGAGATCAATCTGGCCTCGTGTCCCCCGTCGCGAAGTTCCATCTTGTACGGTCGGATGTTCAGGTACCACACGGAAACGTAGGTTGCGATGATAATCCCGAGTGCAACGCTGACACACGTTGCGGTCGTTGCTGCCACCGGACGTCGTGCCGCCCAGCGAAGCGCCCGTGTCCAAACCGTCGGCGGTCGGGCTTCCGTCGGCTCGCCGCGCAGATAGCGTCGGATATCTGCCGCCAACTCCGCCGCCGATTGGTATCGCTCCTGGCGGTCCTTCTTCAACGCCTTCAGGACGATCATTTCCAGGTCACGTTTCACCGGCGAGACGCCGGTGCCACAGGCGCCGGTGCCACGACCGCCAGCCGCGCGTCCTGTGATCGTACTCGGCGGCGTCGGCGGGGTGTCGCAGATCATCCGGGCCGCCCCCACGATCGTTGTCCCCGACACGTCGTAGGGCGGCTGTGCGAACAACAGCTCGTACAGCACGACACCCAGCGCGTACACGTCGCTCCGCATGTCAAGATCATCGGGATCAGCGGCGCACTGCTCAGGGCTCATGTACTGCATGGTGCCGATCAGTTGGCCGACATCCGTCTTCATCGTCGTGACGGCCACGTCGGAATCCGTGGATCGCGCCACGCCGAAGTCGATGATCTTTACTTGCCCAGACGAATCCACGAGGATGTTGCCCGGCTTCAGATCGCGGTGGATAATCCCCTTTTGGTGGCCGTGCTGGACGGCCTCGCACACCTGGATGAACAGCCCCAGCCGGTCGCGCGCGCTCAGCTTCTCCTGCGCAGCGTACTCTGTGATCGTCCTTGCCTCGGGAATGTACTCCATCACGAAATATGGAACTGAGCGAGCCGGCTCGTCCCCGAGCCCACCATTCAACAAGCGAGCCGGCTCGTCCCCGAGCCGGTCATTCGAGCGGCCAACCGCTCCCTCACGGCCGCCGCTCTGATCAAGCGAATGGGTCCCCGCTTCGTACACCTGCGCAATGCCGGGATGCCGCAGCCGGGCGAGAATCTGTGACTCGTACTCGAACCGCCGCAGGGCCGAACGCGATGGAATGCCGCAGTGCATCACCTTCATCGCGACGTGCCGGTCGGGCTGCTTCTGCCGAGCGAGGTAGACCGTGCCCATCCCGCCGGAAGCGATCACATTCTCGATGCGGTACCCGCCGATGGTCGTGCCGATGCGCGGATCGGGGCCGTCGGCGATGCCGCGGAGGCTGAATCGGGGATCAGGCGTCGGCACGCGCATGAACGCGTCGCCCGCCTGCTCGTGGTGGGCGAGCAGCGACTCGACCTTGGCCCGGACTGCCGCGTCGTCGCAAGCCGTCGCGAGGAAGGCTGCACGCTCTTTGGGCGCCTTTGTCATCGCCTCGTCGAACAGCACCTGCACGCGTTGCATCAAATCAGCGGTCATCCGTCGGGTCTCTCTTGCTCTCTCAGCTTTTCAATCGGCGGTCCATATATGGCGCAGCCATCAGAGCCGGCTCGTGTCGAGCCGGTGCGGCACGGCACACCCCGCCTTGCTACTTGCATGTCATGCCTCATTTTTCGCTATTCTCCGAGTGCATCATGCAGCCAGGCCCGTGCGAAGCGCCAATCGCTGTCCACCGTTCGGGGCGACACGTCGAGGACTTCGGCCGTTTCCTCGATCGTGAGGCCGACGAAGTACCGCATCTCCACGACCTTTGCCTTACGGGGGTCTTCGCGTTCGAGCCTGCCGAGCGCCTCATCGACGGCAAGCAACTCCGCCGGGTCCTGATCGAACGCCGCCACATCCTCCACCGGAAGCCGCGCCGCGGAGTGAACGCGACCAAGATCGGACGCTGAACACCCGCCCGGCCCCGTGCCCTCGGAGCGCACGCCGCCGTCGCCGCCGCGTTTCTGCCTGTTACGTCTACGTGCGTCATCCGTGCGAATACAGCGCATCGCTCGCGCCGCCGCCGCGAAAAAATGTTTCCGATTGGCAAACGACCCCCCCGAATCGCCAAAAAGCCGCAGATAGGCCTCGTGAACCAGGGCCGTCGGCTGAAGCGTCTTGCCCGGCGGCTCGGCCGCCATCTGATGCCGCGCGAGGCCGCGGAGTTCCTCGTAGATCAGCGCCCACAACCTATCCACCGCGTCCCCCTCGCCCCGGCCCACGGCATCCAACAGTTGCGTGATTTGCCCTTGCGACTGGTCGGCCATGACCTCCTCCCGTCGAAGCCCAAGAGCCCCCGAGCCAGCGAGCCGGGTCGTCCTCGACCCGGTTTTCCGCTCGGGGGGTACGCTCCCACACACAGCAAGCCCCCACCTGACCAAGTACGTATCCAGCGTTCAGTCGGTGTGGCATGGGTAAACGGAGCCGCCGGCAGCGGCGGAGTTTACCCGTGGGCATCTATTCCAACGATGACCCCACGGGTAACGAACACCACGCCCTTGCGGGGCGTGTCGTTCCTTACTCATGCCACCCCACCTGGCCGCTAAACACTCGGCCGACCAAGGTCGGGGGCTCTTGAAACACTGCCGACACAACCTTGTGCTGCACTGTTAATGGATCGCGCGGACATAACGTGAACGATTACGCCGCTTGG
>JAUVGW010000336.1 GCA_030593565.1 Phycisphaerae bacterium | reverse complement strand
GGCCGACACGGGGGTCGGCCGCTACATGACCCTTGCCACGGGCTGCTAGAACATGCTTGTGGGTAGGAGAAGACATCTATGTGGTTCAAGAAAGCCCTGCTGATGATGTGTGTCATCGCCCAACAGACGGCAGCGGCCGGTCCATCCAACGCGGGCGACGTCGCTGCCGTTCTGATTCCTCGCCCCGCCGGTTTGGAAAGCCGGTCGGGCCACTTCTCGATCACGGAAGCAGCGCAGGTGTGGATCGATGCCGGCAATGCGGAGACACGTGCGATTGGTAAGTATCTCGCGCAGAGCCTGCACCGCGGCACCGGCCAACCCATGATCGTGCGCGAGCTTGGCAGTACAAAGCCGGTGAAAGACGCAATCGTGCTGACCACGGTCGGCGCCGACCTGTCGCTTGGTGAGGAGGGCTACGAGCTAACTGTCTCGCCGACATCGGTGCTGTTGCGCGCGCCGCAGCCGCGAGGCCTGTTTCGTGGCATTCAGACCATTCGTCAGCTTCTGCCCCCAGAAGTCGAGGCCGCCTCGGCGGAGAGGTCCGAGAGAGTGGCCCCGTTGACGATCCCATGCGTTCGCATCACGGATCGGCCGCGGTACAAATGGCGCGGCATGTTGCTCGACTGCGGCCGGCACTTCATGACCAAGGAGTTCGTTAAGCGATACATCGACCTGCTGGCGTACCACAAGATGAACGTCTTGCACTGGCACCTGACCGAAGACCAGGGCTGGCGAATCGAGATCAAGAAGTATCCCAAGTTGACCGAAGTCGGCGCGTGGCGCGGTAAGGGAGAGGAGCGCTACGGAGGGTTCTACACCCAGGATGACATCAGGGAGATTATCGAATACGCCGCGAGCCGATACGTCACCATCGTGCCCGAGATCGAGATGCCGGGACACTCAATGGCCGCCCTGGCGAGTTATCCGGAGCTTGGGTGCGTGGGGCAAGGATACGAGGTCGGCACGCGCTGGGGCGTGTACAGCGATGTGTACTGTGCGGGAGACGATCGCGTCTTCGAGTTTCTCGAAGATGTTCTGGCGGAAGTGATCGAGCTGTTCCCCTCACAATACATTCATATCGGCGGCGACGAATGCCCGAAGCAATGTTGGAAGAAGTGCCCCAAGTGTCAGCTGCGCATCAAGGCCGAAGGGTTCCATGATGAACACGAACTGCAAAGCTATTTCATTCGACGCATCGAGAAGTTCCTCAACAGCAAAGGCCGGCGGCTCATTGGTTGGGATGAGATCCTCGAAGGCGGCCTCGCGCCCAACGCCACGGTTCAGTCCTGGCGCGGCATGGATGGCGCGGTCGCGGCCGCGACAAGCGGTCACGACGTCATCGCCTCTCCCACGAGTCATTGTTATCTCGACTACGCACAGGTACGCGCCGCGGGTGAGCCGACGCGGATGGGCTACCTTCCGCTCGAACGCTCATACGAATTCGAGCCCACGCCGGCGGGACTCACTCCGAAGCAGGCCCGGCACATCCTCGGTCTCGAAGGCAACATGTGGACCGAGCATGCCCCGCAACAACGCGTCGACTGGCAAGTGTTCCCGCGACTGTGCGCACTGGCGGAAGTCGGCTGGTCGCCGAAGGAGCTGCGCGATTGGGAAGGCTTCTCCGAACGGATGAAGACGCACTACAGGCGGCTGGACGCACTCGGCGTGACGTACTTCCTGCCGCCGCCACAGTGTATCTCGCGAGAACAGGTATTTGAAGACGCTGCGGAACTTGCACTAGACAATCCACTCGGTCGCGGCATCGTCCGCTACACCCTCGATGGCCGCGATCCGACGCAGGCCTCACCGCGTTACGTCAAACCGGTGCGCATCACGGACACAACGGTCGTCAAAGCGCAGACGTTTCTGGCAGACAGCCGCACGAGCGGCATCGCCGAGTTCCGTTTCCGTAAGTTGAGCCCGCGCGAACCTGTCGTGCTCACAAACACCGTTCCCGGTCTGGCATACGCGTACTACGAAGGCAACTGGCACCGTCTGCCTGACTTCGAGAAGCTCACGCCCGCCGCGACGGGCACGGCATCTGCTTTCGGCCTCAGCGTGCGAATGCGTGATGACGGCTTCGCGCTTAGATTCACAGGCTATCTCCAAGTCCCCATCGATGGCACCTACACATTCTATCTCGTCTCGGATGACGGCAGCAGGCTTTGGATCGGCCCCGATCTTGTCGTCGATCACGATGGTCTGCACTCCGCCTGCGAGATGTCCGGGCAGATCATCCTCAAAGCGGGGAAACACCCGATCATCGTAGCGCATTTCGAGGCAGGCGGGGCGCAACACCTGGAAGTCAGCTACGCCGGCCCCGGCATCGCCAAGCAGCCTGTTCCTGCCTCGGCTCTGTGGCGACAACACGCGGATTAGATCAGTTCACAGTTGAGTATGCCCACTTTGAGATGGTTCTTCGGGGAGTGTCGAAGCCCCGGTAGGGGCGTCAAAACATAGCCCACGGCGCAAGCCGTGGGGCACTGACGTGTGTGACCCGGCGAGCCCCAAAGGGGCCAAAGAGAAGGCCGGGCGGCATCTTACGCCCCGTTGGGGCTGGGCAGAACGCCTGCCGATGCGATCCCACGGCTCACGCCGTGGGCTATGCTCTATCGCCACTCCGTAGCTGGCTGGGCTATGTACATTCCCCGGAAGTTCGTGAAGAACCTCTGAAATGGCGGCGTGTGCATTCTGCTGTACCACCGCCGTCCTAGCAGCCCGTGGCAAAACTCGGCGGTGCCCATGGACTGTAGCGGCCGACCCCCGTGTCGGCCGTAGAGTACGGGAAAACAGCCGCTCACGGGATCGGCCGACACGAGGGTCGGCCGCTACATGACTTTTGCCACAGGCTGCTAGCCGCGGGCTCACAGTCGAGACGCCTGTGCCACGGTCAAGCGTGAACCACCATAGCGCGTGTGTCGTCACAGGCTATCCGCGAAACGAACCATTCGCGCCTCATGCTGGATGATCGATTCGACCAACTTGAATTGTGTTCGGCAGCGGTCGAGATTCTGGTTCGGCCTTTGCGTTTTGTAGTATGTATCGCCATTCAAGAAGTCCGTCAGAAACCGCACGCCTTGCTCGAGCGTGATCAGCTTGCCGGCCGTCACGAGATGCAAGCGCTCCGTCGGCATAAGGAACGTCGCCGCTTCGAGATAGCCGCGAGCCAGTGCCTCAAACAGCGGCATTTGCATTTCGACCCGTGACAGGTCTGTCTCGTCCTCGGGCGCGGGGCACGTCATCGAACGTACCATGTCGCCGAAGTCGTACACCGCCAGTCCGGGCATGACCGTGTCGAAATCCACAACACAGAGAGCCTCCCCGGTCTCCCGATCGAACAGAACATTGCTGATCTTGGCGTCGTTGTGAACCACCCGTTCCGGAATCTCGCCGGCCTTGTGCAGGTCAAGGAGCACGCCGGCCAGGCAGCGGTGCAGGAGCGCGTACTCGATTTCCGCCCGCGCCTCCGAGGTGCGGCGGCGTGGATCGGCTTGTATGGCCCGCTCCAGCGCCACGAATCGTGACGGCGTATCGTGAAAGCCGGGAATCGTTTCGTGCAACCGAGTGCTCGGGAAATCTATCAACAAACTCTGAAAGGTCCCAAAGGCCCGCGCCACTTGTTCGGCCTGATCCGGCGTCTCCACAGTATGACGTACCAATGCGCCTTCGATGAAGTGGTAAAGTCGCCAGTACGAACCGGTGCCGTCGCGACAGCAAAGACCACCCTCATTCGTGGGCACCAGCGCCAAGACCTTCCGGTGAACATCGACGACACCCAGCGATCTCAACTTCTGCATGATGTGGTTTGTAACGCGCCGAATGTTGTCCATCACATGGGCGGGGACTGGGAAGGCAGCATCGTTGATGCACTGCAGGAGAAAACGAACTCGCCTTTCCTTCTGTTGGCACGTCACCAGGAACGAATCGTTGATGTGGCCGCCGCCGAATGGCTCGACTGCAGCGAGTTGCCCTTCTAGCATGAAGCGGCCTGCAATCGTCACGACTTCAGGTGTCATGTTCAATCCCACAGCCTGTCCGGGTACCGGCCCCGCCCGATCATCTCGCGGATCATCTCGATGACGCGAGGCTTGTCCCCGGGATGGGTCATACCGGCCCAGGTGTCCTTGGTCGGAAGAACTTTCACGCCGGCTTCGCCTGCCCGCATGAGGTCCGCAATAGCAGCCGGCAAATAAAACTCCGCAGTCTCGGATGCCGCGTTCTCCCGGAGGAAATCCTCGAATCGCTTGCGCAATTGATCGAAGAAAACGGGCTGGAACCCCCAGGCGTTCATGGAGACGATCTGATCTCCGCCGAGAATGCGCGTTCTTTCGGATTCGTCGGGATATTGCCCGTCAGAACCGTGGCGTTCAATGTGGCAAACCTCGGTGATGCGCTCGAGCCAGCCGTCGGGTGTGCAGCGGCAACAGCCACGGTTGACGGCCCCCGCCGCCGTTAACGTGTCGCGCAGGGCGTAGCCCACCATCGCGTAGGTCGGCACGTCTTCCGGCTCCTCCCGTCGCAGAAAAGCACTCAATTCGGCATAGGCATCGGCGCCATAGAAATCATCGGCGTTCACAACGGCGAACGGTTCCTTCACCAACGACTCGGCCGCCAAAACTGCCTGTCCGGTCCCCCAGGGTCTTGTTCGTCCCGGCGGGGCCGCGAACCCCGGCGGTAGCGCGTCCACTCGCTGAAAACCGTACGCCACCGAAACCCGGCGTTCGTATCGTTGGTCGATCGTCGCTCGAAAGGTGGTTTCCATTTTCGGGCAAATCACGAACACAATCTTGCCGAAGCCCGCACGCAGCGCGTCGTAGACTGAATAGTCCATGATCGTCGCTCCGCCCGGGCCGACCGCCTCCAACTGCTTCAGATCACCATACCGACTCCCCAGACCGGCGGCCAGGATCACGAGAGTAGACTTCATCGTCCACCGCCTGAAAAGGGAGATAGGTTCTGTCGGAAAACTCCTGTAGCGTCCGACCCCCGTGTCGGACGGCGAATACCCATGTCCATCGACGGCCGACAGGGGCGTCGGCCGCTACGAAGCGCGGGTTTTCCGACAGAGCCTAGCACTACTGACGTCGCGGCAAGTCTTCTCACCGACAGCATTCTGGTCATTGCAGTTTCTCCTCCACCGCGGGATCTATCGTCTCAACACGGCCGTCGTCAGATGGATCGGCGGCGCGGATGCGAAGTTGGCGAAACAGGTATATTATGTCAAATACGCCGCCGACAGTGAACCATGCGGTATCGAGGCAATAATGAGGTTCTTCCCCCAAAATGGGGGAGCGACGGACAGCATCAGCAGCCCACCGGCCGTCCCCAAGGGCATAATCCATTAGAAGCACACCACTTATGACGACCTCGTCGTCCCCTCGCTCCGTCAGTCCTGGCAGCGACCTATAGCAGTTCACGGTTGGGCGTGACCGAATCCAGGCGGCGGCCTCACGCTCCTGTGGCACCGGCGTCTCGCCGGTGCCACAGGCAACCGTGAAATGCTATAGGCCCGTGATTTCCAATAGAATCTGGGCGGCCTTGATGGCGGTGAAGCCCCTGCAGGCAAGCTTGGACAGGCCCTTCTGCGATCCGATCGCCCTTGGTTTCCGTCCCCCATATTTGGAGAAGAACCTTTTTTTTGTTTCTAAGCTCACCAGGAAGCCCCTGCATGGCAGGGTGGCAGTCGTGCTAAGGCCTTGCGAGATTCGAGCCTTCGTCG
>JAUVGW010000197.1 GCA_030593565.1 Phycisphaerae bacterium | reverse complement strand
GGGCGGCGGACTGTTGCTCTGGTCCCAATCCCTGGCGGCCAGCTCGAAGACCTCCTTGAACAGATCGAAGCTCGCCTTGTCTTCCAGCAGCAAGTCCGCCAGCTTCTGCCACATGGCCACCCACTCGGCGGGGCTGCTCGCCCGATCCGGGTGCTCCGCAATGACACGTTCGATGGCCTGCATCATCCTGCCGCTCTCGTCCAGCACACCACTTCCCGCTCGAATCAACGCCGCGCCGGTCGCGCACGGCCCCTCACCTAGCCGTGGCAAAAGTCATTTAGCGGCCGACCCCCGTGTCGGCCGATCCCCCAAGCTGCTGTTTTCTCGTATTCTACGGCCGACACGGGGGTCGGCCGCTACAGTTCATGGGCATCGCCAGCTTCTGCCATGGGCTGCTAACCCGCGCCAATCCACGCTTGACAGCCCGCCGCATCGGGAATGACTTCACGAGAGATCATAGCCGCCACCCCTGGAGCGTGCCGCACTTTCCATTTGGTGATCAGCCCCTCTTTCCGCCCGCGCGCCGGCCCGAGACACTCAAGGGATATGACATCACCATCACGAAGCAACGTAGGGTACTGGTATCGTTTTGGGTGCCACGGGCGGCTTGCCCGCCCGTGCCGGCACTGGCAGCAAGCTGCCAGTGGCACCCGTCTGGCAAACGATACCAGTACCCAACGTTGGGGAGCGTGTTGACGCACCGACCCGGCGACGGGTACGTTCATGTCGTGACACTCCCCTACAAATTCGTGAACGAGAAGCTTCACGAGCGGCGCGAACGCGTGTTCATCGTTCTGGCGGGCCTGTTTCTCGGCACCCTGGCGATGCTGAACATATTGGGCATCGCACGCTTTCTCGATATGTCCTTCGTGATCTTCGGTGTGAAGGTCCCGTTCGTGGTGGCCGTCGGCGTGTTGCCGTATCCCGTCACGTTTCTGTGCACGGACTTCATCAGCGAATTCTATGGGCGCAAGCGGGCGAACTTCGTGGTGACTCTGGGGCTGGTGCTCAATCTGTGGATCGTGCTCATTCTCTGGTTGGGGGGCATACTGCCGCCCGTGCCGGAACTCGACCCCCAAACCGGCCTGCCGCCCCAGGAGGCCTATGATTGGGCCTTCTACCGCGTGCGACAATTGACCTTCGGGGCGGTGACGGCCTCGATGCTTGCCTACCTGGCGGCCCAGTTCTGCGACGTGGCCCTGTTCCACTTCTGGAAACGCCTGACGCACGGCAAGCATCTGTGGCTGCGGAATAACGGCTCCACACTCGTCAGCCAGGCGGTGGACACCGTCGCGGTCATCCTGATTACCCACTACTATGCCAAGGCCCTGCCCATCGATGAGGGTCAGCCGGTGGCGTCGCAGCTTTGGGTCTTCATCGCGTCCGGCTATGTATTCAAGGTGGTCGTCGCGTTCCTGGACACGCTGCCATTCTACCTCGGCGTGCGGTTCCTCACGCGATACCTTAAGATCGATTCGACGGGCGGAGAGAAGACCTAGTGCTTTGTCACGCCTAGATATGCGGGTTGGGTGGTACGGGCGTCTCGCCCGTGAACGCACCGCCGAGACGGCGGTGCCACATGAGCAAGGTTGGGCGCGTCTTGACGCACCAAGCCAACTGCCATCGGTCGGAGGAATACATCATGCCAAGTTCCGTAGGGTCCGCTGTGCGGACCAGACCGAGGAGTAAACGTTTGCAGTCAAATTGGTCCGCACAGCGGACCCTACGAGGCTGAGGAGTAACCGTTTGCAGTCAAATCGGTCCGCACAGCGGACCCTACGAGGCTACTGACATCGGTCGGAGGAATACATCATGCCAAGTAAGACCTGTGTCATCACCGGAGCCAGCCGCGGGATCGGCTTGGCCACCGCAATTCGCTTCGCTCGCGCTGGCTGGAACGTGGTCGTCGCGGCTCGCCAGGAAGACGCGCTCCGCAAGGCAGCTCACCAGATCGAAGCGGCAGGGGGCGAGTGCGAGATTGTCACGGGTGACGTCGGACAGCCGCAGGTTGCTCGAGAGCTTATGGCGGCCGCCGTTGCCCGCTTCGGCCGTGTGGACGTCCTCGTCAACAACGCCGGTCACGCTGTCCTGAAGCCCATTGACGAAACCACGCCGGACGATCTTGATCGTTCGTTGGACGTCAACGTCCGGGCGGTCTTTCACACAACAAGAGCAGCCTGGCCGATCATGAAACGACAGAAGACCGGCACGATCATCAACATCTCGTCCGTCGCATCGGTCGATCCTTTCCCCGGCTTCTCGGTGTACGGCGCGTGCAAGGCGTGGGTGAACCTGTTCACGCTGGCGAGCGCAAATGAAGGGCGCGCGCTGGGCATCCGTGTCCTCGCCGTTGCGCCGGGGGCCGTCGAGACGCAGATGCTCCGTGAACACCTCGCCGACTTTCCGGCGGAACAGGCGCTGGACCCAGACGATGTCGCCGCCGCGATCGAGTCGCTCTGTTCGACCGCCATGACTCACGTCACCGGCCAAACGATCTTCGTGCGCAAGTAGGCCCGATCCCCTTTGTGCCGTCCGAGGACCGGGCCGACGTGGCATGTTTCTCGGATACCGGCGGGAAACGCTTGACTCCGAGTAAGCGGCGTGGTATGTTTTAGTTACAAGTCCAACGCTCACATGCGCGTTCGGCGCTGCCCTGGAAGCGGAGCCGTCGGGTCGCCATGCGGTGGGCGGCCACATCGTCTGAGTGTAGTAGGTCCTTCGGTCGGGGGGCGAACAAGGAGGAGGCAGCAAATCATGAACACGCGCGTATTGGCTTCGTTCGTCGCGGCGCTGTGGGCCGGCGGTGCGCTGGGGCAGGTGTCGCCCCCGGCCGTGATCGAGCCGGTGGCTCACGAGGGCGATCCGGCCCCGGGGATTCCGGGCTTCACCCTGTATTCTGTCGGCACCGCGCAAGTGGACGGCGCGGGAAACGTGCTGTTCCCCGCGTTTCTGGACGGGCCCGAGGTTGAGGTGGGCAATGCAAGGGCCATCTTCTACGGCCCGCCCGGCAACGTGCAGAAGCTGTTCTGGGAGAGCGAACAGGCCCCGGACATGCCGGCAGGCGTGATCATTTCTGATATCCTGACGGCCGGGCAGTCGATCTCCGAGGTGGACGGCTGGATCTCGCTGACGCTGACCATGAGCGGCCCCGGCATCGAGACCGATGTGAACGACCGGGCTTTCTTCGTGGGCCCGCCGGGGGACTTCCGCAAGGTGCTCCAGGGCGGCGACCAGGCGCCGGGGTGCGAGCCGGGCGTGTACATCGACTGTGCGTCCTCGACCGGTTTCGGCGGCAGGCTGAGCGACAACGGCACGCTGTATGTGGTGGCGGACCTGGCCGGCCCGGGCGTGACGGGTGGGAACGACCGGGCTCGCTGGATCGGCACGCGGGACCACCTGGAACTCGTCTATCGCGACGGGATGCAGGCGCCGGGTTGCGAGCCGGGCGTGCTCTTCGCGGGCGCCAGCTACATTGCGCACAACGACGCGGGGCAGTTCAGCTTCCGCGGCCTGCTTATCGGGCCGGGCGTCACCAGCGGGAATAACTTGGGCCATTGGCTGGGCGGGCCGGGGACGCTCGCCAAGATCACTCGCAAAGGCGATCAGGTGCCGGGAATGGACCCGGGAGTGACCTGGGCAACGGTCGCCAATAGCACGGACGTCACCAACACGCCCGGCGATATCGGCGAACCCGGCATCATCGAGGGCCCAGGCGTCACGGAGGATGATGATTACGTCTTTTTCGTGGGCGACGCCGATGAGCTTTACATGGTCTCCCGGGAGGGTGATCCGGCGCCGGAGGCGGGACCGGGTGTGTACTTCCAGAAGTTCGGCGGGCCTTGGATCAACAACCGGACCGAGGTGCTCTACCGAGTCAAGTACGCCGGCGCCGGCATCACGGATTCCAACGCGTGGGCAATGTACTTCGGCCCGTTGGGCGCGGGCGAACTGACGCTGCGCGATGGTGATCCAGCGCCCACCTTCCCGCCGGACGTCCTGCTGAGCGTCGTGAATAATATCCCTTCACTCGTGGTCATGAACGATGTCGGCGACATCATCGCCCCGACGGAGATCACCGGCCCCGGCGTCACCGATGACGACAAGGTGGTCTTGTGGTTGCGACACCATGTCTTGCAGCGCTGGGTCCCGCTGCTCCGCAGCGGCAGCACCATCGGCGGGCGCACGGTCTATGCCGCCGCCCCCACTGATTTCGGCTATGCGTACTATGGCCCCAGCGGCGGCGCCGACGGTCAGCACCAGAGCATGAACGACCTGGGCATGCTGACGATCGGTCTCGAGTTCACCGACGGCACGGAGGGCATATTCCGCATCTCCCCGCCGGTCTTTGGCGACGCGAACTGCGACGCGACGCTGGACGAAGCGGACATCGCGCCGTTCGTTCTGCTCCTGCTGGACCGTGCGACGTACGACGCCCAATATCCAGGCAACGACGCCGATGCGATCTGCGACCTGGACGGAAACGCCGCCGTCGACGGCGGCGACATCGAGATGTTCGTGGCGCTACTGGGGGCATAGCAGCCCGTGGCAATAGTCATGTAGCGGCCGACCCCCGTGTCGGCCGAACCCCCAGGCTGCTGTTTTCCATATTCTACGGCCGACACGGGGGTCGGCCGCTACGGTTCATGGGCACCGCCAACTATTGCCACGGGCTGATAGGAAGCGTTTAGCTAGCGATATGTAGTGAAGGAGGAAGCAGCGGTCGGGTCGGGGCACACACCAGCCTTCACTTCGGACAAGCCGGCGAGCAGAAAGGAGGATGCCACCTGAACACGAATAGTCGATTCGAGTTTGGCTTACCAAGCGCAAGCATTTCACAATGAAGGAGAATACACTGATGGAGCTTTACATTTCGAGCCCGAAAAGGATCGTTTCTTTCACGCGCCGCGGCACACTCGGCCTGGCCCTGGCGATCGCACTGGCTGCGGCGGCTCCCGCAATTGGGCAGTGTTGTGATCCGAATCCGCACGAGCCGCCACCACCGCCGTCAAGGGGCTGGACGTGGGAAATCGAGGATGTGTATGAAGGCGGCGATGACGGGCGCATCGCGGTCGTGGTCAACGACTATCTGTACATATTGTTTGAGTCGCGGGAAACCAATCCGATCATGACCTACAAAGACGACCTTCTGCCCGACCACGACGTGGTTGTGGCGAGGTTCAGAGGTGATGGCAGCAACAAAAGTGCCGAAGCACTCCGCGGAAAGCTTCAAGAACTGTGGGCGCCGCCTGACCCGCTGACCGGCGTTGTTCTCGTCGGCATTTTGCCTTACATCCTGTACGAGGATTCAATAGATGAAGGACCTGTAGACACCTTCTTCATGGATATGGATGGAAACTGGTACGATGACGACCGCAACGGCCTCTATGACCGTTGGGACGACTCCGCCCACCAGATTGAGATTTGGGTCTCGCGAGTCAAGGCCGACAATCTACCACTCATCCGCGAGGACCCGGAGGATCCGGAGACTCGCATTCCAGAGGAAGAAATCATCGCGGCGTACTTTGCGCGCAATACCCTCCTTCGATCGGATCCCTTTCCGGTAGTGGATTTGGCGCTGGCGTACAATTATGAATGTGCCGAGGCAGCCGAGTTTCTTGGCAATGCATTCACCGTCGTCCACCAGGAGTGCAGCGAACCGAATCCGACCGACTACATCGCAAGGCTGTCTTCACCGAACGATTACTGTTACATCCATGAGCACAGCCACGGATCGGGAACAGCACACGCTGCGGGTGAAGGGCTGGTGCATAACACCGACTATCTCAATGCGAATTCGAATGTCATCGGGTTCTCCCTGATGAGCTGTTACACGTGCGATTTTGCGTACGAGAACTACCTGGGTGGGTGCGCGGCGTTCAATCCATTCGCCGATACGCTGATCGTGTTCGGCTATACCATGGAGGCATTCGGAGGCATTAACCAGGAGGTGTTGTGGAGCGAAGTGGGAGCAGGCCGATGCTTCGGGGAGAGTTACAAAGCAATGTTCAATTCCGGGGTAGCCAGCTTCGAGGTAGCTCTGCTGGGCGACGGCTCCCTCAAGGCGGATTCGCACCGTTGGGACGGTGAGGTCTCCTACTCCTGGATCGAACCCGACAATTGGGAATCGGACGAATCGCCGATCGACGACTCCCGCGTCCGCATCGGCGCGGCCGCGGTGAACCCCGTACAGATGAACGTCGGCACTCCCTACGAACCGTACCTGATCTGGTCGATCGATTTGCAGGACGGGGCGGACCTGGTGTTCGTCAGGGACAACGGCCTGCAACTGAGCGGCTCGCTCCTCGCGGAGCAACAGGCCGGTTCCGAGATCCTCATGAACGACTTTACCACTTTGAAGCTGCTGGGCGTGGGCTCTTTCCTCAGCAACGTGAGCTTGGAGATGCTGGATGCCTCGATCGGCGAGCCCTCCACGCTCGAAGTAAATGGTGTGATCGAGGCCAGTGACATCACGGTAGGGGAGAACTGCGCAATCAATGCGGGCGACATCGAGGAGGGCGTGTTCAACTCGGTTGAGGGAACTGTCCACGTGGACTCGACGATCCGCGATTCGGAGTTTGTGCTGGCACCGGGCGGCGAAGTCACCGCGGATTCGATTTTCGGTTGCTCGTTTGACATGGGCGCGAACAGTTACGTCGAGGCGACGAGTGCCATCGTGAGCGACTATCCCTGGATCATCGACGGAGGAACCGTCGTCGCCGGTTCCCTTACGCTTAACAGTGACTGGTCGATTACTGATAAAAAGGATGGTGAAGAATACAGCGTCGAAGTGATCACGGGCCTGTCGACGAATGTGCAAACCGGGATCAGCCTTGGCCTTTATGAAGGTGCAAAGGTGCACTTCGGTTCGGATTGCACATTTGCTGGAAGCTTCTACGATCAACACCCGGAGAACGAGGTGGTCTATGGCATTGAAGCGAACGAATTGGGTGGTGGCAACCCGGAACCCGGAGCCGGTGAGACCGCATCGAAGATGTATCTTGGAGACTATACGCGCCTCCGGCGAATCGGCGGCAATTTGCGCAAGGACCTCGACCTGAAGCTCGCCTGCGACCTGGACATTGACAGCGATTTCTATAACATCTTTGTGTATAAGGGATGGAATAGTTACGGCGTCACCATTACTGCAGAGGCGATTGACAACACGAACTGGGTGGGCGAACAGGAGATCGAATTGATCTCACCTGATTTCACGGATGAATTCGAAGGTGATAATAACGCCGTATTCCTCGACGTCCCCTGCCATGGCGCCTTCCGAGACTTGACGGTGCCGGATGCCGAGGGAATACCTGCGAACGAAACGCGGTTCGTGAATGAACAGAACAACGCAATCATCGACGAGAGCCCCCAGGACTGGCCGGAAGACCGTGACGAACCGGGTCCTGCCGAAGCGGGCTTCTTCAGAAACGTCTATGTCGGCAGTGATCGGACGTTGGGCTTCGGAGAAGATGACGGCGTGATCTACTATTGGGGCACAAGGACGGTGGATGTTGACGCTGTCATTCAGTTATGGGGGGAGGGATCTGCACCTACGGTGCTGACAACGGAAGAGGAGTGGGATACGGTCATCGTTCCCGCCGTCGGGACGAACTATGGTGATTGGGATGGCAACTGTGTGATCACGGAGGATGAGTGTAGCGCCCTCATGTCGATTGTCGGCAGCGCGGAGGACTACAACCCACTCTACGACTGCAACTGTGATGGATGGCTGAGTCACCACCCAGACCTGTGGATGTGCATGGACAACCAAGTCAATCACCAGCCGGACTGCGGGCAAGGTGAGGGCGGCGAGGGCGGCGGTGACAGCGGGTTCTATGGTGGCAGCGATGAAGGTGGCGAGAGCGAGTTCGACTATGACACCTGGCTGGCGGAGACGGAGAATCTCGCGGCTTACCTGTTGGAAACCTGGACAGCAGAGGAGTTGGAGCCGTTTATCGCTTCCCTGACTGATGCCGCTGAAGAGCACGCGGGCACGGAACACGGTGATGAGCTTGAAGTGCTCTTGTGCTTGCTGCAGTGATCAGCGCGAGTACCGATCTTGGCTTGCCTTGCGCATGTAGCAGGCGTTCGACAAACCGATGACCTGCTCCGGGGGGCGGTGTGGGAAGCGTCCAGCGGCTGGGCTTCTTCCACAACCTCCCCCCGCGGGCGAGCTCGGGCTTGAAGAGTGCGCTGGTCCTTCGATTCTTGCGCGGCAGGCGATTACCTTTAACGCGCTCCCCTGCGGGTCGCGGCTAGACAAAATGCCGGCCGCCGAAACTGCCACAGACCCCGCCTGTTTCCACGTCGCCGCTACGGCGGTGTCACAGGCGTCGTCGGGCGCACCTTCATCACCACCGTCGTGCCTGCCTTGACATGATCGTTCACATCGACGGCAGGCTCCAGTCCGCGACTTGCCGGAACGACCAATTCCGTCCTCGAACCGAACTTGATCATGCCGATTCGTTGGCCGCGCTCGACCCGGTCGGCGGGGCCGACGCGACACACGATGCGGCGAGCGATCACGCCGGCGATCTGCCTGACCAACAACGGACCGGGCATTTCCGCCGTGTCGGGCTCGATGAGAATCGCATTGGATTCATTTCGAGCGCCGCTTTCCGGGTGACGGGCATCGAGGAATTCGCCGGCATGGTAGTCGGTCTTGACGACACGGCCCGCACAAGGCGCGCGGTTGATGTGGACATCGAAAATCGACAGGAAGATACTGATGCGAATGGCCGGTCCACCGATGGCGTCGTGGTGATCGAGGCGGGTGATCTCAGTCACGCGCCCATCGGCCGGCGCTACGAGTAGGCCGTCATCTGCGGGCACCTTGCGGCAGGGGTCTCGGAAGAAAGCGATGACGAAGCCCCACATCGCCAGCAGGGGCACGGCGATCAGCCAACACCAGGGGCAAACAGCGATGGCGGCGTAACCGGCGGCAGCGCCCCCCCCGCCTAGCAGAACGGTTGCGATTAGTATCTCACGTAGGCCGTCTCGTGCGATCGTCATGAGTCATCCGCACTGAAATGGACAACGGCGAGCGTCGGCCAAACTCTCGGACACACGGACAAAAACGGCCGAGCGTCCACGCAGGCCCATCCTAGCAGCCTGTGGTGAAAGGGAATACAGCGGTTCGGAAACGCCGGTGCCACCCGGGAATACCGGCGAGACGCCGATGCTCCCCGTGGAAACAGCGGTTCGGAAACGCGGGTGCCACAGTTTTGCCACGGGCTGTTTGGCCATCACCGGCCCCCGTGATTGCCCAGATGGCAGAGCGACCTGCAATCACATCACCCAAGGTCCATCGTGGCAAGGACATCCGCGACTCGCGGCGGCCGAACTTGAACCGGCGACCCGGGGCTTATGAATCCCAGGAGGCACGACAACTTCGCGACACGTTCACAACAACCCCGCGTCATTGCTCAGAAACGTGAGTGTCGTGGGATTGTCACGGACTTCCGCGCCGTGGTCAACAGCAGAGTGACCCAAGGCTAACCCAACCCAGGGCAATCGCAAGAATGGCGGATGTAGCGGCCGACCCCCGTGTCGGCCGTAGAACACCAACGGTTTCCGACGGCCGACACGGGGG
>JAUVGW010000126.1 GCA_030593565.1 Phycisphaerae bacterium | reverse complement strand
CCACGGGACGGGAGGCGTCGGCGGAGCCGATGGTGTGATTCGCGTGTTCGCCGATGGGCGGATCGCGGGCGAGCGCAAAGGAGTTGCGCGGTGTTCAGCCCAAGGCGTCGCCATTGGCGACGGTCCATTTTTCTGATTTGTTCGGTCGTCATCGGTGCGATAGCGCCGACGGCGGCGCATGCGCAGCCCGTGACATCCGCGAACACAGGCTCGCAGTTGATCGATAACGACTGGGAAATCCCCGATATCAGTCAGATCGCCCCGCCCGCGACGGACGCCAAAGGGATCAGCGCGTCGCTCAAGATTCTCGTATTGTTGACGGTACTGTCCTTGGCGCCGTCCATCCTGATCATGATGACGAGCTTCACCCGGATCATCGTGGTCCTGTCGCTGCTGCGTCAGGCAATCGGGACGCAGCAGTTGCCGCCGGGGCAGGTGCTGGTCGGGCTGTCGTTGATCATGACGATGCTCGTGATGGCGCCGACGTGGCAGCAGATGAAGACCGACGCGGTCGATCCGTACCTTGATGGGAAGCTGAGCCAGAAGGATGCGTTTGATCGCGGCGTGGCGCCGCTTCGCGGCTTCATGACCCGGCAGATCGAGGCCGCTGGGAACGACGAGTACGTGTTCATGTTTCATGAATACGCCAATGGCGTCGAGCTTCCGGACGACACGCAACTCGACCTGAAGGATGTGCGCCTGACGGAGTTGATTCCGGCCTTTGTTTTGAGCGAATTGACGACGGCCTTCGTGATGGGATTTCGGATTTATTTACCGTTCCTCGTCATCGACATGGTGATTGCGTCGATCCTGATCAGCATGGGGATGATGATGTTGCCGCCGGTGCTGATTTCGCTGCCGTTCAAACTGATGTTGTTCGTGTTGGCGGACGGCTGGGGGATGGTGATCGGGTCGTTGCTGCAGAGCTTCGGGTGATGGGGGGGTCGCCAAACGGCAAGCCGTGTGGCGAGGTTTCTCCGCGTGTAGGTTGCGCAGTGGTTTCGTCGGCCACGGGGGGCCGACGCTACGGATTGGCGTCGTCGTGTGAAGGGAGTCTGTCGGATGGATCCTGGTACCGCGGTTGATCTGAGTCACGGGGCGCTGTTCCTGGCCTTGACGCTAGCCGGTCCGATCATGGCGATCGGCATGGCGGTGGGTCTGACGATCAGCATTGTCCAGGCGGTGACGCAGTTGCAGGAGCAGACGTTGACATTCGTGCCGAAGATCGTGGGCATGGGACTGGCGGCGGCGTTTTTCATCCCGTGGCTGGCGACGCGGCTGGTTGAGTACACGCAGCAGTTGTGGGGCGAAGCGATGTGGGCGCAGTGAGATTAGAAAGCCGAAAGCCGAAAGCCGAAAGTCGAAAGTCGAAAAGCGATGGGCCGATGGCTGATGTCTGACGGCTGAGAACTGAGAACTTGTACCAGGTGAACACCGTTGCCACTGGAACTGCTGCGATTCGAGATGCTGCTGCCGGCGTTTGGGTTGGTGGTGGCGCGGGTGGCGGGGCTGGTGATGGCGGTGCCTATGCTGACCAGCCGGCAGATACCTCGCATCGTCAAGGCCTGGCTAGTGGTGACGCTGGGCTTGTTGGTGTTTCCGGTGGTTGCGCCGGAGTTGCCTCGATCGTTGACGTTGGGCCAAGCCGCGGTGGGTATGGTGGGCGAGTTCATCGTCGGCGAGGTGCTGGGATTGGGCGCGGGGTTGGTGTTTTTGGCGGCGCAGGTGGCGGGGAAGGTCGTCAGCCACCAGTCGGGCATGGCCTTGGGACAGGCGTACAACCCGGTGATGGAAGCGCCGTCGACTGTTTTGGATCAAGTTTGGTTCCTCGGAGTCTTGATGTTCTTCCTGGCGCTTCGGGGACACCTGGCCGTGGTGGAAGTGTTGCTGGACAGTTTCAAACAGGTGCCCCCGATGATGATGGTGTTCGACGGCGCGTTGGAGGAGTTCGTGATCGGGATTCTGCGAGGCGCGTTCGATATGGCGTTGCGGATGAGCGGTCCGGTCATTCTGGCCTTATTGCTGACCTCGTTGATTATGGGTTTTCTGACGAAGACGATGCCGCAACTGAACATTCTGTCGGTCGGATTCAGCTTCAAGATCGCGACGGCGTTATTCGTCTTGGGGATGGTGGTCACGTTTTCGGATGACTTGGTGGCGGACGGAATGGCGGATGGGCTGGATCAAGTCGGGTTGTTGTTTGAACACGTTTCGAAAACGGTGATCCATGGCGGATGATGCCGGCGAAAAAACGGAAGCCCCGACGCCGCGCCGTAAGACGGAGGCCCGCGAGCGTGGACAAGTCGCCAAGTCCAACGATTTGAGTTCGGCGTTGATATTGGTGGGGGGGATGCTGTGCATGCGTTGGATGGCGCCGCGAATAATGGCCTCGTTTATGAGCGTGCTAACGGCGTATCTGCCGGTCAGGGATCCGGCCGAGACGGCCGGAATCGATCTCGTTCGCGTGATTTCATCGGTCGGGATGCTGACGTTGGCGGCGGTGGGGCCGATTCTGTTCGGCCTGGTGCTGTTGGCGGTGGCGGCGAACCTGCTGCAAGTCGGATTGCTGTTCACGCTGTATCCGTTGAAGCCCAAGGGCGACAAGCTGAACCCGATCAACGGCATCAAACGCTTGTTCAGCACGCGGACGATCATGCAGTTTGCCATGAATCTCGTGAAGCTGGTTGTCGTTTGTTCGGCCGCATACTGGGCGATCACGGACCGGATGCACGACATCCTGTTGGCCCTGGGGCTCGAAGGCTGGCAGCAGATCGTGCTGACGTCGAAGGTTCTGTACGAGGTCGGCATCCGCCTGGCGAGTGTGCTGTTGGTACTTGCGTTGTTCGACTTCGCGTGGCAGCGCTACAAGCACGAAAAAGACCTGAAGATGTCGAAACAGGAGATCAAGGAGGAAATGCGGCGAATGGAGGGCGACCCGCTAGTGCGGCGGCGTCGGCTTCGGATGCAGTACGCCGCGGCGCTGCAGCGCATCAAGAGCGCGGTGCCGAAGGCGGATGTCGTCGTGACGAACCCGACGGAGTACGCGGTTGCGATCAAGTACGACGCGGATGCGATGCGGGCGCCCAAGGTCGTGGCGAAAGGGCAGCATCACATGGCTCGGAAGATTCGCGAGATTGCGATCCAGCACGGCATCCCGATCGTGGAGCGCAAGCCGCTCGCGCAGGCCTTGTTCAAGATGGTGGAAATAGGGCAGGAGGTTCCGGAGCAGTTCTACAAGGCTATCGCGGAAATCCTGGCCTATGTGTATGAGCTGTCGGGGCGGTCGTCGCGTGGGCGATCAGCGACGGCGGCGGCGTGACGGAAAGGATGAAGGCGGAAGGACTGAATGCGACCAAGGCGGGAGCACTGAATGCGACCAAGGCGGGAGCACTGAATGCGACCAAGGCGGGAGCACTGAATGCGACCAAGGCGGGAGCACTGAATGCGACCAAGGCGGGAGCATGAAGGATGAAAATCGAACAGGTTGCATACCTGAAAACGCGTTTGAGTGATCGGTTCATTGGGTGCAATCACAGTGGATCATCGATTTCTGGTGAGTGAGTAATGGCGACGGCCCCGACAACAGCGACAACAACACTGGGACGGGCGATATCGATCGCACACGAGTATCGCGGGCTCGTGTTCCCGATCCTGGCGCTGTCGTTGGTGCTGGTGATTCTGATCCCGTTGCCGACGGCCATGCTGGACCTGCTGCTGGTCGCGAACATCACGCTCAGCGCGGTGGTGCTGCTGACCGTGATGTATATGAATGGTCCGCTGGAGTTTTCGTCGTTTCCATCGCTGCTGCTGTCATTGACGTTGCTGCGTCTGGTGTTGAACACGGCGACGACGCGGCTGATCCTGACGAATGCGGCGGAGAAGGGCGACTTGGCGGCCGGGCACGTCATCAAGGAGTTCAGCGAGTTCGTCGCGGCGGGTTCGCTGGTCGTGGGCATCATTATCTTCGCGATCATCACGGTCATTCAGTTTGTCGTCATCACCAAAGGCGCGACGCGCATCGCCGAGGTGGCCGCCCGATTTACGTTGGACGCGATGCCGGGCAAGCAGATGGCGATCGATGCGGATTTGTCGGCGGGATTGGTCGACGAGCCCGAGGCGCGGCGCCGCCGTGACAACATCACGCGCGAGGCGGATTTCTACGGGGCGATGGATGGAGCGGGCAAATTCGTCCGTGGCGACGCCATCGCCGGTGTCATCATCACGTTGGTGAACATCCTGGGGGGGATCATCATCGGCATGGTGCAGATGGGAATGCCGCTCGGAGAATGCCTGGCCGTCTTCACGAAACTAACGATTGGCGACGGGCTCGTGACGCAGATTCCCGCGTTTCTGGTTTCGATTTCCGCGGGCATGATTATCAGTCGATCGGCCGCGAAGTCGAACATGGGTGAGGAACTGCTGGGCCAAATCACGTCCCGTCCGATTGCGTTGCTGTTGGCGAGCGGTTTCCTGGTCGTGTTGATGTTGACGCCGTTGCCGACCGTGCCGTTGATGCTGATGGCCGTTGGCGTCGGCGGTTCGGGCTTCTTGATGTCCAGGCGGGCACGACAGACCGCGAAGTCCGCAGAAAAGGCAAAGGCCGACAAGCCCAAGGAGCCCGAGAAGATCGAATCGCTGCTTAATGTTGACGCACTGGAATTGGAAGTCGGCTATGGGTTGATCAAGCTGGTCGATCGGAAACAGGGCGGTGATTTGCTCGACCGCATCACCAACGTCCGGCGGCAGATCGCCATCGAATTGGGCATCATCGTGCCGCCGATCCGTATCCGCGACAACGTGCAACTTGAGCCGAACCAATACGCCGTCAAGCTGCGCGGGGCGGTGATTGCGAAGGCCGATCTGATGCCGGGGTACCTGCTGGCCATCGATTCCGGCGCGGTGTCCGAACCGTTGACGGGTATCGAGACGAAGGAGCCTGCGTTTGGGTTGCCGGCCCTGTGGATCGCCGACAGCGAGCGTGCCAATGCCGAACACCGCAACTACACCGTCGTCGAGCCGACGAGTGTGTTGGCGACACACATTACGGAGATCCTGCGGTCGCACGCACCTGAGTTGCTGACGCGTCAGGATGTGAGCCGTTTGATCGACAACCTGAAGGAATCCAGCCCCAAACTCGTCGACGAGGTCATTCCGGACCAGTTGAAGATGGGCGAGGTTCAGGGCGTGCTGGAACTCCTGTTGCGCGAGCGCGTGCCGATCCGCGATTTGGAGACGATCCTGGAGACGTTGGGTGACTGGGCCGGTCGCACGAAGGATCCCGAAGTCCTGACCGAGTACGTTCGCAATGCGACGGCACGGACGATCTGCGAACGGCATCGGGATCAGGACAACACCATCCACTGCGTGACGCTTGATCCGGGTGTCGAGGACATGATTAACGCACACGTGGAACGAACGGAGCGCGGCTCCTATCTGACGATTCCGCCGGCGACCGCGAACAAGATCGCGGCGGAGATTCGGAGCGAATTGGACGCGGCGGCGAAGAAGACGTCGGGTTCGCAGCCGGTCGTGCTGGCCTCGCCGCAGGTGCGACAGTGGGTGCGGCGATTGATCGAGGCGACGCTGCCAAACGTGGCGGTGTTGGGTTTCAACGAGATCGTCCGCGGCGTAAACGTCCGGACACATTCAATGGTGACGGTTGCTGATGGAATTGAAGACGTACCAAGCCCGGTCAATGTCTGATGCATTGGCGAAGGTAAAATCGGAACTGGGCCGCGACGCGGTGATCCTGCACACGCGCACGATCAAGCGGGGCGGTTTCTTGGGGATCGGCGCGCAGTCGATGGTGGAAATCTCCGCGACGGCTGATCCGCGGTTGGGTGCCATGCGGGCGGCTGCGAAACGCGGCGAATTCGATCCGGGGCGATCCGGTTCGGGCGCCAAACGGCAAGCCACGTGTGACCCGGCTCGCTCGGACGCCAACGTAGGCGATCAGGGCTCGCCGACGCCTGCGGTTGCTGCGTCCGCGCCGGCGCCCTCGCCTGCGCGGATGCCCGAATCGGCGCAGCGCCAGGCGGCACAATGCGAGTTGGGGGCGGCGGAGCCGGGCGATGTGCCATTGCGAACCGAGGTTAATGAAATCCGCGGGATGGTGCGAGATCTGTTGCGGCAGTCGAATGACGCGTGGCAGCCACAACTTCCCGCGGAGTTGGTGGACCAATACACGCAACTGATCGGGCAGGATGTGGCGCGCGAATTGGCCGTGCAGTTGCTTGATCGCGTGGAGGGCAAGATGCGGAGGTGCGGGTCGCCCTATCGGGATGATCGCGGGCGGCTGGTCAGTGCCACAGACGTGTCACCCGATTGGATTCGACGGGAGTTGCAGGAGGCAGTTGTGGAGATGCTGCCGGCGGCGGAGCCGTTGGCGCTCGGTTCCGGGGTCGGTCCGACCGTCGTAGCCGTCGTCGGCCCGACCGGCGTGGGTAAGACAACCACGATCGCGAAGCTGGCGGCGAATATGAAGCTCCGCGAAGGCAAGTCGGTCGGCCTGATCACAATCGACACCTACCGGATCGCGGCGGTTGAACAGTTAAAGACGTATTCGGAAATTCTGGAGATACCCTTGACTGCCGTCACGTCGCCGGAGGACATGCGGCCGGCCATTGAGCGAATGTCGGATGTCGAGCTGGTGCTGATCGACACGGCGGGCCGGAGCCAGAAAGACGAGCTGCGCATTGGCGAATTGCGCCGCTTCATCGAGGCCGCGAAGCCGAACCAGGTCCATCTCGTGTTGTCCAGTACCAGTCGCGAGGAAGCGATCCGCGAGGCGATTCGGAATTTCTCGGTGCTCGGCGTGAAGCATCTGATCTTCACGAAGCTTGACGAGGCGGTCGGGCTGGGCGTCATCCTGAATGTGCTGAGATCGGTCGATATGCGATTGTCTTACCTGACGAACGGCCAGTCGGTGCCGGCGGATATCGAAGCGGGCAGCGCCAAGCGCGTTGCCGAGTTGATCCTTGAAGCCAAATCGACATCGGCGTTGTCATCCTCGCGACCGTCGCGATCACCGCCACCGTCACGGCCGCAGCCACCACCACCATCTCGGTCAGTATCGGAGTCGGGGCCGGCGGCTCCAAGCCCGCTGCAAAAGCGGCTCGGGAACGCCGTTCCCGACCGGGAAACCCACCGGCGAGACGCCGGTGCCACAGTTTTTCCAACGGCGGCCACCTGTTCATCACAAGACTGTGGCACCGGCGTCTCGCCGGTGTCAGCAGCGATGACCACGAATCCATCCGAAGGTTGTAGCGCCGATGTCTCGCCGGCGTCTGATCACGGGTCGGATGTTTGTGCCGATGGTGGTTCCGAAATGCGTGTCGATGGAGCTTCCCCGGGACCCGCGTATGCGGCGGCGGACACGGAGGGACATTGAAATGAACGTGCAGCCGAAGGACCAGGCCGCCGAATTGCGAACGCTGATGGCGACGCGGCGCGCCACCGCCCCGGCGCCAAACGCACCGTCGCGCGACGCGACGACGCGAATTCGGCGACAGGCCCAACCACCACCGCGCGGTGAGGACGATCACCGATCCGCCGACCGCCAACTTGCCGGTCGCCGGTTCGCCGATCAACAGCTTGCCAATCAGTCCGCACATCGGAACCGGTTGGCGGATCAGCCGCGGCAGTCGCGGCGGCAGGGCACCGCGCGCGTCATCGCGATAGCCAGCGGCAAAGGCGGGGTTGGCAAGACCAACATCGCGGTGAACCTCGCGATTTGTCTGGCGCGTCGAGGGCGGCGCGTCGTGCTCGTGGACGCCGATCTCGGCACAGCCAACATCGACGTCGTCATGAACGTCCGTTCGCCGTTTGATCTGTCGCACGTCTTGCGCAGGCAGCGCGGCATCGACGAAATCACCGTTCCGATCGAAGAAGGCCTGCGGTTGGTCGTCGGCGCGTCGGGTCTGGCGTCGGTCGCGGACCTGCGGCCGTTCGAGCGGCAGGCCTTGATCGGGGAACTGGGCCGACTCGAATCCGAAGCGGATGTTATCCTGCTCGATTGCGGGGCGGGCATCTCGCAGAACGTGCTGGCGTTTACACAGTCGGCGGACGAACTGCTGGTGGTCACCACTCCGGAGCCCACCGCGCTGACAGACGCCTACGCGCTCATAAAGGTACTGAGTCGAGCCCCGTGGACGCCGCCGATGCGGCTGATCGTCAATCAGTCGAGATCAGTTCGCGAAGGTCGCCTCGTGGCGGAGCGCATTTCGTCGGTGGCGGCACGTTTCCTGGGCCTGTCGCTGGAGTCGGCGGGCGTGGTGTTGAGCGACCGGCACGTCGTGACGGCCGTACACCAGCGTGTCCCGTTTTCGGTTAAGCATCCCGGATGTCCCGCCTCGACCTGCATAGCAGCACTGGCAAGGCGGCTCGACCTGACCCTCGACGGCACCGCGGCGCGCCCCGGTTTTTTCGGCCGGGTGTTCCGCTTTTTTTACTGAATCGCCCGGTTCAGTCTTCCGATCGCAGAAGCGAGTGAGGCTCGAACCGTTCAGCGTAGGGTGGTGAAGACGTGGCGCGTATATGTGGTGCGTGTTGTGGATTACTTGTCTTCAGTGCGATGATCGTCTGCGGCCTGATGGCGGGCAATCCCGCCGGAAAGATCATCCTTCGCGCGATGTTTGGTTTGATGGGCGGGTTCGCCCTCGGGACGGTTTCGGGCTGGATTGGCACGTTGATCGTCAAGGAGAACGCCGACATCGCATCAGGTGACAACGCCGAGTCACCGGAGGAAGACGACAAGCCCGTAGCGAAGGCTCGGCACGCGGCAGAGAAAGCCGCCTGATCGACGCAATCGTTGCCGCTGACGAATCGCCTTTCCTGTTAAACAGGATCCAGGAGACCACCGGATGCTCACGACCGAAATCGACATGACCAAGGTATGGAAGACGTACAGGAAAAGGCCTACGGAGGCCTTGCGAAACGATCTGATCGAGCGATTCATGCACATCGTGCGATTCAACGCCGAACGCATCCATGCCAAGCTCCCGACCGAGGTCGATATCGACGACCTGATCTCCGCGGGCATGTTCGGCCTGATTGATGCCATCGAGGCCTTCGACCTCGAGCGCGGCGTGAAGTTCGAGACCTACTGTTCGCCCCGTGTTCGGGGAGCGATCCTCGACGAGTTGCGGTCCATGGACTGGGTTCCCCGGTTGGTTCGCAATCGTTCGCAGAGGATTCAGGTTGCCACCAAGTCCCTTCAGAGTGAGTTGGGCCGTATCCCGAGCGACAAGGAAATCGCCGATCGCATCGGTGTCAACACACACGAGTTTCGCCGGATGTCCCGCGATGCGACGGCCGTGTCCATGACGACGTTGTCCCGCAAAGCCTTCGGGAATGACTCGTCGCGAGACGTTTCCGAACTCGATGTCATCAAGGACGACCGTTCGGTGAATCCCATCCAGGAAATCCAGAAATCCGATCTCAAAAGGCTGATCCAAGAGGGATTGACCTCGACCGAGCGTCTGATTCTGGTATTGTATTATTATGAGCAGATGACCATGAAGGAGATCGGCGTGACCCTCGATCTGTCCGAGAGCCGGGTCAGCCAAATGCACTCGGCCATTGTCGATCGATTGAGGTTCCAGTTGAAGCAGCGGGACCGCGAGTTCAGGGTGTGAGGAAAGCCGAAAATCGAAAGTTGAAAATCGAAATACCGCGTTTAGCCGCGACCGAGGAGGGAGTCCGAACGAGCGAGAGAGAACGACCGAACGACTGAAAACTGAAAACTCACCCCCGAGGACTCCACCATGTCTGCCATACCGCCGAATGCAGGCACCATGGGGTCGGTCTTACAGTCGGGCGCCCAACAGGCTGACCAGACCCGCCAGACCGACGCGGACAAGAACGCCCAGGCCGATCGGGCTCGAGCCACCGCCGGCGGACCCGCCGACGTGCTCGAGGTCGAGGAGACCGACGCCGACACACAGGTCCATCCCGATTCCGGCGGCGAGGGCAGCCAGGGCCGCCACGACGCCCCCCCCGAAGAAGAAGCCGAAGAAAAAACGCCCGTCGACGGCGTCACCGTCGACGACAACGGCACTCCCCACCTGGACGTCTCCGCCTGAAGCATCGAATGGTGTGCCAGTTCGCGACCGGCCTACTCGTTCAAGAGCCCCCGGCCCAGCGAGCCGGCTCGTCTCGAGCCGGTCTTCCTGTCGGGGGATTGCCGAATGAGAGAACGCACCGGGAGATTATGATATAATACTGCCTGTCGAGGCATTCGGAAGATGAAATATACACGCGTCGCCATCAAATCCATCGGCTATGAGCTGCCGCCAAACGTCGTCACCTCGACGGAACTGGAGCAACGCATCGAACCGCTGTATCGTGAGCTGCGCTGGCAGGTCGGCCAGCTCGAAGCGCTGACGGGCATCCGCGAACGCCGTTATTGGAACGCCGACCACACGATGGCCGACGGGGCCGTCAAGGCCGGCCGTAAAGCGCTGGATGCCGCGGCGATGGACCCGGCCGACATCGGCATGTTGATCTACGGCGGCGTCTGCCGCGACCATCTCGAACCCGCCACCGCCTGCGACGTTGCCGACGGCCTGGGGCTGGGCCGAAACAGCGAGGTGTACGACGTCTCCAACGCCTGCCTCGGTGTCATCAACGGCATCGTCAACATCGCCAATGCCGTCGAACTGGGGCAGATCCGCGCCGGGCTCGTCGTATCCTGCGAGTCCGCCCGCCAGATCGTCGATCTGACCATCGAACGGATGCTCCGCGAGCGCGACATGGAGCACCTCCGCCTGTCGCTCGCGACACTGACCGGCGGCAGCGGGGCGATCGGCGTCGTCGTAGGTGACACCGCCATGGCACTCGGTGGGCATCGTCTGCTCGGCGGCGTCCGGCACAGCAACACCACACACCACGGCCTGTGCCGTTGGGGACCCGACACGGGGATGCCCGCCTCCGCCCCGATGCGGATGGACACCGACGCCGCGGCCGTCCTGGAACACGGCGTGGCCCTCGGCGTCGAGACGTGGCGTTCCTTCCTCGCCGAGATGGGCTGGACGGGCGACATGATCGACCGCACCGTCTGCCACCAGGTCGGCGCGCCGCATCGCGAGACCGTCCTCAAGGCGTTCGGCATCCCGCTCGAGAAGGACTTCCAAACATACGAGTATCTCGGCAACGTCGGCACGGTCAGCCTTCCGATGACCGCCGCCATCGCCGAAGAACGCGGTTTCCTACAACCCGGCCACCGCGTCGCCTTCTGCGGCATCGGCAGCGGCCTGAACTGCCTGATCCTAGCCATCGAATGGTGATCGGACCGGTGCAAGCCCGGCCCAAGACCCAGGAAGAGCCCGACGCTGACCGCCCCACGGCAGGCCAAAAGCGAGATATAGTGCGTCTGCTTGCCAGAAAAGACTTTCACTGGGTCCAAGGCAGATTCGGCTGGACGCTTAGGTGCTGCGAGATGTAGCATCGGCCCCCCGTGGCCGACGGGAAATACTGAGGGGTCCCTCAGCGCATACGTCGGCCACGGGGGGCCGACGCTACCTTCGGCGTCGCAGGCCACCGAATCTGTCCTGGACCCGCTTTCACATGCCTCGACAACGTCGTCTCACTATGCAATAATAGTGTGTTTTCTTCGGAGGAGTGCCAAACCGCATGCGTTACGAAGCGTTGGAAGCCCTCGCCAGATCCAGGAATTGGACCGACCTTGAGCGAGACTGGCTCGCCGTCATCGAGGAGCCCGACGCCGATCCCGCCCGCCTGTTGCCCATCATCGATCTCGTCGTCGGGGCGCGTCAGACCGATCTCGCCGAGACCATGAGCTGGATGTGGCTCTCGATGGTCAAGGAGCGCCGTTCGCCGGCCGAGGCGCTGCGGCTCGGACGTGGGCTGATCCTCCGTCTGCCGGACGGCGAGGAACTCCGCGAGGAAATACTGACCCTCTATCGCCTGACGCACAAGGATGAACCGAACATCGAGGCCTGGATCGACCGATCCGGCCTCAAGTCGGGTAAGTCTGTTCGCCGCGCGCTGCGGTTTCTCACGACCGGACTTCGCCTGTCGCCCGGCAGCTTTCTGGTCCACCGTACGGAGGACCTTGTCGCGGAAGTGACCGATTTCGATTTCAACGACGATGTGATCAGTATCAGGACGTCGCGCCGCGGCCAGACCACCGACATCTCCAAGGTCATCGAAGACTACGAGATCACCGACGAAAATGACTTTCGTGTCCTGAGCCGGCTGCACCCGGGCCGGCTTCAAACCATGATCCAAGAGGATCCGATCGCGGTCATCATCGGCATCGTGCGGTGTCATGAAAATAGCATCGATCGCGACCGACTGAAACTCCTGATGGTGCCGCGACACCTTCAGCCGGCCAAATGGCCGGACTGGTGGACGCGCATCCGCAATGGCGTCAAGCGGTCTCCTCACCTGCGGATCGAGGGTCGCTCGCCGATGTTCGTCGTGTACGACGAGGTGGGCCAATCGCTCGAAGCCGAGACGTGGACCGCCTTCGCCAAGGCGACGACGCCGCGCGAATGGCTCGATTTGCTCGAAGGCTACCTGCGAGAGACGAGGCAGCAGAAGCTCGAGCCCGATGCTGCGTTTCTCAATCGCGTGCAGACGGCGCTCGTCGATCACATCGGGCGATTCAAACGCCACAAGGAGCCCGCCAGTGCCTTTGCCACGGCACTCGTGATCGAACGCGTCGCGGCCGACGGGCTGCCGGTCTCGACGGACGCCCACGGCATGGCGCTGGAGATGCTCAAACAGGCCGACGATCCCGTCGCGGTCGTGGCCTCGGTACCGGACACACGGCTGTGGTCGTTGGGCGTCACGTGCATCGAACAGGCCGCGCCGGACAAAATCGCCGAATCGCTCGCCGAACTGATACTGTACGCGCCGGCGGGGCAGTGCGACGTCCTGGCGAAGAAGGTCGTGAGTGCCGGTCGGGGCGAGCTGCTTTCCAGCGTGGTCGAACGGGCGACGGCCGAGCCCGGGCGCTTCACCGATGCCTTGTTGTGGGTTTGGAAAGGGCCGAGCGTTGACGTCGAGTTGCCGGCCCCGCCCCTGCGCGAGATATTGAGCATCATCCTCAGCCTGGTCGGACCTGTGCGCGACTCCGAGGGCAAGGCGGCGGGCCAGACCGTCGCGCAGATGAAATCGAGGGTCCGCACGGGGCTCACCTCGAGGGGGCTCGCCACGTTCAAGACCTGTATCGAGGATCTCGACTTGCCGCTGGCCCAGACGATCCGCCGCCAGATCGAGCGGGCCGAGGGCCTCGGGCCGCGCGTGCAGGATGACATGCTCAACATCCTGCGGCGGCGGTATCCGAAGCTGTACGTGAAAGCCGCAGTCGCCATGTGGGACGACGAGTCGGTGCTGTACTTCACCCAGAATGGTCTCAAGACCATGGAAGACGAGTTGGTCGAACTCGTTAACGTCAAGATGAAGGAAAACGCGCGAGCGATCGGCGAGGCGGCCGAGCGCGGCGACCTGAGCGAAAACGCCGAGTACAAGTCGGCGTTGGAGGAGCGCGACCTCCTGCGGGCTCGCGTCGGGCATATCAACAGCCAGATATCGCTAGCCAAGCTGCTCGATCCCGACGCGGTGCCGGCGGACTCCATCGGCATCGGCCAGCACATCACGCTCCGCCCCGCGGGAGGCGGCGAGCCGACCGCCATCTCCATCATGGGCGCGGGCGACTCCGACATCGACGGCCGGGTCTTCTCCTACCAAACCCCCCTCGCCCGCCAACTCCTCGGCAAACGCATCGGTGACATGGCCACCCTACCGCTGACCGGCGAGGATGCGGAATACACAATCACCCGCATCGAGAATGCGCTCGCGTAGCGGGCAGTTTTCAGTTTTGAGTTCTCAGTCGTTAGTTTTCAGCAGCCAGCGCTCATCCGTCAACCATTTGTAGCACCCATCTCAGATCCACATCTAAAGAGCCCCCGACCCAGCGAGCCAGCTCGTCTCGAGCCGGTATTCTTGTCGGGGGATTGCTTACAGTAATGGGGAGTGTACCCGCCGAGACATTGTAGGGTGCGTCCCGGACGCACCATTTGTAGCGGCAAAATTATTTGAAGAAAATCTCACGGTGCTCCATTTAGGTGTGACGGTGACGCTGAATTCCCCGCCGTTTGCAGCAAAAAACTGCGAACTGCCGCAAACTGCCGCAAACTTTCTGCCGCGGCGGGGGCGAAGCGGCGGTCGGGCCTATTTCGGTTCTCATCATGTAGTATGGCTCAGCGTTCCGC
>JAUVGW010000058.1 GCA_030593565.1 Phycisphaerae bacterium | reverse complement strand
GTTCCAGCATACTTGTCAACGTCTTGATGGAGACGTTGAGATCGCCTTCGCAATGTAGCGCGACTCGAGTCATGACGGACCCGAGCTTGCCGCTACGTTCGCCGGCGCTGAGCATCTTGGAAACCGCCTTAGGGATGTGCTTGCTGTCAGCCAATGATTCGGAAAGCTGTTGGCCGGTTTCCAGCCTGTCGTTGACAGTCCGCCACAGCTTCTCGTAGGCCCGGCTGCCGCAAACATTGGCGGTCAACTGGACGCCGTCCAGCATCGACACACCTGATTGGAGCATTGTTCCGAGTGTTTGCAGGCTGCGAGCGAGGTATGCCTTGTGAAACAGCGGGCCGATCAGCGGCACTTTGAACTTGATGAGCTCGAGCTTCTCGCGCCCGTCCGGCGTTCGGAAGTAGAAGAACGCGCCCACGGCGGCGGCCACGAGCGCGCCGAGGACATAGAGCCCATAGGCGACGAGGCCCTCGCTAAACGCCATGAGCCCCCTGGTGACGGCAGGCAGGCTGTCTTCCTTACCGGCGTAGATGGCGGTGAATTTTGGCATAACGAAGGTCATCAGGAAGATCGTGACGCCGATGGCAAAGACGAACATGACGATGGGATATGTAACCGCGCCCTTGATCTTCTTGGTCATCGTCCGCTGGTGTTCGAGGTGGTCGGCCAGACGTTCGAGCATCGGCCCCATTTGGCCCGACGCCTCGGATGCTTTTATGAGGCTGACGTACACGGACGGAAAAATGTCGGGATAGTCCGCCAAGGCGCCGGAGAACTCGCTGCCGGCATTGACCTTGCCGATGATGTTCTTCAAGGCCCGGGTGAATCGTGGCGAGTTGCCTTCATGCGTGGCGGCATCGAGGGCGTCCGCCAGTGACACGCCGGTCTCGACCATGACGGCCAGTTGATTCGTGAAATACAACAGGTCTTCGGGCTTGTACTTTTCGCGATTGAAAACGCCGCCTTTTCGACTCGAAGCCGATGACCGTTTCACCGCGGCGGCCGCCCCCGCCCCCTTGGGCGAGACCCGAACGACGTATTTGCCCTCGCTGCGGACGATCCTCGCCGCTTCGGCTTGTGACGACGCGTCGACGTCGCCTTCGACCCTGCCGCCGGCGTCGTCTCTCGCGACATACGTGAACGCGACCATGTCAGGCTCTCCCTTTCCCGGATGGCATCGGAGTCGGCTCGTGCCGAGATCAGAGCCGGCTCGTGTCGAGCCGGACCGGGGCGACACGCCCCGGCTCTGAATCCATGTGGTCGACGCTGGCCGCAGGGGGCCGATGCTATGCGCCTGGGCGGGCAGCGGGTTTGGCCATCGGAGCCGCAACGGTCATCGCCGCCGTTTGTCCGATCAGTTTCTCCAGACGCGCCGGATCGGTCGCGGCAGCCACCGCATCGTTTGGCTCCACGCGACCGGTCCTGACCAAATCGGCCAGGGATTGCTCCAGCGTGATCATGCCGAGCCGCCTGCCCGTTTCCATCATCGAGTAGATCAAATGCGTTTCATTGTCTCGAATGGCGCGGCGTACGGCGGACGTGGCGACCAGGATCTCGGCTGCCGGGGTCAACGCATCATTCAAGCCATCGCGAACCAGGCGCTGGCAAAGGATCGCCTGGAGCGATGCCGCCAACTGAGTGCGAACCTGAGGCTGTTGCGAAGGCGGAAAGACGTCGATAATCCGCGCCAAACTTTGTGCTGCGCTCGCCGTGTGCAGGCTTGCCAGGACTAAGTGTCCCGTCTCGGCGGCGGTCAGGGCGGTTGAGACCGTTTCGAGGTCGCGCATCTCACCGATCAGGATGACATCGGGTCTTTGTCTCAGGACGTGCCGCAGGGCGGAGGCGAAGGACGGACTGTCGAAACCGATCTCACGTTGTTCGATCAGGCACGTACCGTGCTCGAACGCGAACTCGATGGGGTCTTCGATGGTGATGATGTGTCCGTCGCGCGTGCGGTTCATATGATCGATCATCGCGGCGAGCGTGGTGCTTTTTCCCTGTCCCGTGCAGCCCGTGACGAGGACGAGCCCGTTGGGGTAATCCGCGAAGCCCAGCACCTGCGGCGGCAGGCCGAGTTGCTCGAATGACGGGACCCGGGCCGGAATCGCCCTGATCGCGGCGGCGAGCATTCCGCGTTGGTAGTGCACGTTCATGCGATATCGACCGACGCCTTCTTGCGCGAAGCCGAGGTCAAGATCGCGAGCTTCACACAGCTTGGCTCGCTGCGCTTCGGTCAAGATCGGTTCGAGACAGGCCTCGACATCCTGTGGACTCATAAGGCGGTCATCAAGCGGGAGCCATTGTCCCTTCACGTAGATGGTCGGCGCGGCGTGGCCGATGAGCAGCAGGTCGCTGGCGCCGCGCTGGGCCGCGCGCGCGAGCATGTCGGCCAACATACCGTCGAGCCCACTGCCGAGCTCCTGACACACGACGGACGAGGCCCCCAGTCCCCCAGCCCCCTGGTCCCTTGGTCCCTCGATCCCTAGATCCCTCTGTTCATCAGCCTGCACAGACACGAAAAACCTCCTCTGCTGTCGTGATGCCGGATTGGGCCTTGCTCATGCCGTCGGAATACAGCGTCGTCATGTCGGCCTTTCCGGCGAGTTTGCGAAGTTCTTGAAGCGTCGCCCCGTCGGAGATCGCCTGACGAATCTCGTCGTCCGGCACGAACAACTCATACACACCGATTCGCCCCGAATACCCCGTGCCGTGACATTTCGTGCATCCTTCGCCCCGCACGAGGTGTTTGACGTTATGGCCGAGCTTCTCCATGGCGTGGCGAATATTCGGCGTGGGTTCATAATCCTCCTTGCAATGGGGGCAGACCTTCCGCACGAGTCGTTGGGCAAGAACGGCGTTGAGCGATGCGCTGACCAGGAAATTCTCGACGCCGATGTTGTTGAGCCGTGTCACCGCCGCCGCGGCATCGTTTGTGTGCAACGTGGACAGCACCATGTGCCCGGTCAATGCCGCCTGCACGGCCGTTCGTGCCGTGTCATCGTCACGGACCTCGCCCACCATGATGACGTCGGGGTCCTGCCGAAGCAGCGAGCGCAGGACCGTGGCGAAGGTCAGCCCGATTCTGTCGCTGATCTGAAACTGATTGATGGTCTTGAGGTTGTACTCGATCGGGTCTTCAACCGTGCAGACGTTCCGTTCGGGGGCATTGATCTCACTCAGCGCCGCATAGAGCGTCGTACTCTTGCCGGACCCCGTCGGGCCGGTAACGAGGATCAGCCCGTGCGGCAGGCCGAGGAGCTTTCGGAACCTCTTCAGCATGTCGATGGAGAAGCCGAGCGTCTCGAGATTGACGGCCGCGCCGGCGTTATCGATGATCCGAATGACGACCTTCTCGCCGTGCATGTTGGGCAATGTCGAGATGCGCAGGTCGATCGGCCGGCCATCCATCATCACGTGGATGCCGCCGTCTTGCGGCAAGCGCCGTTCGGCGATGTCCAGCCCGGCCATGATCTTGATACGCGAAACGATCGGAGCCATCATCGGCGCGGGCGGAGCGAGTTTCTCATACAGTACGCCGTCGACACGGTTGCGAATGCGAAGGCTTCCTTCGTCCGGCTCGATGTGGACGTCGCTGGCGCCTTCCTTGACGGCGGTGTAGATCAGATAGTTGACGAGCTTGATGACCGGCGAGTCTCCCGCCATGCCTTCAAGGTTGGTGATGTCGTCCACCTTCGCTTCGATCAACTCGAAGGTGTCTTCGGAAACGTCCTCGATGATGTCGTCGATAACGAAGACGTTGGCGACGTTGACGTACTGGGCCAGGATGGCCCGGATATCAGCGCCGGTGGCCGCAACCACCTGCACCGAGCATTCGGTGATGCGTGAGACCTCCTCGATGAGAAACACGTTCGACGGTTCGCTCATCGCGATGGTCAATAGGTTGTGGACCTTGAACAGCGGCAGGACAGTGTGCTGCTCCAGGAATTCCCTCGGCAGCAGTTCGATGGTCTTTGCGTCGACTAGGCGGGGCGTGAGCTTCGCGTACGGAACGTCGTAGGCCTCCGCCAGCGCTTCGAGGATTTGGTCCTCGGTCGCCATGCCCAACTCGATCAGGATCTCACCCAGGAGTTGACGATGGTTGCGGGACCCCTGTTCCTCGATGGCGAGGTCTATCTGCTCTTGGGTGACGACCCCCTTACTCAGGAGGATCTGTCCGACCTGTTTCCGCGTTGTCGTGGCAACTTGGCTCATCTATCAGCAACTCTGGTCCGGCGGCAATTGCGGTCGGCCTGCGATGCCTGCGTCAGCCGTCGGACTGCCGGCGGTTCCGTTTACGAGAAGCTCTTGACGGCTGATTCCAGGTCTTCGTGTACCTCGAACCGCCTCGCCAGCCGCGTAATCTCGAGTATCTTCGTGCATGTCTCGTCAAGACAGCACAGTTTCAAAGTGCCCAATTGGTCTTCGCACTGGTTCTGCAATGCAAGCAAGGCCTCCAGGCCGGCGCTGTCGAGGCCCCCAAGCGAGGAACAATCAACAACAATGTGATAGTGTCCTTCTTCGTGACAGCCGGACGCTCGATTATTGAACACTTCGACCGTATCACTGGTCAGTTCCTCTTTGACCGTGAGCACGGTCACATCGTTGTAGTTTGCAACACTAATCGTCATACGGCCTGCGCTCCTCTGCCCGCCAAGCGTGCGTCGAAACAGTCCTGTGGCGCAGGCGTCCCGCCTGTGGTCACACCGGCGAGACGCCGGCACCACAAAGCGCGCCGCAAGGATTTCAGAACACACTCCAAGGCCATCAGCGTGATACTCCCTGCGGGATGGGTATGTTCTGGCCGGAATCGAGCGGCCCGTTCAGCATAGGGCCGGTCACACCGGCGCCGCCGATCGTCGGATCACCGCGGAAACTCTCCAGAGCGCTCTTCAGGAGTTGCTCGTGGTCGAGCGTCATGAACGACTCGGCGAGATTCGGATCGAATTGCGTACCGGAGCATCGTCGTATCTCGACCAACGCCGCGTGTGCCGGCAATGCCGTCCGGTAGGTGCGACTCGTGGTCATGGCGTCGAAGCAATCCGCCAGGCAGATGATTCGGCCGATCAAGGGGATGCTTTCGCCGGTCAAGCCCTCCGGATAGCCTCGACCGTCTGTTCGCTCGTGGTGGTGAAGCATGCTCGGAACAAGGTCCGCGACCTGTCGGACTCGCGATAGAATTCGCGCCCCGACCTCGGGGTGCTTCTTCATTGCGTCGAATTCCTCATTCGTCAGTCTTCCAGGCTTGCACAGGATGGCGTCCGGAACGCCGATCTTGCCGACATCGTGCAGAAGTCCCGCCAGATACACGCGCTGGCACTGCGCTGCTGACAAGCCCGCTGCCTCAGCCAGCGCACGGCTGAAGAAGGCCACCCGTTCGGAATGCCCACAGGTGTATGGGTCCTTGGCATCGATGCTGTTCACAAGGGCGTGCAGTAACCCCATCAGGAGATCGCCAAGATCATCATACAGATGCTGGTTCACTAGGAACGCCGCCACGCGATCGGCCACGGCACGGAGCAGTTGAACATCCACCGAGGTAAAGTCCCCCTCGTCCTCGCAGTTGATGGCGAGCAACACGCCGAGCGGCTGCTGATCGTGCCACAGTGGCAAGGCCGCCAGATGACACAGCCAATCCTTCGCCCATAGCAGTTCGGGCCGGTCGCGGGCCTCGTTCAGGAGGATATGATTCACGCCGGCGGCGGCGCTGATGTTGAGACTTTCGGCTAGGCGGTCGAGTTCTATCAGACCAGGGGCGCCGTCGCCAGCCTGCACAACTCGATCGGCCAATTCTTGTGAGGCGATTGTCGCGGCGTTTGTGGCCAAACCCGCTGACGAATCTTGCTCACTCAGGACAAATGCGATCGCCGACGCACGGGAGACCTCCAGGACCTCCCGGCTCACCCGTTCGAGCATTTCGCTCGGCTTCTGCGGCAGGTGCATTCGGCCGCTGATTTGATAGACGAGGTTCAACTCCTCGTATGTGTTCTCAAGGTTGCTCGTCAGAATCGCGGACTCCTCGCGCTCGACGTCGACCTCGCGGGTCTGGTCCACCGATAGTTGCAGAAGCCTTCGGAAACAGTCCATACGGTCCGATGGAACGCGGCCGACATCTGCCGCGAATCTCTCCATCATCTCGCGGTCCACGCCGCACTGCATACAAAGCCTGGCGAATCCCTCGCCGGGATCGCGAGAAGAAATCATCCCGGCCAGGACCACCCCGATGGTCCACGCCCGCCGCTGCACCGGCACCACGATGAACTCCACGTCCGGCGACCACGGCGCCGATCCCGAGTGCCGCGGAACCGCCGCGTGTCCCAGCGAGCCGGCTCGTATCGAGCCGGTCTGCCGCTCGGGGGGTACATCCGGATCGGTGCTCGCCTCGATGGCCTCCTTCGCCAGATTGCCGAGCCGTTTGCATAGGAACTCACCGCTTGACCAAAGCGCGGTCCACAGACGCGGGCCATCCAGATCGCAATCGACGTTGCGGCCTTCGCGATCCCATAATGACAGCCAAACGTCCGACTTGCGCCATCGCTCCACGAGCATGGCGAAACCCGTCTCCGAAATCGGTCGTGTGACGATCGGTCTCGGCAGGCGATTATCGGCCGCCGTTGTCAGGACTCTATTCTGCTTGCCGGTCACGTTTTACTCCGGAAAAGCTAGTGCGGGCGCAGGCACCGGCGAGCCGGCTTGTCTCGGGCTGGTCTTCCGCTCGACACCCTCGACGATTTCCTTCGCGCTGCCCAAAACCTCGCGCGGGCTGAACGGTTTGGAGAGCACCTTGCGGATACTCGTGTCCCGCAAGTCCTCCTCGTTCAACGAGAATCCGCGCGCGGTCAACATGATGATCGGAATCTTCGCCGTTCGCGGATCGGCGCGGAGCTTGGAACTAAGTTCCAGACCACTGAGCACCGGCATCTGATAGTCTGTAATAACGAGATCAGGCAGGTGTTCCTGTGCCAGCCTGAGACCTTCTTCTCCATCTGCCGCCGTCATCGTCTCGAAGCCTCCATTCGTCAGTTTGGTCGAAACGATGTGCAGAATATGTGGTTCATCGTCGCAGATCAGTATTCTTTTTGCTGCCATGTCTGGCTACCCCCAATGTCTGGCCGCCCCCGGTGGCTCCCATGGTTGGATCAGGACGTCAACGGCAACACGATCCCGAACGTGCTGCCCTTGCCGACCTTGCTATCGAGCGTCATCTTGCCGTCGTGGATCGTCTCCACGATGTTCTTTACGAGGTTCAAACCGAGACCCGTGCCTTTGGCCATCTTCTTGTTCGCCTCGACACGGAAGAACTTCTCGAACATGCGAGGCAGGTCTTCCGCGGGAATGCCCACACCCGTGTCGCGGACCTCGACGCGAATCGTGCGGTTCTCCTCGTGCGGCGTCATACGAACGTGTACTTCGCCGCCTTCGGGTGTGTACTTGATCGCGTTGCTAAGCAGGTTCAACACGGCCTGATAGATCATGTCCCTGTCCGCCATGATCCGGTACGCGACCGGGGTCAGTTCCTCGGTCAGGGTGATCTTCCTCTTATCGGCCTGGGGCCGCGTAAGGTCGATCGCTTCCTTCACGACCATCGAAACGGCGACGGGTTCCTTGTTGATGCGGACCGTTCCCGCCTCGATACGGCTGATATTCAGCATGTTGTCGATCATGCGCCCGAGTCGGTCGGCGGCGCCTTGGATGATGTTGTAGTATTCCACGCGCATCTTCTCGTCGGCCACCTCGCCGTCGACCAGCATCTCGACGTAGGCTCGGATCGACGACAACGGCGTTCGCATCTCGTGTGCGGCATGAGCTACGAATTCGCTCTTGTTTCGCGTGCCTTCTCGCTCCTTGGTGATGTCGCGCAGGAGCACGACATTCCCGTGGTCCCTGGATGACGACTCGGCGTCCTGTTCGCCGGAAGTCAGCGGCGTCATCGTCAACGCGTAGGCCCGCTTCGAAATGTCAAGATCGACGCGCCGGTTGGCGGCGCGGCTGTCAGCCCGTCGGGCTTCCTGAATCATCTTGACAAGGTCGGCGTTGTCGATGACGTCGGCGACAGGCTTCCGGATGTCCCGCTCGATCTGAATCCCGAAAAGTGCTTCGGCCGCCGGATTCGCTAACGTCAATTGATCAAATGCGTCAGTCACAAGAATCGGATCGGAAATCGACGTGAGAATCACCTCGGCGCGGCGCTTCCCGGTTTCGGCGAGGCTCAGTTCCAACCCCATCTGCTTGTGTCCTTCAAGCAGTTCTGACACGCGTTCTTCGATGTTGGCCGTATGGAGCTTCACCGCCCCCCACAACGGTTTGAATTCGTCGGCGAGGGGCAAGTGGTTTTCAAACACGCAACGAGCCTGGGTCGAGTTCTGGGTCAACGCCGCGTGAATTCCGGCGATCGCGGCCTTGCGGGCAGCCCGCGAGACGAATAACAGCGCCGCGGCCGACAGGATCAGCGCGAACACGCATAATGCCTGCCAAGTCGAAAAGGCGGTGCCACCCGACGCGCCCGAGACAGCGCCCCAGATAACCCAGGCTCCGGCCGCTGCCAGCGGCGCCAATGCCCAATTCGGCGAGACGTTTGCCAGACGTTTTGACCGTTTGGCTGGCGACCCACCTTCCGGGGTGCGGTGTTGACCGCTCACATCGCCGCGGCCTTGCGAGGCAATGGATGTAGCGCCGACCTCCCGGCGTTCCTCCGCCTCGTCGTCCAACTGAGACCAGGGTGTCAAGTGACCTTCCGTCATGGCGCCTTCTCCCCCTCAAGGCTTGCCGACTGAATCTGCTCGAGGCGGGCCTTCGCATTGGGTCGCACACGTCGATTGACGTCATTTTCCGGCATGACTTCGTGGCCGAGCTTCTCTATCAATGCTCGGACTACCCGTGAATCGGGATCGAGTGCCAAGGCGTCTTCATACGCCTCCCGGGCCTGGTCCGGGCGTCCCAGTGCGACGGCGGCCTGTCCGATCAGGCAGTGCGCGCCGATAAGCCCCGGATCGAGTTTCAATGCCGCGTTCGCTGCATCCATGGCGCCATCGTGTCGCCCACGTCGCAGATCCGCGTAGGCGGCCAGCAGCAATGTCTGGGGCGTCACCGGTCCTTTCCTGTGTGTCACGGCAATGGCATCCGCCGCTCCATCGGGGTCGCCCATGTGCAAGGCCGCCCGCGCGAGGAGGCAGCCGGCAACGGCACCCTGCTCCCGCCGATCGTCGAGGAGGGGGCCCAGGCACTCACGAGCCTCTCGGAACCGTCCCGTGGCGATATAGGCCTTGGCCAAGGCACAAAAAATGCTTGCCTGGATGCCATTCGGCGCATCATCATCCCGCAACGCCCTAGCCGTGCGTGGACCGGCCGAGTATCCTTCAACCAAGGGTCGGAGAACGGCTATGGCCTCCGGGTATGCTTCGGCCCAAACGAGAATCCGGCCCGCTTCAGCGCGGCGCATCACATCGTCGTCACCCCACCGCAGCGCTTCGCGACACTGCTCCGCCGCGGGCCCGCGAAGTCCGAGCATCTGACTAAGCCGGGCGGTGAGCATGTGTGTCGGCGCGTCGCCGTCAAAATCCCGCCATCGCGGTTGGACGATCGCCAGCGCCTCGGCCGGTTTGCCCAACGCGACAAGCGTCTCGGCCTGCGCCAGCACATAGGCCGCGACATTCGGCGCCAACATCGTCGCTGTTGAATAATGTCCCATCGCGGTTTGGAGGTCGCCGTAACGCTCGGCAATGATGCCGGCGAAGTATGCAATCTCCGCATCATCACCCGCCATCGAAGTCGCCAGCGTGATCGCCTCGCGCGCTTCAGCGAGTCGCCCTTCTTCGAGGCGCAACTTGGCCGTGAGCAGGTATGACTGCGGGTCGTCCGGCGAAAGCGTGACGGCCTGCTCCAGGGCCTGTTCCGCATCATCGAGGCGCCCATCGACAAGGTGTTGCTGCGCCAACTGCCGTTTCACGTCGCCGCGCATCTCCTCCCAGCGGTGTTGTGCCTCCGCGCGTTGGTTTCGTGACATGTGCCGGTACACAAGCCGGTTGCCGTCTGGCGCGCAGCCACTGAAGATAAGAGCGAAAACAACAGTGAATAGCCAATGGCGAATGGCGAATGGCCCGCCATTGCGAGTGGATCCCGATGTACATCGGAAAGTCCTCTCGCAGAATGGTCTCGTCTGTTTTCTTTCGCTATTCATCATTCGCTATTCGCTATTCTTCGACGCCTGTCGGTCCGTTGATATCCTCGGGAATGTCGAACGGAGGCGCCGGCCGGCCGAAATGCGGTTCTTCGATCCCGTTTTCCTCGGCGATCCGGTCCATGACATACGTATAAACCGATCGCGATTCCGATTCCCACGAACGCCGGCCAAGCAGTTCCTCTTTGAGCTTGATGGCGTGCATGTGTCGCGGAGAATTGTGCAACGCCATCTCGACGTCCCACAATGACTTCTCCAGGTCGCCCCGCCCCATGTGCTCCAGCGCCCATCGGTAGTGCGCCTGGCCCAATCGTTCGCGGCCCAGCCATTGCAGCCCGCGCCGCGTGCCGACACGGAATCGTTCGACATCCTCCTTCAATGCGCTGCCGGCGCGCTCGTCCGGCTTACCCTTTATGATGTGCACCGTCAGCAGGATGATGACTTCCTCGCGGACGGTCACGTCGCGCGTCCTGCGAAACATGGCGCCGATCACCGGGATATTCCCAAGCATCGGGGTCTGCCCCCTCGTAGCTGTGCTGACTTCCCGGAACAGCCCACCGATCAAAATCGTATGCCCGTCCCTCACCATGACGTTGGTGGTAACTTCGGTCGTCGTTTCGAAGGGCAGGTCTCGGTCGTTGACGCCGCCGCTCGAGTCCTTCGGGTGGACTTCCATGCGGACGTAGCCGTCGTTGCCGATGAACGGCCGGAAGGTCAAGATCGTCCCGGTCTCCAGGAACTCGACCGTTTGGACCATTGATGTTTCTGTCACGGTCGTGACAAAATAGCCGTCCCGCTGGCCGACGATCACTTGGCCGACCTGTTTGTTCAAGGCCAGAATCTTCGGATTGGCCAGAATGCTCGTGTCCGTGATTTGCTCCAGCGCCCGGATGAACACGCCAATTTGATCCTTGAGGATGCCGAATGTGAATCCGCCGCCGGGCATTGCGCCGTTCAGGTTAGATCGGACGGTAAAGGTCGTGTCACCGAGTAAGCCGGGGGGCGTCGCTCCCGTGGTGATGCTCTGGACTGCGGGACTGGTACTGCTCAAGGTGCCAAAATCAATACCACCGACCGTCGTGAAGTCAATACCCAAGGCGTTGTCTTCGTTCAATGCGGCCCGCAGAACAGTTGCTTCGATCAACACCTGCTTGGGCCGCTCGTCCAACTCGCGCAGCAATGCCTCGACCTCGTCGAGTTTCTCAACGTAGTCGGTCACGACCAGCGTGTCCTCCGTGGCCAAGGCATTGCCCTCGGTGTCTCCGATCCCGTTTTCGCCGCCCAGCCCGATGCTTGACGCCGGCGTGACGGCAACCTTGCCGGCATTGCTCAGTAACGGCTTGATAAGGTCTTGCGCGGCAGTCACGTTCAGATACGCCAATCGGAAAACGCGCGTGGCGATCTTACGCTGGGCGTCGGCCATCTTGGCCAATTCCCCCAGCGGATAAACGAAGATGAAGTCGCCATCGACCCGATAGCCGAGACTGTTCGACAACAACATTGCGGAAAGTGCTTCTTCGAAGGTTGCATCGTACATACTGGCGGTCACGGTGCCGCCCGCGCCATCCGCCATGATGATGTTTCGCTTCGTCGGTTCCGACAGCATTCTCAGCGCGTCCGACAACGGTATTCCCGCCACGTGCATCGTCACGCGGTCGTTGGCGTCAACGTGGATCGTCTGGCGTTGCGGCTCGTCCGTGGGCGCTTCCGACGCCACGGGCGGAGCCGATTCGCCCGGAGTATCGGTTCCGGATATGCCGTCCGACGGTCCGTTCTCACCACCGCGGGCGGCAGCGCCCACAAACACCAACGTCATCAGAATCGATAATACACAAGCGCGCCTCGCCCCGGTCCACCGGGCGGCCGCGCCGCGCCTCCTTCCTGCGTCGCGTCCGTCCGACATTACGCCTTCCCTGTCCGTCTTGTGCCAGATGCTGTCCACACGCACACTCCCTTGCGCACATGGTATGAATCGGTTGTCGGACTGCCGGGGTTGTGCTTCAAGGCATGGCGAGTTCGTAGTCGGCGCCGCGACTCCGCAACAGAACACGCCTTTCTTCGATGTGAATGACCGAGAATCCCCTTATCTCGTCTCCCTGCCGTACCAAGCGTCCGGAAATGTACGCCAACGGAGTCGTGCCGGTCATCGTCGACTGAAGCTCCAGCTCAGCCAGCTCATCCAGAATCCGTTCCGCCTCGAGTCGACGTGATTGCTGGTGTGCCCCGATCGCCGTAGCGAGCGAAGACCAGAACGGCTCGGCAGGCTGCGATCCTTTCCGGCCGGTGAGTGAGAGGGAGGACGTTGTCCGCCCGAATTGCGACCAGGAATCCGTGTTGAAGAGGTCTCGCGCCAACACGAGTGGGATGTCGTCAACCGCGACGGTCCGCTCCGATCCGGAACGGGCCGACTGCGCGCGACGCCGCAAGATGTTAGACCTTCGGCCGGAGTCCTTGGCGGCGCGGGAAAGCGCCGACGTGGCCTTCACCGTCTGTGGGCTGGGGCGAACCATCGGAACAATCCGTTCCTTCGGAGCCTCGGCGGATGCGACAGCCGGCGCGGCGGTCGCCTCGGCCGGCTGATCGTCCAATACAAATGTCTTGACCATGACGCCGACCAACACCAGGAACAGCGTTCCCAGAATCACCGCCCTCTTCTTGTCGGCGACCAATTGCGCCTTGAGAATCGTCAGCCATGCGGGCAGGTTGCCAGACATCTCGAATCCCCCAAGCGGCCTTTGGCCGCACGCAAAGGGTTTAGGGTCTAGGGTTCAGGGTGCTCAGTCTGCATCATTAACCCTGAACCCTAGACCCTGAACCCTTCCATTCAGCCTTCCCATCGCGCTTGTTCGGACTCCCTCCTCGGTCGTCCTCACTGGGTCGCGGCTAAACGTTGCAGTGCAACATCATTTCGACTTTCGACTTTCGGCTTTCGACTTTCGGCTTTCGACTTTCGACTTTCGGCTTTCGGCTTTCGACTTTCGGCTTTCGACTTTCGGCTTTCGACTTTTTGGTCAGTGCGGATGATGATACGTGCATAGCGTCACCTCGACAGCCACACGCCCCGGCCGCTCCTCGTCGTTTACCAGCTTCAACATCTCCACATGGGACAACCTGGGAAGTGATTCGACCCCCCTCAAAAACTTGAATAAATCGTCAAAGTCGCTCTCGAAGGACACGACAACCGGCAGAAGAATCGTGCCCTCCGCCAGCTTCAGCGAGGCCGGTAGTTTCGCCTGGTCCAACACCTGTGCCGAACGCGGCTGCACGCTGTAGTCCTCGATCCCGCTGGTCTCGAGGTTGTCGGACAGATCGTTGAGAAACTCCCCGAACTGCCTCTCAGCCGGAAGCCGCTTCCGAAAATCCCGCGTCTTCTCGTCCATATGCAAGATCGATGCGTACAAGTCGCTGACGTCGCCGACCTGCTGTTGATCGGTCTTGACTTTTGCCACTTTCTCGGCCAACTCCGCGCGGGCTTCCCGGAGCCGGCCCATACCGGGCATAAACAGCCCGAATACAAAGGCCGATGTGAGCACCAGCACAATGGCAACGACCGTTACGTTCAGCCTGAGATTCGTCATCAGCCGTTCCTCACCTGCTTCACGAGGTCGCACCGCAATTCAAACTGTCGTGCCTGGCAGCCCGCCCAAACCGTCGAGTCCTTCATCTCCATTTGCACCCGGACCAGCAGCGGGGATTCCTCGAGCGCCGCCGCGAACTCGATCACGTCGGGAATCTCGCTCGCAATCCCGATCATCACAATTTGGTTGATCCCCTGCTCCTTCACCGGCGTTTCGTCACGATCATTCTGTGCCGCGGATGTCTTGCCTCGCGCGCCGCGTGTGTCGCGCTTGTTGGACACGGGCGTGGGGGGCGTTTCCTCCTCCACATACTGCGACAAGGAAGCGCAACGCACCGACAACTCCGTCAGCACGACCGTCTTCGGCATCCGCCGGCTGATGTCGCTGAACAACACAACCACGCTTGCATTGTCCCGAAGCTGGTCGATCAGCCATCCCCGGTCCCGCAGCCGAGCCTGCTCCACTTCCATTGATTGCTTCTTGGCAAGGTGAATGTCGATCTGACGCTGCTGGCCGGCCACTTCGTTGATCATCGCTTCGGCGCTGGCGCAGCGGTAATGGTGTGCTCCGACCCATAACCCCATAATCGCGATCAGCACCACGGCACAGGATATGCGAAGCCTGATCGCGCCCTTCAGGTTCTGAGACTCGAGGTAGCTAGCTGGTATGAAATCACAGTCTTGCACGCCGGTACCGCCTCCATCATCTCGGTCATACCGTTGCCGTGGTGACGCCTCCAAGAGCCGCCTGGACCGCGATATGTGATTCTGGTGTCCGCACCCACTTCGATCCGCGCAACGCCAAGCCGCAACACACCGCCCACGCCGGCTGAAAAGACCGCTTGTCGCCCCCCACCATTGGCCCGTGCCACGCGACTCCACGCAACGGGTTGCCGATCGTACAAGGAACGTCGATGCTCTCCGAGATGATCCGCTTCAGCGACGGCTCGTGGGCTTCGCCTCCGACCAGCGTCAGACTCTGCGGACGTTTCCCACGAAAGGTCACCGCGAAGTAGCGCAGGCACAACTGCACTTCACGAGCGATCCGCTCGACGATCGGCCGAACGGCATCCGCCACCGTCGCCAGGACTTCCTCGGGGACCGACGCCTTGTCTATGGTCCTCCGGTCACCCGCCTCGCCCATGATCCGAACCCGCAACTCCGACACCTTACACCGCGAGATGCCAAGCGCCTTGGCTGCAGCCTCGCTGAACTGTTCGCCCCCCGCGTCAATCAGTTTCAGAAACGACAGCTCCGTGCCGCGCGTCAGCACCACCGACGCCCCGCGCCAGCCGACATCAAGAAAGACGTTGACCACGTCGGCGTCCTCCGCCCGGCGGAGGAACCGCATGAAGCCGCGCGCCATCGCACACGGGGCGATGTCGATCGCCGTTGCCCGGAGCCGGAGTGACTCCAATAGGGACAATCGGGCATTCACCGCTTCGTTTGACGCGGCGAAGACGATGATTTCTTCTTTCAACTCGTTGCCGTGACGCACCTCGCCCGCCGTGATGTATCGAAACTGGCCCCTATCGGCATCCATGCCGAACCGATCCTGGGCCTCGAATCCAATCGCGGACGCCTTCTCCTCGGCCGGCATCCGAGGCAAGCGTATGTTCTTCGTCTGAAATTCGCTAAAACCCAACGCCGTGACGACGTCGCGGCCCTGGAAAGGATGCTGTTTCAAGGCCTCGGCCACCGCCTGACAGACGGCGGCGCGTCGCTGCTCCGGCTCATCCGGTGACGGTGGGATCGCTCGATGCGCCGCCGCGACAACCGTCGGCTTATCCCCCGCGTTCAGGAATTGCACCAACTTGACACCGGAGGCGCCGATATCCAAGCCGATCGGCCCGTATGTCGCACGTCTCCTGAACAACTCGGCCTCCTACAGCCTTAGCGCCTTGTGAATCCTCAATTGACGGGTTCATGTGCCACTGCTTCAAGCGGTGGTACACGTTCAGGTTCCTAGGCAATCCGTCATACCAGCCTTGACGACACACCTGCTCAACTCATCAGGCCGTCTCACGCCGCGAGGCCGCGGGAAGTTCCCTCTGCCAAGCAGCTAGGACCCCTTGCCGCCATCACCCCTCCGCCAAGTTCGTCGTCAGCTCCGCTCTCGTCGTGGCGTTGGCGGTGACCGGCGCCACGCTTATTTCATACGAGGCTCCGCTGGCGGTGAACTGCAAAATCGCTTCCGCGTCCTGGTCGAGGCCGCCCATCGCGTCGAATCCGAGAATGGCGTCGCCGTCGAAGTCCTGCCCGAGGATCGCCACATGCTGTAATCCGGCGTCGCCGACGGATCCGAAACTCCGCAGATACGGTAGGCCCGTCCGGGGATGCGCGATCGGCGTATCCGGCGTGATCTGCCGCGCCAGCCAATACCGGTTATTGTCCACGTCAACCTTGATGATCACCGGGTCGCCAGGTTGGGCAATCGAAAGGCTCCGCGCATACGACACATCCCCCTCGAACATCTCCGCCGCATGCCTGCCCTCCTCCTTCGCCGCGGCCCCGGCGTCCGGCAACGCGGCAACCGTGATGATCGCCACGATCACCACGACGGTCATCATCTCGATCATCGTGAAGCCGCTTCGCTTCTCAGATCGTTGAACCCCCATGTCACCCTCCAGTTCAACCCGTCGATCAGGATCGGGCGCGCGCGGCATGCCGTCGCCGCCGGCTACCCCTTGCTGCGCCAGGTCCGACCGCCACTGGGCTTATCGGTATCCGCGATCTCCACCTTGATCGGTTTGGTTTCCAGGTGCTTCAGTATCCGATCGAGCAGCAGATTCGTCTCGCGCGATTCATCGATGGACTGGTTTCGTTGAAGCCCCGAGTCCGGTAGCTGCGGTCCCGGCCTCGTGACCAGCCCTTTCTGCTGCGCGACGGCCCGAGACGCCGTGTCCGGCTGCGCGACCCATAACTCGATCGCGATCACGGTTAACAGGATCGTGATGACGCACAGGATGCCGCGCGTGAACCGATCCAATGTGAATACCTGTCTATCCATGACCTTACCTCGTTAGTTTTCCTTCCAACTGAGCACGGTTATCGGCATCACCTGTGCGGTGGCCTCGAAGTTCCAGAAGACAGAGCGCATCGGATCCCACGTGAACCGATATGAGCCGTCGGCTTTTTGAAAACTGAAGTCGTTTGATGTGATCCATGCTCCAGTAACATCCATACGAACATTGTCCATTCCGTCATCATACATGGTGCCGCCGCATAGAACGCTGCCCACAATTGTGCCCACGGTGCCATTTTTATTCACATGGATATCGCCCGTGACGACCAGTGCCGGGAAGTTCGCAACCGCGATCAGCGAGTAGCCATCTTCAAGCGTTAGGTTGCCAGTAACCACTAGCGTACCATTTAATTGCACATTCTTCTTGAACGCTAAATCACCAGACGGTGTCATGATGATCCGGCCGGGGTTGGTCGCCGACATATCGATGGCGTTCAGGGACGTAGCATCTGGTCCACTCATTGTAGTTTTGTTGAAGATGTAGGCGTCGTAAGTGGTCCCATTGATGTTGTAAGTGGAATACAACGCCGGATTAATCGTCGGTGCCGGGAATGATGCGGCGCCCGAAATCACCGACGCCGGTGGGCCGGTGCCGGGCCACGTCGCCGTACCGGCAGCCGACACATCGCCCTGGCACCATCCGGACCCGACAAGATCGCCGTTGGCATGAATGTCCCCGTCGACCGTGATTGTCGGCGGCACCGCGAGCGACGAAAACCCAAGACAGGCGTACGGGATGAACCACTTATTGGGGGGCGGCCGGATCACTTTCGCCTGGATCGAGTGCTTGCCTCGAACAGCGCCGTCGGGATCGAGTGCCACGCCAATCGCCTTGATCGCGAACAGGTGCGGATCGCTTCCGTCCTGGGAAATGCTGATATCGGTATAGTCCGACGTCGCGTCAATCGCGATACCCGACGCCCCAGGCCAATAGTCCCCGACTGGAACCGTCGTTGGGGGATACATCAGGTAGTGCATGGCCAGGTTGACGCCGGATTCGGCCAGATACTGCGCCCGCACCGATCCGGAACGGTTAACCGCCTCCGGCATGATAGTGCTGTGCGCGTCGAGAAACGCCCAGCCCAGCGTCGCCACCACCGCCGTCAAGCCCAGGACGGCGATCAGGATGTACGCACGCCGACCGCCAGGCCGTCGAGACGATCCGCATGCCCACGGATTGCGATCCGTGGGCTTCCTCAATTCAGCATGTACTCCTTTGCCCATTAAACACCAATAGTCGTCACCGCAGCACCGCCGCGGCGGCGGTGGCGACACCGGCGAGACGCCGGTGCCACAGTCTCGGGAATGGACTCTCAGTCGTCACTGTCGCCTTACCCTCCGTTCAAATCCCCAAACCCCTCCCACCGGGAAAAATGCGCACGCCGGATGCGCGTCGATTCGGGCAGCGGGGCGGCCTGGGCTTCGTTGACGAACAGATAGTCCGCCGAGCCCTTCGGGCTCGCCGTCGTCTGGAACGCGACTTCCTCCCCACCCGTGCCGACGGTAAACCGCGCCTCGACAATGCGCGTGTCCGTGTAGTCGGGAAAACCCTGGAACGCGAATGCCTCGATGTCGGCCGCCCAGACCATGGTTTCGACACCGAGCATGTCCATTTTTGGTTCAACGAGGTCAAAGTCGTTGATCATGCCTTCCGGCGCCTCCGTCATTAATCCCACCGACTCCGTCGTGCGGAACTTGATCTGCTTCGCGCCGGCATCGTACTGAATGGACGCCAGCTCATTCACACTCACCGCGTCGTCCCCGTTCGTGTCCTTGACCCACAACGTGATCGTCGTCGGCGTCACCTCGCCGACCGCACGGGCCGACCGAATCGCGGTGGCGACGCGCGACAGGGCATAGTGCCCGGTCGTATTCATCTTGCGCTGGTCCCGCATATGGACCGATGCGTTGCTGATCGCGCCGACCAGCGTCACGGCCGCCACCGCCGTCATCGCCGTGATCATCGACGCCAACATGAGTTCGACGAATGTAAACGCGGGCCGTCGAAACGCCCGACCGCATGAACAGCCGTTCCGCGTCCCCCGATTTGCCATTCGCCATTCGCTATTCGCCATTGCCCCTAGTCCTCCCGGCAGGCGATGCGGTCCAGCGTGACCAGCAGGCCGTTGTGGCGATACACGCGTACCTGGACATGCACAAGGCTATCCACATCGTCTGCCGCCTGGCCCAATCCGGGAAAGCTGACATACTGCACCGTGACCTCGCGGCGGAAATCCACCACGGCCTCGTCCGTGATCACCGCATTCTTGAAGTTGCGCAGATCTCCGATACTCTCGCTGTATCCGTGGAAGTCGTCGATGTTGTCAAGCAGGTCTCGTGACGTCTCGCCCACCTCGGGACCCGGAGATGCAATCGGATCGTCGTGCTCGAAGAAAGGCCTGGCCAGAACCTCCTCCATCATCGCCTGGCCAAGGGCGACGGCTTGTTCCAGATCGGCCGCTTCGTTGGCTTGCCGGAGGCCCGCCGCAAATGGCAACGACGCGGTCGCTGCCACAATGGCCAGCACCGTGGTCGCCAGCAGCGCCTCGGCCAACGTGAAAGCCCCGCGTCTGTTCGCTTGGCTCCGTCGTCTTGTCTCGTGGCTTCGGATCATCAGCCCACCCCAGGGCGCCTCATGTCGGCACCAGGCTAACCATACGATTTATTTTCGATCCTTGTGGCGTATCTGCACCCAAAACAAGCCCCGCCGCCCACAATCGAAAGGGCCGGTAACTGATTGGGAAAGGACCCAACCGTACCGGCCGTTTCGACAATGACT
>JAUVGW010000032.1 GCA_030593565.1 Phycisphaerae bacterium | reverse complement strand
AGGGCGAAGCGCAGCGAGCCCAGGGTTCGGTGCCACACCCGCATCAGAACCCCCAACCGGGGTGACGGAACCGCGATCGTTTATGGGTTTTATGGTCGAATACTCGCTCGCAGGTTCCCTCGCCCCCAAACGGGGGCTCGTGTCGCTCGGCACGTTGACCCAGGGCTCGCTGCGCTTCGCCCTGGGCTTTACTCCGTCGTCCGCTTCGCGGACTGCGGACTGGAACACCCGTCCGACACACTCCAAGGCCGCCGAAACTGTCATGGACCCCCTGGCCCCTGGCAACAGTTTTCCTGTTTCACTGCCCGCGAGAATCGCATACAATAGGTGCTTGTGATGTTCCATCCGTGAGATACAAGCCCGCTTCAAGATAGACCCCATGCCACACACAATCATCGCAGACGCGTTCGCTCACCCGTTGCTCGCCGCGCTTCCACACGAGGGCGGGTACTTCAGCCCCGTCAAGATCATCCTCTACCTGCTGCTGATGGTCCTATGGGCCTATACCGCGGCTTGGGTCCAGGCGGACACCAAGAAAGTCCGGGCTCCGGGCGGCGGGCGCATGTGGATCCACGCCGTTTTCGCGGCGGGTGCAGTGGCACTCGTGATCTGGCTCTTTTTGCCCATCTTCTGGATCGGGTTCGGCGCTTTCGTGGTCCTCTACGGGACGGCCATCATCATCTACGTCGTCTGGCGGAACCGGCGGGTCTCCCCGGCTCGGACCATGCTGACAGTGGCTCACATACAGCGCCTGACCTCCGGCGGAGGAAAGGCCAAAACGGTCGATGCCGAACACGCCAAGGACCGAGCCCGAATCAAGGACTTCGAAGACAACACGCCGCCATGGCCGAAGGACCCCGTCGAACACGCCGGATACCAGGGTTTGCAGGACCTGCTCTTCGATTCCATTTGGCGACGGGCCAGTGACATCCGGCTCGACTTCATCCCCCAGCAACCGATCAAGGTCATCTACAGGGTCGACGGCGTGGACCGTGCTCGGGAGCCCATCGAGCCCGAAATCGGCCCCTCCCTGCTTGGCCACATCAAACGCATCACCGGCATGAACCCGGACGAACACAGGCGACCCCAACATGGGCGTTTTCAAGCGGCCATCGGCGCCGGCGGCGCGGGCGATAAGGAAGTCGACATTGAGGCCAAAACGTCTGGAAGCTCGTCCGGCCAACGAGTCCTGCTGAAGCTCATCGGGGAGGAAAACAAGTTCCGCATCCCGGACCTGGGCTTCACGCAAAAGCAAATGCCCGTCGTTGAGAAGCTTGTGGCCCTGCCGAAGGGCGTCATGATCTGCTGCGGGCCCCGAGCCAGCGGCGTTACCAGCACGCTTTACGCCATCCTCCGAAGCCACGATGCCTTCATGCAGAACATCCACACGCTCGAAGTCATGAAGAGCATGGAACTCGAGAATATCACTCAGCACATGTTCGATGGTCAGGGAGGTGACGTGACGTTCGGGAAGCGATTCCGGTCGCTCATCAGAACCGAGCCCGATGTCGCCCTGGCAGGCGATACCCCGGATGCTGAGACAATGTCCTTTTCCGCTGCCGCCGCGCGGCAGCAAAAGAAGCTCTACCTGGCCATGGCCGCCAACGACACGTTCGGCGCCCTGCGGCGGTACCTTCAGGGTGTGGGCGACAACGCGTTGGCGGCCTCCAGCCTTGTCGCCATTACGTCGCAGAGGCTCGTTCGCGTTTTATGCTCCGAGTGTCGCCGCGCTTACAAGCCCGACCCGGCTCTACTGAAGAAGGCAAACCTGCCGACTGGCGAGAATCGGCCCTTCTATCGCCCGCCGAATCAGAACGAAATCGAGGTGGACAAGCAAGGAAACCAACTGCCTTGTCCAGTTTGTCAAGGCTCGGGATACCTGGGCCGCACGGGCGTCTTCGAAATCCTCGTGATCGACGACCTACTTAAGGCGCACATCGCCAAGGGCTCGCCCCTCCAGATGGTCAAGGCTGAAGCACGCAAAAAGGGCATGCTGTATCTACAGGAGGTCGCCATCCACAAGGTTTACGAAGGTATTTCCAGTATCAACGAAGTCCTCAGAGTGACAAAGGATCCCGCGTCGAAAGCCAGGAAGTGATCCCGGCCCAGGAAGTAAGTAACACCCACCGCCGGGAAGACCGGCTCGAGACGAGCCGGCTCGCTGGGAAGTGACACCCGCTACCGGGAAGACCGGCTTGAGACGAGCCGGCTCGCTGGGGCGGCCGCAACCACATACCAGAGGCCCCCGCTTGCCCCGGGTGGGCTGCTCAGGCCGGCGATCAAGCAAGACGACCGGCCGTCGAGAGAGGCAAACCGATGCTCTTTTCAATCGTCGTTCTACTCATGGTCATCCTCATCACCTCCTTCTGGGCCTACCAGGGGTTGTTCAGTGCCGTCATCATGTTCTTTGAGTCCGTGATCGCGGTCATGCTTGCCTTCGCATTCTTCGAGCAGGTGCACGGATTATGGGCGGCCTCGCTCGACGCGGGGACAGGCCTCCCACTTGCGTTCATGCTCATCTTCATCATTTCCATGGTGGTCATGCGCGTTGCCACCGACAAGCTCATCCCCGGGACGATCATGTTCAACCTCTACATCGAGCGAGCCGGGGGCGCCGTCTTCGGGTTCTTCACCGGCCTTATCCTCGTCGGGTCCGCGCTCGTCGCGATCCAGATGCTCCCGCTCGGCTCCGGTGTACTCGGCTTCCAACGCCTCAGTGCCAACAAGGACGGATTCCCCGTCAGAAAGAGCTTCTTGTTCAAGCCCGACGGCTTTGTTGTCGGCATGGCCGAGATGCTCTCGAACGGCCGTTTTGGCGGCGACAACCCCATCGCGCTCGCCAAGCCTGACTATCTGCTGGAACTCTATTCGGCCAGGGCCTGCCCTCAGCACGAGGCCCGCATGGTCGTTCCATCGGATTGTCTCAAAGTGAAGCGGTACTGGCGATCGAACGAAATCGACCACGTCACACAAAGTGGGGCGGGCAACCAATTGAACAGAGAGTTCACGACACACGAACCCGCCGACTCCCGTAACACCTTTTTGGTTTTCCGGGTCCAACTGGCCCAGACGGCGGGACCCAAGATTGCCGCCAATGAAATCCGCTTCCGCACGCCTCAGTTCCGCCTCGTGGGGCCCGAGCCAAACAAGAACCTTCCCGGCGTCAAGCCGCATGTCTACCTTGCCTGCGGCTTGAGCGACATCTACACACACAAAACACTCGCCTGGGACCAAGTACGCCAGGGCCAATCCGCCAAACTCGTCCGATTCAACGCGACGACCAATCTCATCCTGAACCCTACACTGGCCGAGCCCGTGATCCCCCCCGACCCAAGCAATTGCTATCAACTCGATGTCGCCTTCGAAGTTCCGGACGATCTCGACTTCCACCCTTGGTACATCGAGTTCAAACGCGGCGCACGGATTGACCTTAGGACGATGAAGCCTGACGACGCCCCGCCGCCCGGCTTCTTGGAAGCCCTGCAACGGCACGGCGGCACCTCCGCGACCAATGCCGGCGAGGTAGTCGCCGGCAAGAAGGTCGGCGCGCCGCGTCCGGGCCGCACCCATGTCGCCAACGCCATCGAGGAGCGGACCGATGCCACGACCCTGTTGCCGGTGGCCCTCGACAAGAGCAGCAATCTCGTTGCGAGACGTTTGCAGCGCGGCAAGTTTCACGAAGGCCACATATGGGTCGTTGTCCCGGAGGAGGAGATCGACGACGCCGATGCCGTGACCGAACTGCTCGCGCCGCGGGGCAAGCGGATCGTCCAGGTCGGCGCCGAGCAGATGCATGCCCAGGGCATGTATGGCCGCGCCCTCAACTACGCCGCCGCGGTTGCCGCGCAGATCAAGGTCACCACCTCCGGTGGGCAGACTTACTTCGCCCAGGGCGTTTACTCGAGCGCCATGGTCGGCAACGAACGCATATTCGAGATTCAGTATTGGCCCACCGCGGAAATCCCCGAACGCTGCCTCAAGAAACCGAAGAAACTCACCAAGAACATCATGAAAAATGCCAACCCAGCCGAACGCAAGTTCGGCTACATCTTCGTGGTCGACCCGGGCGTCACCATCACGGCCTTCTCAGCCGGCCGCCGTGATGGCGTTCCGCAACGGCTCAAGATCAAGGTGCCTGGCTAGCCGGCTGCACCACTCACCGTTCGGACGGAGCCGATCGGTCATGCACGACATCCGAATCAACTATCGCCCCCCGAAAAGCCGCGCCGCCCCCGCACGTTGGCACGGCGAGGCCGCCGGCCGCAACCAAAGTGTGGTACCGGCGTCCCGCCTGTGTCTCCACCGACAGGTGTGGCACGGACAAGGATCGCCCGTGAGGAGGCTGCGACTCGACCGAACAGGCTTCAAGGGCGATCCTTGTCCGTGTTCCGCCGCTGTTGGCTGCACGGATCATCCACGGACAAGCTACGGTTGCCGGTTTGCCGGACGGTTGTTTTTGTTGAACGCCGTCTCCCGAGTCAACATCGTTTCGTCTTACCCGCTTGTCCGTGCCACACTGCGATTGCGGGCCGCCATGGTTTTCGCCATGGCCGTCGTCACCACATTGACGCCCGTCGCTTGGTCCGACGCGCCAACCAGCCGACCCGCGGATGCCGCCATCCTGGAGCAACTACAACGCGCCTACGTATCCATCGCCGACCGTCTCGCGCCGTCCGTTGTCACGGTCCTCGCGGAACGAATCGTGTCGTCCGATGGCGGCGATAGAACAGCCGCAACCGCGATCGGCAGTGGCGTCATCGTCCGCGATGACGGCATGGTCCTCACCAGCCAGCATGTCGTTGCAGGCGCACGCGACATCTTCATCACGCTTCACGACGGACGGCGCATCCGGGCCGTTCCCGTCGCGGCCGACCCGAGATCCGACCTCGCCGTCCTGCGCATCGAGGCGACCGGTCTCGCCCCCGCCAAGCTCAGCGATGCCGGCGCCGTCCGGCGCGGTCACATCGTCCTTGCGCTGGGAAATCCACTCGGACTCGCCCACGACGGTCAGGCTGCCGTCAGCGAGGGCATCGTCAGCGCGATCGGCCGCCCATTGCCGGAAACCTTCGGCCTGGAAGAAGACCGATACTACGGAGACATGATCCAGACCACCGCCCGAATCGCCCCCGGCAATTCCGGCGGTCCGCTCATCGATATTCACGGCCGCGTCATCGGCATCGTCACCGCCGTCGGCACGCCGCCCGGCGCTGCCCAGACGGTCGGCTTTGCCGTGCCGATCAATGCCCACACCCGGACGATCATCGACAAGCTCCTCGAAGGCCGATCCATCGAGTACGGCTATCTCGGCATCCTCGCGGGCAACCCCACCCACGCGCAGTGGCAGGCCGCCGGCATCTCGGGCCGGGCCGGCGCCGTCCTCGACTCGGTCCTCCCGGGCGGCACCGCCGATCACGTCGGCTTGAAACCCGGCGACATCATCGTCGCCGTCGACAAGACGGTCGTCCTCTCCGCGGATCATCTGATCCGCTTGATCGGGGCGGCCGGCCCGGGCAGTCGCATCAAGATCGGCTTCCTCCGCAAGGCTGAGCGCCGCCACGTCGCCGTCGAACTCGCCCGGCGCCGGCCGTTGCGAGGACAGGGTCTCCCCACGAAAACCGCCGCATTTCGCGGCGCTACCTTGGGCGAAGTCGATGCCGCCACTCGGGACGCCGCCAATCTGCCGGGCCCCGCGCTCTTGGTCCTGCGGGTCAACGAAGGCTCTCCCGCTGACATCGCGGGCCTCACCCCAGGCGACGTCATCATCCGCGTGCAGGGCGAGAACCTTTCGGCAAACCCCACCATTCACATCAAGGAGCTGTCCGGCAACGTCCTGCTCGGCCTCGCCAACGGCGGGTCCATCCTCGTCAAGCCCCAGTAGCGCCACTCCATCGCTGAGGCGTTCTGAAAAAGTTTGAACTGGGGAGCATCGGCCTCTGGCCGGTACGTATGTTGAAAACGAGGATCCCGCACCGGCGAGACGCCGATGCTCCCCAGACTTTACAGGTTCCCGCACCATCTCGCCCCTTCCAGGCACGCACAACGGCCCCTATCATGTCTATCGAAAGGAACCCGATCATGGTGACTTCGATCGATTTGCGAATCCCTGATGTGGACAGCCTCCGAAAGCTCCTCCGCGACGTGCCCGATTTCCCGAAGCCGGGCATTGTCTTCAAGGACATCACGCCGATCCTCGCGTCACCTGCGGCGCTGTCGCTCGCCGTCGAGTTCCTCGCGCAGCCGTTCCGCGATCAGACCATCGACATCGTTGTCGGCGCGGAAAGTCGAGGCTTCATCTTCGGCACCGCCGTCGCCAGAAACCTCAACGCCGGTTTCGTGCCTATCCGGAAACCGGGGAAACTGCCCTGCGAGACGAGGCAGGCTCAGTACGAACTCGAATACGGCACCGACACGCTCGAAATCCACGAGGACGCCATCCGACCCGGCACGAAGGTCCTCCTTGTCGACGACCTCCTCGCCACAGGCGGCACGATGGCCGCGTGCTGCCAACTCGTCAATACGCTCCGCGGCGAGATCATCGGCGCGGCGTTCCTCATCGAACTGTGCTTCCTAGGCGGCCGCCGCCAACTCGACGATATCCCTATCTATTCGGTCATCAAGATCGAAGACTGATATGGCGGCGCCCAGCTAGCGCCGGCTGTGTCCAGCCCCTCGCGGGAGCAAGGGGTTCACGGAGTGCTTAACGTGTCCCTCCAAGTTCGCACAACCCGGGCCATCCGTGACACTGTGAGAAATGCGCCTCTCCTTATTTCCCATCCCCAGAAGGCGCGCCAAGAACGGCGAATGAGTGCTTCGTCTCGCAGTTCTTGATGAACTGCCACAGCCGAGGCTCAAGATCCAAGAAGAAACTACGAAAGTAGATGATTTCTCTGGCGAGATAGATCATCCTATATTTCTGCAGCGGGGGCAATCCCGGGTTGTTCTCTGTGATCCAGCCGGCTCCGTCAATCCAGCCAAAGGACTTCAGTGACAAGTCAGCGAAGACGACATCTGCCTGTTTGATTCCCTTGTGGCCACTGTTCTTCTTTGCGATGAACTGGCCGATGTCATAGCAAATGTCCTCACTCAGCTTGCGGCTCGGTCCTTTCCCGGTTGCTGGCTTAATCTCCGCCGTCCAGTCCGATTCGTCGATCGCTTTGATCTCGCAATCGAATCCGTCAATCACCAAGTCTGGATTTTGCTGATTCGCCTTCTCCTTTCGTATCTGCACATTGGCACCATTCTTCAAAAAGTGGAGCACAAGGGCTGCCATTGTACATGCATGGTGAATTCCGCTTCGGGAGTTATTGCCAATGAGCTCGTTTTTCACGATCTTGGAAACATCAAAGCCAAACTGGTCCTCGATCAGGATGCAGCAACCCACACATATGGCGATGTCATTGCCAGGGACCATCTGAGGATCCCCAAACATCTTGGATTTCACAGTGCATTCCTTGGGGTAGTCCTCAGGTACGCGGACACGGTGTTTATCAAACAGCGCATTTGCCTTGTCGACGAATTGCTCGGATGTCATCTCAAGTTCTTTCAAGATGTCGAAGCAATTGGGACTCCGGCAAGCGGGTATGGGCCGTCCGTTGAAAAGAACAAAACCGTCCATTCCGGAGTTTTCGAAATATGGCATGTGAAGTTCTCCGGCACCGGTTGGCTGAACAGGCCATAACCACGTAGCATCCGCTCCGCTGAGCAAGCTGCTGAAGAACTCGCTAAGAGCACCCTCATCCAGCCCCTCGCAGAAGCGGGGGTTTACGGATTGATTAACGTGCGAGAATTCCCCGCTTTCGCGGGGGGCTGCGGGTCACACGCAGCCTATTCGACCCAAATCCGCCGCAGGCAGCAGTCGCCTCCGTCTGGGAGGGCGCATTTGGTCTCGATCTTGACGTTCGTTCCGAGCGCCTTGTTGATCTCGGCGACGGCGGTGAAGAACCACGTGTCACAGCCCGGTCGGTCTTCCGGCAGGATGCCGAGGCGTTTGTGCCAGTGGAACCAGGGACAGTCCGCGTGTCGGACGAACGCCTCGTCGCCTTCGCCGTTCTCGACGGTGGCGTCTTCCCCCATGCAGACCGACGACCACGCGATGGATCGGGCGATCTGCGCGGCCAGCGGCTTACCCTTGTCGAGCCGCCGGAGATAGGCTTGGCCCGTCTGAACGCCCGTGATCTCCCACATCTTATTGCCCAACTCCGCCGGATCGAGTTCGGGCGCCATGGCCAAGGCGGCCTCGCGCCAGGCAAAGTGCTGGGCGCGGACGATCTCGCATAAGACCTTGAATCGCTTTTCGATGGGGATGTCCATCTTCAATCCTTTCCTGGTAAGCCACCTTTGACGAGCCGGGCTACCGCTTGAACTGGTAGGCCTCGTGGACCTCCGCCGGGGCGTAACGTTTCGGCAGTTCGAAGTAGATGCCGTCCGTCGGGCACACCTCGGCGCAAATGCCGCACTCCTCGCATAGCGTTTGGAGATAGGCGGCCTTGCCGTTGATGAGGCCCATGATCTGTGCGGGGCATCGTTTCACACAGACGCCGCAGCCGTTGCACCTGAACGCATTGATGATTGGAAACATGATTTCGACTTTCGATTTTCGGCTTTCGACTTTTTGGCTTTTCCTAGAAGCTCATCGCCAGCCGATAGCCGTCGTGAAGGGCCGCGTTGGACCGGCGCGTCACGATGGCGTCGCCGACGGAATACACCTCGCCCTTGTCGTATTGAAGTTCGTTGTTCGGCGCCATGTTGGCCAGGACGATCGTGTCGCATGCGATCGTCACTTCGTTGCCCTCCGGGTCCACGGCCACGACGCCGTCCGGCTTCAGCTCCTTGACTTTGTGCTTCTTGTATTGCGTGACGCCGCCCTCCTTCAGCTTCTTCATGTATCGCCAGATATAGGACGGATTCACATCCAGGCCGAACTTCTTGGCCGGTCCAATGATCGACACCTCGTAGCCGCCCTTGTCCACGAGAAACAGGGCCGTGGAAATCGCGACGCCCTTGTCACCGACCACGACGACCCGCTTGCCGGGCTTCACCACGCCGTCCATCACGTCGAGGCAGGTGGCCACGTTCTTGCCATCTCCGCCGGCCAGCGCGCCCCGGTCGGGCAATGCGCCGGTGGCGAACACCACCTTGTCGGGGGCCGCCTTCTCGATCATCTCCGGCGTGACGGCCTTACCCGTGATGATCTTCGCGCCGTTCTTCTCGCAGCGCGATGCCAGATGATCGACGAGTCGCATGAACTCGTTGTCGCCCCACGGACCCTTTGCGGAGGTCGCGGCCTGACCGCCGATCTTGTCCTTCTTCTCGTAGATGGTCACGTCGTGGCCCTTCTCGGCCGCCACGGCACCGGCCTGGAGCCCCGCGAGGCCCGCCCCGACGATCATGATCTTCTTTTTGTCGTCCGTCGGGACGAAGCCGTAAAAACCCCAGTCGGCCTCGCTCTCGTGGCCCAGCGTGGGCCTTACGCCGCACGTCAGTTCCGCATCGCGGAACAGCCTCGCCAGGCAGATGTTACACGCCATGCACGGGATGATGTCTTCCTCACGGCCCTCGAGGATCTTGTTCGGCAGCATCGGGTCGGCGATCATCGCCCGGCAACTCTCCCAGAACTCGATCGTGCCCTCGGCCAGCGCCGCCTCGGGATACTTCGGCTCGAACAGCCGGTACGCCATGCAGACCGGCAACTTCAACTCCTTCGTGAAGCGCTCGGCGACGTGGAGCCAGTTGCCTTGCGGGATGTCACGGGAGATGACCGACTCCGCCGACTCCTGCCAGCCCACCGTCACGGACAGCATGTCCACGCCGGCATTGCAGATGATGCGGTTCATCTCGAGGCTTTCCTCGGGCGTGCTGCCGCCACGATCGAGAAGAAGCTCCTCGCCGCACAGTCGGATAATGATCGGATAGTCGGGGCCGACGGCCTTGCGGATGCCGGCGACGATCCGTCGCGGGAACTCGGCCCGGCCCTTGGCGTCGCCGCCGAATTCATCCGTCCGCTTGTTCGTGTACGACGAAATGAAGTTCGACAGCAGGTAGCCCACGATGCCGGATATCTCCACACCATCGAAGCCGGCCTCGACGCAACGCCTCGCGCCTTGGACATGCTCCTCGATGCAGATCTCGATGTCTTCCCTTGTCATCTCCTTCGGCGGCCGGAACCTGGGCAGCCGCTGATCCACCACGGATGGGCCGACCGTATAGTCGAGATGAATGCCGCCGACGCGTCCGCAATGCATCAGTTGGAGCACGGACAGCGCGTCGTACTTGCGGATGACGTCGGCGATGCGCTTGAGTCCGGGGATGAACTTGTCGTCCCAGATGGCCATCATGCCGACGTAGCCTTTGCCCTCGCCGCTCTCGTCCGTGTACGCGCCCTGCGTCGTGACGATGCCCGCGCCGCCCCGGGCCTGGGCCTCCATGTAGGCGACCTCCTTGTCCGCCACCCAGCCGTCGGAGTAATTAAAATTCGTCTCCGTGGAGGCGTACTTGATGCGGTTCTTCGTCTCGAGCTTACCCAGTTTCCCCGGCGAGAAAATATGGGGATATTTCTTTTGTCCTGGAAGCACGTCGCACTCCTTGTACTAGCAATGAATTCCTGATGTCCAATCACCGAACACCGAATCTTGATGCCAAGAAACTAACACGCATTCCCAATCACCGCAAACGCGCTGTCACCGGACTGGGGCAGCGGCGTGTACGGCAGGATAGGAGGTGGGTTTTCAAGCTACGCCGCGCAAAAGACCTGTGGGGAGGCACGGACAGGCGGGTGAGACGAGGCAACGCGGATTCAGAGCCGGGACGTGTCGCCCCGGTCCGGCTCGACACGAGCCGGCTCCGATGCCCTGGTCACGGGCAATCCTTGTCCGTGCCGTGCTGCACCCGTCGGCGGAAAGCGACGCTACGATGTGGTGCTATATCCCGCCTGCTTCGTCTTCGTCGTCTTCGTCCATATCGTCGTCGTCTTCGTCCATATCGTCGTCTTCATCGTCATCGTCGAACTCGTCATCGTCCATGTCATCGTCATCGAATCCGTCATCATCCATGTCATCGTCATCGAGATTGGGATCGCCTTCATCTGGCGCGCTGCCCCCGGTCGTCGTGCCCAGATTCGCAGCACCGGCGACTCGATCGACCATTTTCTGTTTGATTCGGCCGAACAGCCCCTTCTTCTTGCTGCCCCCCTCGGTCTTCCTGGGTGATCCGGAGTTGCTGCCACGGAGCTCGCTCAATGGCGTGTACTCGACCTCACGCTCGATGAGCTTCACCTGTTTCTGATCAACGACATACGCACGATCGAACCCCGATGTGGGACCCGGCATCAGGTTCCCCTTCGCCACGGTAGCGCGTCGCGGCGGCTCCTGCGATTTCTCGCACCCGACGCCGACGTACAAGACTCCAACCAGGGCACACAGAAAGCTCGTGCGGATCATATGTCCACCCATGTCTAACTCCAGGTTGAGCCCGGGCGGCACACCACCGCCACGAGCACCTCCTTATGATTATAACCTTAATGTCAGGCAAAGGATGGGTCAATCCGTGTCGGTTATCGGGCACTTTTTCTATAGCGGATTGCCTATTATCGTAGCGGCCGACACCCGTGTCGGCCGCCGGAAACCGTTGGTCTTCGACGTCCGACGCGGGGATCGGACGCTGCGATTGCATTTAATCCGCCCTAGCCGGTCATGTGATCCAGCAGTTCGTTCAGATTGACCGTCGCAAAGCTCGTCGCGGAGTCCGCCATGGCATAGGGGATGATCAATTGATCCCCGTGAACCATCGAGCCGCACGAATAGACCACGTTCGGAACGTAGCCTTCGCGCTCATCCTCGGCCGGCATCAGGAGCGGCTCGGTGAGCTGGCCCACGATCCTGGTTGGATCGCACAGATCCAACAGCACAGCCCCCATGCAGTACCGCCGCAAAGCTCCGACACCATGCGTCAGGAGCAGCCAGCCGTGAGGCGTCCTCACCGGCGAGCCGCAATTGCCGAGCTGCACCAACTCCCAGGGTTGGCTCGGTGTCTGTAAGCGCGTCGCGTCATTCCAGAAGCGGATGTTCTTCGAAGGCATGATGAAGATGCTCTCGCCGTCCAGCCGCGACACCATGAAATACCACCCATCGATCCGTTCCGGAAACAACGCCATGCCTTTATTCTGGCAGGATCCACCGTTCAGGGTTGTGATGTGAAACTCCCGGAAACCGGGCGTTTCGAGCAACTGCGGCAGGATTCGCATGCCGTTGTACGCCGTATAGGTACCGTAGTACATCACACGACCGTCGTCCTCGGTGAACCGCACGAAACGGACGTCTTCGATCCCGCGGCTTTCGTTTTCAGAGATCGGAAAGATGACCACCTCCGACGGCGACGCGTCTTCCGGAAACCGGACGTGGTAATTGGATTCCGCGAGCCACAGCATGTTGTCCGCGCTCTCTCGAAACGGCTCCGGTTCATCGCGGTCTCTGCTCATCTCGTCGAGAAGCCCCTCGAGCTGCCGAAACGTGAACTTCTCCGGCAACCGGTCCAGGACCTCCTGCACCATGAGGTTGTACGCACCCATTTCTATCAGTTTCAAGAAGATGATCTGACGCTCGTAGAGCTTGTCCTCGACGAGCTTGGCCCGCTCGACGAATCTCCCGGCCGGATCGAAGCTGATTCCGCCGGTCGTGTCGATCACTCCCGTGCGAAAGACGATCGACGAGACATGTCCTTCGCCCGTCGCCCGCAGGCTCATGATGAACCGCGTGCTGCCGGTCGCCAGTCCGGTCTGGTCCGGATGCGGCACCATGGACGGGTTGAACAAAGCAGCCGACTCGATGGAATACTCCATCGTGAAGTACGCACCGATGAGCATCCGCCGCTCGGGAGACAGGCCGTCGCCGCCCTTCACGAAATGCGAGATCCTGTCAAAATGCTCCAGGAAGACCGCCCCGATGTCCCTGTGGCGGCCCGCAAAGTTCTGGAGGGCGCTTGACAAAACGCGGGAGGTGTCTTCGTCACCCAGTGCCAGGACCCGATCGAGAATCAACCGCGTGCGAGCCTCGCTGCCGGGCGAGAAAAACCGCGTGATGACGCGTCGGTCATCCGACACGAACTTCCGGGACAGACGAGTGATCTCGAGTCGATCTGCGCGCATGATCTACTTGACGCGCACCCGAGATGCGTGCAGCCTGACGCATCCAGGAGTGCAGGTTCGAACGGTCCAACCCCGGGCCGATTCCTGATCTGCTTGACGGACCCGGGGACCACGCGTCATTATCTGCCAAGTGCGTTGCCGCGCCAACTGGGTGTGGCACGGACAAGCGAATCAGACGAGGCAACGCTGACTTGGAGGACGGTGTTGAATACAAGCACCCGTCCGACGAACCGAATAATGGAGCTTGTCCGTGGACGCGCCATACAGCCAATGACGACGGCATTATTGACCGAATACGAGGCACAAGGCACATGCCTGACATGTTCTCCAACACTACGGTATTGCTTCTGTGCGGGCTTGTCGTCGCGCTGGCGCAGTTGATCTACGCGACCGTCGGCTTCGGGGCTGGGATGTTCTCGATCGCCCTGTTGGCGCTAATCCTGCCCGATCTGTCGGCGGCGGTTGCGATGCTGCTCATCTTGACGCTGGTCACAGAAGTGTGGGTGCTGGCCCACGCGTGGCGTCAAGCGAGGATTCGGCTGCTGCTGGGACTACTCCCCACAACCGTCATTGGACTATACGTGGGGACCAATCTCCTCGCCGCCGGTGACGCAACCGGCCTGAAGCGAGTGCTGGGCCTCGTCGTGGCGTCTGCCGGCGCATGGTTCCTGTATCAGGAGCGGACCGCGAACCGGCGAATCGCGAACGACACGCCGAATGGGCAGCCCCTCCCAAAGAAAAAAATGCGATGGATCGGCCTGCCGGCGGGTTTGCTGGCTGGCGGGTTGGCCGGACTGTTCGGCACGGGCGGTCCACCGGTCATCTTCCTGCTAAAAACCTACAGGCTCGACAAGGGCGCATTTCGCGCCACCCTCCTGTGGTTCTTCTTGTTGTTGAGCATCCTTCGCGGCGCCAGCTACGTGAGGGCTGATCTGTTGACGCGTGATGAGCTGATCGCCGCGGTCTGGCTGCTGCCCGCGGCCGTGCTCGGCATCATCGCCGGCATGGCGGTCCACCGACGCCTGTCAGAACAGCATTTCGGCACCGCCATCTCACTGCTTCTGACGTGTCTCGGAATCGTCCTGGTCGTCACCGGTGGCAAGTGATGGGGCCGAAGTATGTGCGGAGGACCCCTCAGTACTTCACGTCGGCCACGGGGGGCCGACGCCACACTCGACGTCGCAGCCCGCCGAATTCGTCATGGACGCGGCTTTGTGGACACGGTGCCGAAAAGGCCGTTGACGTCCGCCACGTGGATCGGCTGTATGTCACTCAACAACGGACGCTCGCGGTCTCACTCGGTCGTGAACACCGCCGTCGCCTCACCGGCGGGATCGGTTTGGCCGTCGCGATTGCGCGAGATCACGCGGAAGCGATAGGTCATCCCGGCCGTCAGGCCGCCGGCCGTGACCGTCGCGTCCGTCGCCACCCAGCCGCTATTTCCGATCGGCGTCTCGTCGAGCAGCTCCCACGAGAAATATAGACCCGTGTCGCCTTCTATCGGATTCGTGAACGTGCCCAAGGCAATCACCTCGATCGACGTGTCGGTGATCGAAACATCCTGAATCCCCGATGGTGTCTCGACGTAAGTGGAGCCGGTACCGGGGATGGAAAACGGCGTCTGGTTCGGAACGGGAATGACACTGTCCCGAGCCCTGACGACGTACGTATAACTCGTGTTCGGCACCAGCGACACGTCAATGTAGGTCGTATCCTCCTGCCAAGTCCCGGTGTGGCCGGGAAACGTGACAAACGGATTGGTCCAGAAGTAGTATTCGACGGGAGGCGTTTCGTCGTCGGTCGCCACCGTCGAGGTCATCGTCAGGGACGTCGTACTGACGGGGGTGGGCGCCGTCGCAAACGACGGGGCGGGCGTCGGCGGTGTTTCGTCGGGCGGAATGTAAAGAAGTAGATCGACAAATGGCTGGATGTCGTTGCCATTCACCGCCAAATCGTCGTCCATGTCCGCGTTGCGAAGCTTGCATTCCGGATAGGCCGCGACGTATGCATCCGAATCAACCAGCGCCAGGACGAACGGCGCGATGTCCGCGACATCGACAGTTTCGTCACAGTTCAGATCGCCTGGAAGATAGAGCTGCGAATCGAGGTAGTCCGTCAACGTTCGCACCGAGACCTCGACGGCGAGGACGGCATTTGGCAGACTGACCAGGCTTCCGACGTGGATGTGACCGGCAGCGACGTTGAAGGCCGGGTCTTCCGGGTCCGCGTGGAGATCGTGATACCACGTACCGTGGTAGGCGATGTACTCGCACAGGAAAGCGCCGGCGTAACCCGTCGTGTCGACGTACGGGTTGATGCTCGGAACGGCGGCGTCGACGGCGTCGACGATCTCCTGCAGGGGGAGGGATGATTGGCGAACGAAGCTCGCCGGAACGCTGCTGTCCGGCGGGCTTGGCGTCGGCTGAAGCGGTGCCGCGTAGTCGTCATACCAGGATGCGAGGTTTCGCAAGCGCATCTCCAGTTCCCAGTCATAGTCGTCACCCGCACGACCGAACGTGATAATGGCAATCGGATCGAGTAGGTCGACAAGCGGCCACCAGTCATCCGAGGTATCCTGGTAATCGACTTCGAAGTCGCCTTCGCCCTGGCCGAGGCCCCCCGGGAATTCGGGAAAGAAGGCATAGATGTTGTAGCCGCGGCCTTCCCAGTTTTCGCCGACCCAGCCGCCGGGATTCTGCTCGGGATTGTCGCTGAACTGTCGCAGCATCTCGTTCGTCGGCGGCCAATAGCCCGTCAGCATGATATTCGGTAGACCGTTCCTGGGCATTTGGACGCGCTCGGAAGGCGAACGATCACCGTCGATGGGGAACACCCGAGAATAAGGAGGCAACTTGCCACCTTCCGGCAAGCGGGATTCCTGCGCGACTGCCGTCAGTGACGTCGCGCCGACGATCACAAACGCAATAAGGATGGTCCGTGACGTGTGATCGAAGCCGGCGATCCGCATGATCAATCCTTTTTTGGCGACCTATCGGGTCACCCGCCTTCATTCCGGCCACGGATTCAACCGTCCCTAATCGCCGAGAAGATCGTCGATAAACCCGATGACGTTGTCTTCCACAGTTGCGCCGTAGCTGCCACACGGCGGCTGGTCGGACGGATCGCCGGGAGGATCGAACACAACCCTGATGAAAGCCTCGATGTCCCCGCCATCGACCCAGCCGTCACCGTTCACATCGCCCATTTGTGTGGGGCAGGTGCCTTCGAACGTCGTGCTGAAATAGACTTGCACGGATTCGGTCTCGTTGCCCGTCTGGTTCCTCGCCCGGACGGTGAACGTGTATTCGGTGCCGGCGGCCAAGCCGCCGCACGTCCACTCCATGTCGGTCATCCAACCACTGGTCGCGCCGGTCTCCACACATTCAATCAGCAGGCCTGAATCGCCAACGTCGAGATCCGTGAACGTGCCGACGACCGTGACGGCAATGGTGGACTCCGTCGTCAGCCCGGAGGTCAAGTCAACAGGTGTCTCGATCGCGGTAGCCGTCGTGACAGGTGCGGACCAGCCACCCACATTGGGCGGCACGGCACTGTCCCGTGCCTGAACCCGATAGGTACACAATGTGTTCGGCGCCTTGCCGCCGTCAATGTACAAGTTCGCCGTCTGCCAATCGCTGCTGACACCGCCGTCCCAGGCATCAAAGTAGTACATGACCGGCGGAAAATGATCCGTTGCCGCCGCCGCCGTCATGGTGACCGCCGACGTATCGAGCGGCGCCGGCGCGGACTCCCATTCCATCGGATCCGGTTGGGGAGGGTCGTCATCGGCCGTTGAATCGATGAATACGTCGTCGACGAACCAATCGTCAGCATCGGCATCCGACGACTCGACGCGGAACTGAACGCGGAAGTCAGGATGAAACGCATCCGGCATGGTCAGTACAAATGATTCCAGCAAGAAGACCACCATGTCGCCGTCGCTACCAGGATGCCGTTCGATCTCGATCCAATTGAGGCTGCTGTTGAGGTACTCGACGACGAGATCTTCGCCTGCGTCGGGAGACATGCCGTCGCCTGTCTGCTCGTAAGCGTATTCCAGGAGAATGTCAGGCAACGCGGCAGTGTCTATCCTCGCGGTACGGATCGCATCACCCCCCTTGGCAGAACCGCTGAGATTCAACGAATAGGGAGTCGTGGGTTCCCCGATGGCGACATCGTTCACCTCCGCGCCATCGACCCCGGTCCAAAGGCTCGGGTCAAAGATGGTCGTAGCGAACTCGTCGAGGAACGGCATCGTCGTGGCGCCAGGTTCAAGGATGAGCTCAAAAGGCCAAGCCATGATGGCGGCCTGATAAACCTCGGCGGGGCCGGATTCGTTCGGGGTCTGGGCCCAGGCGATGATCTTGATGTTGGGCTGATCTCCCCAACTGTCCGCATCAAACTCGAAATCAAACTCGATGAATTCACATTCCCCGGGCGTCAGGTACACGTCGACCGGGGGGGCGGCTTGCTTGAAACCGTTCCGCGGATTGTAGTTCAGGTCGAAGGGCCAATGGTCCAGCACCTGCACAATGTGGACACGGACGTCCTTCGCCTCGCCGCCCGATTCGAGGCAGACGCGCGCCTGGACGCGATAGGTCTGGCCGGTGACCTCGTGGCCGCCCAGCTCGATGATGACGTCGGTGGGAACAGCCTGTCTTGCCTGATACTCGGTCAAGTACCAGTCGTACTGTAGCGCGACATCCCCAAGATGGCCCGGGCACTCGCCTACGCCGTCGAACCAAGCCCAAGGCGTGTCGAACACACCATAGAAGGTTTCCCTCGCATCGCCCCAGGGGGTCGCATAGGCCGCATCACACTGGATTTCCACCACAGCGAAGCTGTCTGGATAGTCGGCCAACATCATTTCCAACGCGGCACCCGCGTATTCGTCACCCGTCGGTCAGACTCCGCACAGCAGGAATGCTTCACACAGCACCATCCGATCAGCGGCGAAGGTCGGTCCTGTAATAATCAGTACCGAGATCAGAATGGCGAAGAACGACCGAGACCAAACGTCGGTCTCTGTGTGGAATGGATATTTCCTCATCACCCTCTCCTTAGCGACAATTGTCAGAAAACCGCAAACTCGGCACCCGGCACCGGAAAGCTACAGCGATAGATAACCCGCCCCCAGCATATCAGCATATCAGGGAAGCCTCCGAAGATCAATGGGTACCGAAACGGCCGTCGCCGCCCAAGCGTCGATAACATCTCCCCCTGCCCACGCGAGATGGGACTGGAGACTGCCGATTCAGGACATAACTCGGAAGGTGCGACGGTACCGCTTGGTGCTCAAGACAATCGCCGCCAAGGATCTTGGCCACTAGCAGCCGGCGTGGGCTGGACCAAGAATCGAGTGACGCGGGATACGCGATCCATGCGAATCGGATTCAAACGGTAGGCTTGGTTGTCGCCGGGTCGTCGAGGAACCGAACCGTCATTTGCAGGCCGATTGGTAACGACGGCGTGTCGGGAGCAAGCTGGATGATAACTTCGCGAACCTTCGAGTCCTGCTGTTCGGTCGTCCGTTCGGTGCGGATGGTTTTTCGGCCCATCATGGGTTCGAGATGGACGACGCGGCCCTTGAATACTCGCTCGCCATAGGCGGCAGCGGTGGCCATAACGCGTTGTCCGACGTAAACGCGCCGGATGTCCGCCTCGTCAACCTCGGCCCGCAGCCGGATGTCGTCGAGGTTGCCGATGCTGAGGATCGAAGCGGGGGATTCAGGTTCCACGACTTCCCCAGGCTCCAGGTGACGGTAGATGACATGCCCGTCAAACGGGCTGACGATCGTGTGCAATGACAACTCCGTCTCGGCCATCCGCAAGGCGGCATGGGCCTGCTCGACTCGGGCCTCGGCGACTTGGACTTGTTCGACGCTCGGGCCGGCCTCGGCGATGGCGTGCGCCTGCACGGCTTCTTCGACGGCGGCCACGGCGAAGCGTTTTTCTTCGATCGCGGCGTTCAGCTCCGATTCCGGAGCGGCCTGCCGGTCGAACAGCTTCTGAATGCGCTGTAGCTCGCGCGCCGCGCGATCGAGGCGCGCCTGCGCGCGATCGACGCCCGCCTTCGCCATCGCGCGTTCCTCGGAACGCCGCCAGGCCTTCAATCTGGCTAGGTTCGCCTCCGCCAGACGCAAGTCCGTCTTACGCATGTCGACGAGTGCCTTCGGTGTGGCATCATCGAGCAAGACGAGCGGCTCGCCGGCCCGGATGCGATCACCCGCGTGTTTCATGATGGCCTTGATGCGTCCACGCCGTTCGGTGCGCAGCGCGACCAATTGCGTGCTGGGTTCCACGACGGCCAACGCAGCGGCAACATACGGCCTGGGTGTATCGACAAACGGTACGGTTGTGCCGCCGGCCGGTTTCGCGGAACGCGGCAGCACGTATTCAGTGGCAACGAAGACCCCGATGACCAGCAGCACGGCCACGCACAGCCACGGCATCAGACGGGCCGCGATTGAAGCCCTTCGCTCGTCTCGCCGCGCGGTCGAACCGGCCGAAGCCCGCGATCCGCCGTTCGATTCGCCCGGTTCCTCGCAAGTTGCGCGCGATTTCCGCGTTCTGTCATTTGCGCTGGTCATTGGCCCGCCATCCCGGATACGATCACTGGAAACCTGGCCGTTTAGCAATCCCACGATTCTATCCGCAAATGGTTCCAGACGGAAATCGTGCGAGACCATGACGACCGCCTTGCCGTCGAGATGCGCCAGATCCGCGAGGCGCTGCACGACATCCTGGGCATTGGCCCAATCGAGGTTGGCGGTCGGCTCGTCGGCGAGCACGAGCTGGCCGGGACAAGCGAGGGCGCGTGCGATCGCAATCCGCTGCTTCTCGCCGCCGCTCAGTTCATTCGGTAGGTGGTCGGCCCTGTCGGTCAAGCCAAAACGTTCAAGCAGGTTCGTGACGTCCCGCCCTTTGCTGCGCAAAGGACGGGGCACCCTGCTAATGGTTCCCCGGCGACGCATCACCGCTTTCAACAGATCAGCAACGGCAACGTTGTCTCGGGCGGTCAGCGCGTCGAACAGGTTGTATCCCTGGAAGATCAAGGCGACGTTTGCCGCTCGCACGTCGGGCGAGTGGGACTCGGGCAGATTGTCCATGCGCCGGGTGGCCAGCCACACTTCACCCGTGTCGGGCCGTTGCAGCAAGCCGAGGATGTGCAACAGGGTGGTCTTGCCGCTGCCGGACGGGCCTTCGATCAGCGTCAACTCGCCGGTACGAATCTCGATGTCGATACGCTGCAGGGCGTGAACGGTCGTCGGGCCACGGCCGAAGGATTTGGATACCTGCTTGAGTTCGGCGATGGGCGCGCTCATCGAAACACCTCCGCCGGGGCCAGCCGGAAGACGCGCCATGCAGCGGCCAGGCTGGATGTGACGCACATGACGAGTGTCAGCGGCAGGAGCACCACGAACAACAACGGCGGCATCAACATCGTCACGGCCGTACCGCCGGTGCCGGCGAAATGCGAAACCAGCAGGGCTCCGCCGCATCCCAGGACGTATCCGAGCAAGGCCACGATGACGCCTTGGGCGACGATGGTGCCTGCCACGAAGCTGTTGCGAAAGCCCAGCGCCTTGAGCGTGCCGTACTCGCGGAGTTTGACCAGAACGCCCGTGACAAACGTCTGACCGACGATTGTCATGCCGACGATCAGCGCGAGAACGGCCATCAGCCCGAGCGAGTAGCCCATACCGGTACCCATGACCCAGTATTGCCAGCATCGGGTGGCGAACTCCGCCTTGGTCAGAACCTCGACGTCCGGGATTCGTTCGACCAGGACACGGCGAACGGCAAGAACGTCAACGCCGGGCTCACACTTGACCATGACGAAAACGGTTTGATCCGCGGTGATGTGGGTGAAATCCAGTGCCGCCTCGTAGGACGTGAAGACGTACGGCGTCGGCGTGAACGATGCCATGTCGCTCGTATAGCCGGCGACGAAGACACGATGCCCGTTCAACTCCGCCCTCGCGCCGACAGGCAGTGGTTCAACGGATTCGGCGAACCGCGTGCGCTCGCGCCCGTCAAGGATGATGCCGCGACCCTCGGCCGTCTTCATTCTGGCGAGGCTGGGATCAAAAGGTAGCCAGCGATGCTCCGTATCCGTACCGACGACGATCACGGGTTCCTGCCGACCGGATGGAAAACGCAGGACGCTGAAGCCGACGACCATGCGGCCGGTCCGCTCGACACCGGGAATCCCGAGCGCCTGATAGCAGCGATGGCTCGGCATCGGCACGGAGAAATCGGCGTTCGACGCGCGATAGGGCACGATCCAAAGGTCGCCGTTTGCCTGCTGGGCCAGCAGGGACGAGTTATGCACGGCACCGAGGAAGATCGACGCCTGCACGGCCATCAGCACGATGGCAAAGACCAACCCGACCACGGCCGTGATGAAACGGACCTTGTCGCGATACAGGTTGCACCAGGCGATTTTCCACATGACGGACCGAACCTTGTGCTGCTCAAGCGTCTGGTCATTGTATCCGATCCGAAACGCCCCGCGAACCCGGATGATGCATACCTCGCGAGTCTAGCATGCACGTTACGATTGCAGGTAGATTCTAGCCCCCTCGGAATACGAGCCCCCGATTCAGCGAGCCGGCTCGTCTCGAGCCGGTATTCCTACTGTTTAGCCGCGACCCGCAGGGGAGCGCGTCCGCCACGCGCTCCCGTGCTGGTCGCGGCTAAACGACAGGATCAGTCGATTTTGGCTGTGGGGGTGACATGGCGTTGATCCCCATGGGCCGCCTGAACTGTCATGGACCTTGTTGGCGCAGGGCAATCGCAAGAATGGCTGGGCGGTGGTCTTTGCAGCAGTTTGCGCGCTTGTGTAGCGGCCGACCCCCGTGTCGGCCGTCGGAAACCGTTGGTGTTCTCCGGCCGACACGGGGGTCGGCCGCTACATCCGCCATTCTTTCGATTGCCCTGCCCGTTGGCGGAGACAAGGCGTAAACAAGTTGCCAATGCGGCGCAATTCGCGTATTTTACTGGGCTGCAGCAAAGGTGGAATCCCGCTCGATGCAACTGGTGCGAGAAGTCCAGGTAGACTTACTTTCCGTCCCGTGTACTTGAAAATAAGTGCGCGAGCTACACCGTATCGCCTTTGATCATGAGGAGCCTCAATGGCAACCAGAGTTGAAGATTACGCCGGAAGAATAACGATTTCGGACGGTGCTTGGGGAACGGAATTGGACAAGCTGGGTTGCCCGCCGGGGTTCTGCCGGGAGACATGGAACGTCGAGAAGCCGGAGTTGGTCGAGCGGGTAGCGGCGGCCTATGTCGCCGCCGGGGCGCAAATCATTTTGACCAACACGTTCGGCGGCAGCCGCTTTGTGCTCCGCCGTCACGAGTGCGCTGATCGAACAGGGGCTCTTAATCAGGCCGGCGCCGAAATCAGTAAGCGAGCCGCCGGCTCGAAAGCCAAGGTCTTCGGTTCGGTCGGTCCCAGCAGTCTGATGATTATGACCGGTGAGGTAACTGAAGACGAGTTGTACGCAGGCTTCAAGGAGCAGGCCGAAGCGCTCGCAGAAGGCGGCGCCGACGCGCTCGTGGTCGAGACGATGTCGGAACTGGTTGAGGCGACGGCGGCGGTTCGGGCGGCCAAGACCACGGGCCTGATGGTGGTTGCGTGCATGACCTACGATTCCGGCCCGGATCAGACGTGCACCATGATGGGCGTCACACCGGAACAGGCCGCGACTGCGTACACCGATGCCGGCGCAGACGTGCTCGGCTGCAACTGTGGAATCGGAATCGACAATTACATCAAGGTGGCAGCGAAGTACCGCGCCGTTACCGACAAACCGATCTGGGTGAAAGCCAACGCCGGGATGCCCGAGATGAAGGACGGCCAGGCGGTTTATACCATGGAGCCTGACGAATTCGCGACCAAGGTCAAGGATCTGGTCGCGGCGGGCGCCGGCATCGTCGGCGGTTGTTGTGGGACGAGCCCCGAGTTCATCGCGGCGATGAGCAAGATGTCCTACTAATGACGCTTCAATGGGCGAGTGAACGTCCCGCATCCACCGGAAGCCCATGGATTGCGATCCATGGGCTTGGGGCGCGTTTCATTAGCCATTCAAACATTAATAGAATGAGAGCAATCAGCGATCGATGGGGATGAAACTCGCAATCAGCGGTAAGGGGGGCGTCGGCAAGTCGACCGTGGCGGCGATGTTCGCCCATCTGGCCGCGACCGATGGACAGCGCGTGCTTGCCATCGACGCCGACCCGGATGCGAACCTGGCGGCGGCGTTGGGGATGCCCGCGGCTCAGCGGCGCGAGATTGTTCCCCTGGCTGAACGGCGGGCGCTGATCGAACAACGCACCGGCGCAAAGGTGAATCAGTACGGCCAAGTGTTCAAGCTGAATCCAGATGTCTCGGATATCGCGGAGAAGGAATCGGCGCAGTTTCGCGGCATCCATCTTCTTGTGCTGGGTGCGATCGAAAGCGGCGGTTCGGGGTGTGCATGCCCGGAAAGCGTGCTGCTGCGGGCGTTGCTGGTGGATGTGGTCCTCTATAAGGACGATTGTGTTATCCTGGATTTTGAGGCCGGCTTGGAGCATCTGGGGCGGGCCACCGGACGGGGTGTCGACCTCATGGCGGTCATCGTCGAGCCTGGTCGTCGAGCGATCGAAACCGCCGCTAGCGTACGCCGAATGGCCGGCGAAGTGGGCGTTCGGCGAGTCGTCGTCATCGGCAACAAGATAGCGAACGAGGAGGAGCGTGCGTTTCTGGAGAGGGAGTTGGATGGCGCGGAGTATCTGGGCGGTTTGCCGTTTAGTGAGGTGATTCGCCGGGCTGACCGCGAGGACCGGCCGTTGGTGGACATTGCGGACGCAAAATTGACGCGCCAGTTCCGCGAGCTGTGGGAAAAAGTCAAAGCGCGATCAACAGCATGACAGATGGTGCGTGAAAAGTTTGACGTTCGGGTACCACTGGCAGCTTGCTGCCAGTGGCCACACAGGCGGACAAGCCGCCCGTGGCACCCAAATTTGACCAGTACCTGGCAAACCAAGGAGATTGAGAATGGACGTAACGCCCAAGTGCGCCGCCACGGCGATCGGTTCGATGCCGTATGCGGACCCGGCCCGGGCGCTTGAGGTAATCTTCGGCGCGATTCCGGATGCGCCGATCTGGCCGCAGTTGTCCAAGCGCGGCCTGCGCGAACAGATGGAGGTCCAGTATTCCGAGGGTCTGCCGCGCATCGTGATCGACGAAGACAAGGCCCGGATGTTTGTTGATACAAGCGGGGACTACTCGGAGGAGCTAGCCGCGTTCTATGAAGGCTACATAGCGGCCGAGGAGAGCGGCGACTGCTCGTCGATGGCGATTACTCCCGAGTTTTCGGCGGGCATTCCCGCACTGGAGAGTAAGCTCCAAGCCGACGGCCGAAAGCCGCCGTTCGTCAAGTGTCAGACGACCGGCCCGATCTCGTTTGCACTGACCATCACCGACGAGAACAAACGCGCCATCTATTACAATGAGGAGTTCGTCGATGCGGTCGTCAAGGGAATGGCGATGAAGTGTCGCTGGCAGATCCAGAAGTTCAAGCCCTATGCAGACAAGGTCATTTGTTTCGTGGACGAACCGATCCTGTCGGCGTTTGGCAGCTCGACCTACGTATCGGTCCAACGGGAGGACGTGATCGCCAAGCTCGGCGAGGTGATCGAGGCGATCCATGTTGAAGGGGCGATCGCGGGAGTGCATTGTTGCGGCAACACGGACTGGTCGTTGCTCGTCGACGCCGGGGCCGACATGGTGAACTTCGACGCCTTCCAGTTTGGCGAGACAGTGGCGCTGTACCCCGATCATATGAAAACCCAGCTTGTCGAACGGAAGAATACGCTCGCCTGGGGCGTCGTGCCGACCAGCACGGCAATCCGCGACGAATCGGTCGCCAGCCTTGTGGCGCGTTTCGAGAAAGGCGTGGACCATCTCGCAGAACGGACCGGCATCGACAAGCAGATCATCGTGGAGCGCGCTTTCATCACGCCATCGTGTGGTACGGGCTCGATGGAGCCGGCCGACGCCGAGCGCGTGTTTGATCTGCTGGGCAAGACCAGCGACGCCCTGCGTGAGAAGTACGGATTCTAATGCAGTTTCCATGAGATGGGTTTCGCGCCGTGCGTAGCGTCGGCCCCCCGTGGCCGACGTAGAATGCCAAGCGGTTTTCAGCGCGCCTACGTCGGCC